>CAWUJS010000087.1:0-7517 GCA_963922705.1 uncultured Alphaproteobacteria bacterium | reverse complement strand
CGGATCAATATCGCGTCCACTCAATGACGTGTTCACAATACATTCAGCAACTTGGTTAATCTGAGGATCTTGCCACAACTGCTGTATTAAATTGTAATATTGCTCAGCTATGAATATGGAGCCAGGTTCAAAAACATCGGTTGTGATAACAACCATTTCGCCGCAAAAAGGAAAAACATTCCCGCCCCAGCCATCATACTTATCCAGGCGCCCATCACCATCTAAATCTCGGCTAATTTCACCAAATCGAATATGAATGTTACCACCCATGGCAAAACCCAGGGCACCTGTTCCCGCTGCACCAGTGCTTGGTGCTGTTCCATAGGGAGTTCCTATGAGCAGCATGGCATCGGTACTGCCTGGCGCATTTCCAGGAGGGGGAGGTGGAACGAAATATGCCGGAGGATTTGAGCGAACGATGTAAGGTTGAATATTTTTGACAGGCTGCGTCGGATCTCCATATCTGGTTCCTTCAGCAATCGCGCAAACTTTAGCCGTTAAAAAAAACTGATTAATTTCACCCATTTCAGGACGGTTAGGCTGAGCTACTAAGTTTTGCTGATTGCCGAGAAATGTTGCACCTGCAAGGTTTGTATTAAAATAAGACCATGCATTGGTTGCAAAGTTAGATCCATGTTTTGCAACCCAGAAGGTAATAATTTGCGCGCCGTTCAAACCTTCATTGACGCCTCCACCTGTAAACGGGACGATTAAGGCAAAGAAAAATAAAAACCGCACCGGCGCCCAGGCGCGATTAAAACGCTGTCCAAAAGGTGTTCCTGTGGCTGCTGTTTCTCCAACAATTGTGATGGCAAAATATATTAATAACAAAGCTCCAATAACAATGATACCAAGAGAGTAGAATTGAAGCATGGTATGAAGAGCTGTATGGAATGCATAAGGATAGACACCTACTGCCTGATAAAATGGGGTTCCGTTCGTGCTCTCACACGGAAGTCCTTGAGAGATACAAGAATCAAAAGAAGGGTAAAGTGTTCCTGCGGCGCCCGCTAAAGAATCTAATCCAAACACTCTATCAAGAATAATAAAAGCAAGATCCTGCTCAGGCCCTAAAGATCCCGTTGTAGCATTTGGGTTATTAAATAAATCAACAACAGGAAATGTTAGGGCAAAAACTTCTTGCGTGGCAAAGAGTGCAAGAAACAGCAATACAACTTGTATTCCAATGGCAAAGAGACCTGTTAATATCGTAAAAAAGATAATAATCTGGTCGATATGGTGTCTTGTAAATTGAAGATTATTGGCCGCAGCTAATATAACGTGCCTGACGCCGTATTTGCCTATATTTTGCCTTTGTAAATAAGGGTGACCATCAGGTATCAACTTAACAATGTTATAAACGACAGCAATGTAGTATGCGAGTGTTGAAAATCCGGATGTAAAAAGCGCAATAATGCGCGGGATAAATCCCGGCAAAACAGCGTATTTTAAGACTTGTCCAGATTTTCTTTTCATATTTCATTCATTCGCCTGCGGTTTACCTAGCCTGCAAGAGCCTTTAAACCTCCACTTAAAGCAGAAGATGTTTGCTGCGAACCAACAGTTGCTTTACCAACAAGAGTTGCTGCCGCATCTTCACGCTGATCATTAAAGGTTGCAGTGCTTTGTCCCATCCACCGCAATATGTTGTTAGGTATAATGTCAATGAGTTTAAAGGACGACATAGCCATCAAATAGATGATAACGGTGTAAATAATTGTGAAGAAAAATTCATCGATAGCGTTGCGCGCAGAGGCAATTGTAGATTGAACAGGTATGGCACCTCCACCAACCTGATCAGCAGTACCGACAACCTCGGCACGGTAATCAAAACCTGCTAAATTAGCTGTTAAGAGATCAAAGACCTGATTTAAAACACTGACAAGCGCAGAGAATGTTGAAACACTGGCTAGCATGCCAAAAATAATCAGGATAGGTCTTAAGAAAATCTCAAATATCAGGAAATATCCCGCAACGGCAGCTTGGCCCGGAAGTCCGTTACTATCAATACGAATATGCGCAAGCGCCCATAGAGGTGCGCCAACCATGGCTTCAAATATACCTTTGATCCACCCTCCAACTGCAAAGAAGAAATAGATAAATGGTAAGAAAGGCACAACATAGAATAATACAAATCCGGCAGTCAGGCCGACCATAGTAACTGTAATCAAAAACGTGCTGGCAATTTTTGCGTAATTTGCAGGTACATCCAAAAATTGTAAAAGGTTACCGCTGACACCGCCAACAACAGATATTGTAAGATTGCGGATCGCACTCTCCACAAGCCCGCGTCCTATTCCTACAATTTGTGCTAAAGGATGCGTATTAGGGTTTCGGCGGATATTATACAATCCCTCTGTACCAAATAGCGCGTTGATAGAGTCAATCATCGCATTTCCAGTCGATGCGGCATGCGGCGTAGCTCCTCCTGATCCTTCCTGCCAGTAATTAAATGCAACCCAAAGAGCATCTGCCATTTCAGCATGTTTTTCTTCACGGAAAAATATAGGATCACCATCTCTAATTTGCGGATGAAAGCGCGTATCAAAAGAGACATTCGCATTTCTCAATTTTTTCTCACGGTAAATATGTTCCTGAACGGATGGGAATTTTGAAGGATAAGGCATATTTAAAACAGCAGTTGTCATCAAGCCGTTCATTTCAGCAATCCTGTTATACCAAATCGCAGCACCAGCCCAGCCTTTTTCGGTGATCAGGTTATTGATTGTGTAACGTTGAGACGCTTCAAGCGTTGTCAAAAAGTTTGCCAGATTTGGTTCAAGCCATTGGTCAAATGCATCGCCCAATTGGCCTTTATACGATGGCTCAGGGAGCGGCAAGACTGCAGCCCCTGGCGGAACAAGAGACGTATAGGTGTAAGCGGTATTGAATGTGAAATCATCCGCTGGTAAGCCACCAGCCCCAGCAATAATCGATCCACCGGGATTATCAAATGTATTAAACCATAAATCTTTTAATCCATCCCAATATAATTCCTGTATTTGCTGCAAGGCAGGCTCTGGCTGTTCTATTAATGGCGCAGCCGGATCTCTGGAATCTGCCAGCCTGAATGTGACTTCTCCGCAATAAGGAAACACTGTCCCTAATTCTTTATTAAAGTCCAGATGCTGTTCTCCAAACCTAATCGTAGCAGTACCGCTACCGTCCAAAAAGTTGATAAGCGCTTGGTATGTTGTTCCGTTATTAACTTGTAAAAATACACCTCCGCCACCTGCAGCGCTACCTTTCACCAAATACATTCCAATATCACGCGCGACACCGCCTGTCGCTGGGTTTTCAGGTGTTAAATCATTTTCCAAATGCTTGCACGTATTAGCAACGTAAAAGAATTGCAGCAAAGCATTGGCTTCAGGGATATTGGGTATCGAAACCATATCGCGCCCATCTGCAAAATAGCTATTCGTTAAGGTTTGATTAAAGAAGTTCCAGCCATTTGTGGCAAAGCCTGAACCAAATTTTGCAGCATAAAGAACAATCCATTGCGCTGTATTAAAATTCAAGCCCACAGGAACAAGAAGACCAAAAGCAGCAACAATCCGAATAGGCGCCCAGACTTTATTAAAGCGCCTTCCAAAAGCTGTTCCCGTTTGTGCTGTTTCTGCAACCACTGTAATCATAAAATAAAGAGATATAAAGGCTGCAACAACCAAAAGACCTGTATTGTAAATCAAAAACATTTGATGCAAGGCTGTATGGATTGGAAACGGAAATCCAAGCGGTGCAAAAATTGAAGCACCACCGGGGCGTCCATCAACCATCACATCTCTTGTTCCACCGCCAACCGGCTGTGTTTCAGTACAAACAATTTGCTGTGCAATACAGGAATTAAATAGAGGGACTCCTCCAGCAACACCGTCCACACCAAAAACAAGATCCATCATGATATGTGCAATATCGGTAGTCTCGGTTGCAGGCGGGGTCAGGAAAAAGCCTGCGAAATTTGTAGGCATTGGCGCACCGGCTAAAACAGGCTGCATAAATAAGCCTATGCCGAGTAAGAGCAGCTGCATAAAGATCAGCACTATTCCAATCAGCATAGCAATGAATAGTAAAATCTGATCAATATTTTCTTTTCTAAAGGAAAGATTATTAGCAGCTTCTGCAATAACATGGCGTATACCGAATTTTCCTCTATTTTCTATTTTGGTGTATGGATGATCGACTGGCAAAAGCTTCACCGAGCTATAAACCAAAGCCATAAAATAAGATACAAATTGAAATCCGGTTAAAAAGAGATTTTCAAGCCTGCTGCGAAAAGCCGGCAAGCACATATATTCTAAAACTTTCTTATTTGCGACCATTCCTATCATTTAACGCCCTCCCGATAATCGGTTCAGAAGCGTACCCATTGTACCGCCAGTACCTTGCGCAAAATTCTTGGTTGCGCTGGCAAGTTCTCGACCGGCGGTTGCGCCGCCAAGTGCAGCATAACGCGTTAAGCCATCCACAGAGTCCTGATTAATATCGCTAAAGGATGATACAGGATTACCCATCCAACGTAGTAAATTATCCGGAATTTTATCAATCAGCTTAAAGGCGGCAGTTGCCATCATATAGACAATAATTGCATAGATAACGCTAAAGAAGAATTGATCTATAATGCTACGTTTAAATGCAAAGCGACCTTCTCCTGCTATTGAGATTGTTGGGTCATTATCAAAACCGGACAAGTTTTCAGTTACGATTTGCCACAAGAATTGCAAGACGCGTACCTGTGCGGTAAAAATAACCGTCGCAGCGATAAGTCCAAAGATCGTCAAAATCGGCCTTAGGAAAATTTCAAAAATCAGGAAATAGCCATTTGCCGCCGATGTACCCGGTAGACCGTCCCCATCCAGACGCAAATGCGCCAATGCCCATAGCGGTACACCAACCATAGCTTCAAAAATCGTTTTCACCCATGACGCAATTGCAAAAAAGAAATAGATAAAGGGTAAAAACGGAACAATGTAATATAAAACCAGTCCCGCCGTTAAACCAACAAAGGCGGTTGACAATATGAAATCTGCCGAGGGTGCGACCAATCCAGGCAGAACCTTATCGAAAATAGCCCCCAAGCCACCGATTGCGGATGTTGTTGATGCCGTTGCAATGTTGCGAATTGAGGCATCAACCAACCCTTTGCCAAGAAGCGTTAACTGTGCAAGCGGATGCGTTGTCACATTTTCAGCAGTCATTGCAGATAAAGTATGCGTACCAAATATTAAATTAATCGCATCTTCAAAGGCACTTCCTGTAGCGGCATTTTTATCATCATCACCAATACTTTGTTGACCACGCCAGTATACATAAACACTACATAAAACAGATGCCACGCCGACCTCGTCAGTCGTAGCGGTTATTTCTTTATCACCTGGACAAAATATGTATTTAGATTCAAGATTTTCTTTTTCGCCGCTTGTTTCTTTTGCAACCTGTTCCATAATTTCGGGATATTGACTAAAAATTGGAATATTACGCACAGCTGCCGAGAAATTACCATTCACCCGCGCAATGGTATTGTACCAAATACCAGCGCCAGCCCAGCCGCGTTGCAAAATATCACCATTCATTTCATATAGATCAGTTTCAGCAACATAGGCATTCCAAATCAAATCGACCTGCGCGTCCACTGCTGCTTCAAAAGCAGTCGCATTAAAATCGACCCATTCAGCGGTTGGCTGATCCAGACATTCATCTTCATCTCCACCGGGAATTCTACCTGGAATGTTAGTTGGCGGTCCAGCCGGAGGTGTTCTTGTATTTGGAATTTGCGGTGCACCACATGAGCTAAATTCATTATTCGTACTACCACCAAATTCCAGAGCTGCAAAACGGTAGCCAAAGGCTTCAAGCTCATATAGCGGCCTGTTAAACCACATATCCAGAATCAAATCATAATAATATTCTTGTATAGCCTCTGGACCAACAGCCAGTGGCGGATTACTAACCTGATTAACACTAATTTTAATCTCACCGCATAATGGCTTTTCTATTTCACCATTATCTAAGCTGCCATTCGGCGCGCCACCTACCCAATCGTCATTACGACCAAAACGGATGGTAATATCGCCATTATTATAAAAATCCAAAGCATCCGCATACGTTGTTGCCGGGAAGACATGTTGTATTTCATCGGCATTCGGCATCCAGGCAACAGGGTTTTTATAAAAATAAGGATATACACCGTCCCAGAAAGGCGGCACAGCGGGCTTTGGGTCTTCGCTCGTTGCAAACCAATAGGCTATTGCACAAGCACGTACAATAGACATAGCTTCAAGGATGGAAACCGGATTTGGTGTTTTGGGATTTCCTATGAGGCTTTCAAGCTCACCAAGAGGGTTTGCACCATCACCGCCCGCAAAAACACCACTATTACGAATGACATTGTTATAGGTAATCCAGCCATTCGTGGCAAAGCTTGATCCAAATTTAGCAGCATAAAGCGTTATATATTGTCCGCTATTATAAGCAGCACCTATTACAGCGCCGCCACTTACGAGCGGCAGAGGAATAAGTAGACCTATTGCCATAACCAATCTGATCGGAACCCAGACATTTTGAAAGCGCTGGCCAAAAGGTGTACCGGTAACAGCCGTCTCACCAACAACGACAACTATAAAATAAAGAAAAATTAATGCTCCTACTACAAGGATACCAGTATTATAGAATTGGAAGAGACTATGCAAAGCTGTATGAAATGGCCATGGAAAGCCAATTCCGGCAGGTGCTATCGTACTAGCTGCGGTTGCACATGTAATACCTTGTGCAATACAGGAATTAAACAAATCAGGCACACCAAATACTTGATCAAGAAGCATAAACGCAATGTCATATGTAGGAAATGCACTTCCCGGGGCTACTGAATTAGGTGTAACAAAAATCGAACCTACAGTAGACATCCCGGTTGGATGATCAGCTCCAGGAAAAGCAGCGATTGCAGGTTCAAAAACAAAAGCAATCAAAAGCATGGCAAATTGTATAATCAAAATGACCAAGCCTGTCAGAATAGCGCCAAAAATAAAGATCTGATCAATATTTTGCTTTTTGAACTCCAGATGATTTGCAGCTTGTGCAACAACTGAACGCACTGAAAATTTTCCAATATTGTGCGGATTAAGGTAGGGATGATTAGGCGGCAATAGCCTGACCATTGAATAAATTTGGGCAATTAAAAATGCAATATAATGAAAGCCAGATGTAAAAAGCTTGTTCACGCGCGGCACAATACCAGGCATGATTACATATTTAGCAATTTGCTTTGCGTGAACTCTACTCACAATAAAATACTCACCACTCTATTCGGTGTAATAAAAATATCTGTAAAATTTGACCCATATTTTGCGGCCTGAAAGTTTACGCATTTATACACACTACCATGCAAATATTCTACACGTCAGAAGTTAAAAAAAGATAAAATTTTAGGTATGCTATACAATCAGGTTTAGTGTTGATAATAAACTGGAGCGGGTGAAGGGAATCGAACCCTCGTAGCCAGCTTGGAAGGCTGGAGCTTT
>CAWUJS010000086.1:0-7756 GCA_963922705.1 uncultured Alphaproteobacteria bacterium | reverse complement strand
AGGCGCAACGGGTGCAGCACTTATTGGTTAAAAATAACCACCAAATCTAGCATTGAACCCGTTGCGTCTCCTTTGCGACCATGGCGTGAACGAGAAAAAACAGCACTTCAAACCTTTCCTGTCATCCCGGCGAACGCCGGGATCTTTTTGCTTTAATAATGAGATCCCCGCTATATAGATGCGAACAAGCCTGCGGTTTGCTACTTTATCAATACGAACAAACCTGCGGTTTGCTTCGCCGCGGGAATGACGGTATTGTATTAAAAATCGGGCTATTAAATCCAAATGCAATAGCCATGGCTGTCATCCTTCGGTCAAGCCGAAGGATAACGTTGTATTTTAAATCAGTGCAAGCTATATAGCTCGGATGGAAAATACTGCGCAAAAATGCGAAGAAAACACAGATCGTACAATTCACGGTGCGATTGAAGGACAAGACGCGAGTATTCTGGCCGAGAAAGCGCGTGGGCTCATGCCCGATGATCAAATTCTAGTGCATGTTGCGCTGGATGATACGCGCATTGCAACGCTGAAAGAGCTGCTTGGCTTTTTTGCGCCTGATATTGCTGTGATAGAATTTCCCGCTTGGGATTGCCTGCCCTATGACCGTGTATCCCCCAATGCGGATATCGTTGCTAAAAGAGTCGCATGTCTGACAACGCTTCTCACATGGAACAAAGAGGCCAGACGCTATCCGCGTATTGTCCTGACAACCGTCAATGCCGTCACGCAGCGCGTCATGCCAAAATCCGCGCTTCAAAATGCTTCTTTTACGGCGACAAAAGGCGGCATATTGGACATCGAACAGCTTCAATCTTTTTTAGTCGGCAACGGTTATTCCCGTACTGAAACCGTCCGCGAAGCAGGGGAGTATGCTTTGCGCGGCGGCATTATTGACCTCTTCCCGCCATCATCTGAAAACCCTGTCAGGATTGATTTATTTGGCGATGAGATTGAATCCATACGTGCGTTTGACCCTCTTTCGCAACGCACCCATCAAGATGTCGAGAGCTTTGCTCTACAGCCCGTCACTGAATTCTTTCTCAATCAAGAGAGCATCGATCATTTCCGCAAAGGCTACCGCGAGGAATTCGGCGTAGTCAGCAATGATCCCCTCTATGATGCCGTCTCCGAAGGGCGGCGCTATAACGGCATGGAACATTGGCTTCCGCTTTTTTATCAGGAGATGGATACGCTACTCACTTATGCGCAAAATTTTCATCTCACACTTGATCACCATGGCCGCCGCGCCCATGATGAGCGTTTTGAGCAAATCGAGGATTTCTATCAGTCTCGAAAAACTCTGATGGCCTCGCAGACACAAAAGAAATCAAAAGATGTTAGCCTGTCCGGGACAATCTACCGCCCGCTGCCTGTCAATCGCCTTTATATTCAGGATCGAGAATGGCAGAAATTTCTAACTGAGGCTGAGTTTCTCTCTCCATTTTCAGAGCCTGGCGATGAGAACCCAACCATTAAAAAAGCCCGCGATTTCTCAGATATCCGCGCCATGCCGGACGGTGATGTGGTAGGGGCGCTGAAAGCGCATTTGCAGAATCTCAGAGCGTCAGAATCTCGGAATCTCGGAAAAAATACTTCGGAGATTCTCGGATTCGGAGATTCTAAGATTCTAATCGCCTGCTACTCCGAAGGTTCGCGCCAGAGAATGCATGGGCTGTTAGAAGCAGGCAATATTGCAGACCTCGTCAATATCGACAGTGCAGAACAACTGAAAAAACTGCAAGCCCATCAAACCGGCCTCACTATCCTTAGTCTCGAACATGGCTTTACCGCACCCGATCTGGCCATTCTCACTGAACAGGATGTTCTCGGTGATCGCTTATCCCGCAAAGCAGCCAAGCGCAAGAAAGCGGATAATTTCCTGCGCGAAGTCTCTTCTCTTAATGAAGGCGATCTTGTTACGCATATCGACCACGGTATTGGAAAATTCCTTGAGCTTGAAACAGTGACCATCGGTAAAATTCACCATGATTGCCTGAAAATCGAATATCATGGTGGCGATAAGCTCTATGTCCCTGTCGAAAATATTGAAATCCTCGCGCGTTTCGGCGGCGATGAGGGAACCGTTCAGCTCGATAAACTCGGCGGAGCAGGATGGCAAGCCCGTAAAGCAAAAGTCAAAAAAGATTTGATGGCGATGGCGGACGGCCTCCTTAAAATTGCCGCGCAGCGCACGCTTAAGAAAACAGATCCCATTGAAATTTCAAAGGAAACCTATAACGAATTTGCCGCAAAATTCCCGTATCAGGAAACCGAAGACCAGGAACGCGCGATCGAAGATACGCTCAAAAGCATGGCTGGAACGCATCCGATGGATCGCCTTGTTTGCGGCGATGTTGGTTTTGGTAAAACCGAGGTTGCTCTGCGTGCTGCCTATGTTGCCGCCATGGACGGCTATCAAGTTGCCATTGTCGCACCAACGACTCTCCTTGCGCGCCAGCATTATCAGAATTTCATCAAACGCTTTACCGGAACCGGGCTTTGCATTGAACAGCTTTCCCGCATGGTCACGGCAAAGGAATCCACAAAAACTAAAGACGGCCTCAAAGACGGCTCTGTGAATATCGTCATCGGTACGCATGCACTCTTTGGTAAAGGTATTAATTTCAATAATCTCGGTCTTTTGATTGTTGATGAAGAACAGCGCTTTGGCGTTAAACAAAAAGAGAGGCTCAAAGAGCTGAAATCCAATGTCCATATCTTAACCCTGACAGCCACGCCAATCCCGCGCACCCTGCAAATGTCACTGACGGGCGTTAAGGAAATGTCGCTCATAACAACCCCGCCCGTTGACCGCCTTGCGGTGCGAACATTCGTCATGCCGACCGATATGATGATCATCCGCGAAGCCCTCCTCAGAGAACATTATCGCGGCGGGCAGAGTTTTTACGTCTGTCCGCGTATCAAGGATATGGCAGACCTCGAAGAGATGCTCAAAGAGCATGTCCCAGAGGTAAAAGTCATTACCGCGCATGGGCAAATGCCTCCGGCAGACCTTGAAGACCGCATGACCGCTTTTTATGACGGGCAATATGATGTCCTCCTCGCTACTAATATCATTGAAAGCGGGATTGATATTCCAACTGCCAATACAATGATTGTCCATCGCGCCGATATGTTTGGCCTTGCGCAGCTTTACCAAATTCGCGGGCGTATCGGGCGCTCCAAAGTGCGTGCTTATGCGTATCTCACTTATCCGCCCAATGAAATGCTGAACCCGCAGGCGCAAAAACGCCTCGAAGTCATGGAAACCCTTGATACGCTCGGTAGTGGCTTTCAACTGGCAAGCCACGATATGGATATACGCGGGGCAGGGAATCTTCTGGGTGATCAGCAATCCGGTCACATCAAGGAAGTCGGCGTAGAACTTTATCAGCAAATGCTCGAAGAAGCCGTTGCCATGGCGCGTGAAGGCATTAGTCTCGATGATATGCCGCAAGAAGAATCCTGGTCGCCTACAATCAATATCGGCACATCTGTTCTGATTCCTGAAACCTATGTCGAGGATCTCGGTGTACGCATGAGCCTTTATCGCCGCATTGCGGATCTGGGTTCCAACTCTCACATCAATCCCGTCATCCCTGCGAAAGCAGGGATCTCATCTCAGCATGACAAAATCCCCGATCAAGTCGGGGATGACAATGCAGGGGATGAAATCGAATCCTTCGCCGCGGAACTCATCGACCGTTTCGGTGATCTCCCGCAAGAAGTCAAAAACCTTCTCGACATCGTCACAATCAAACAAATGTGTAAAAAAGCAGGCGTGTCCTCTATCGATGCCGGGCCAAAAGGCGCAGTCATTGCCTTTCACAAAAATACCCCGCCCAACATCGAAGGGCTTATGCACTGGATGACATCCAAAGGCGGTGCAGTTAAACTGCGCCCGGATCAAAAAATTTCAGCCATTCGTAGCGGCTGGGAGAATGTCGATAAACGCACTCGCGGCGTAAAAACACTGATCGAGGAATTGGCTGAAGTTGCATAGCTCTGGCCTTTGAAGTTGCCTTGTTTTCTTTATGTTAATGGCTGCAACATCAAGACTCTCCCCTTTTTGATACCCCTTCCAAAAACCCGCTAAATATGAGATGATAAATAGTTATTTAATTAACGATAGCCTTTTTCAAGGACACCATCATGTCACTCGAATACATAGAGCGTAAAATCGCCGAAGCATTAAAATTCTCCAGAGGCAATACATCTAAAGCCCGCCAGCAGGTCATCGCATGGGCTTTGGAGGATCATAAGCTCCTGCAAGCGCTGACAAAATCCCATTTAAGCGGGATCGTTGCCTATAATATTGAACGTGTAGCATCCGGGCGTGCGGCGGCTGCGCGCAAAATGCAAAAACCGCAAGCCAAACCCGCAAAAGCAGCGGCTCAAAAGAAAGAGCCTGATTTCGGCGTAGAACTTCTCAAAGCTGTCGCCAGCTCATCTTCAGAAGTTTTCGGTCTTGAAAACGGCAGCTCAGGCATTGGCCGCCCCGGTCATGTCTCGCAAAACCACATCAATGCGATCCATATGATTGCGTCAAACAGGAAATCTGATAAGAAGTCTTAAAAAACATTCTCACTGGATAAAAGAATGCTCAATACTGTGCGGCAAACACAAATAAATTTCGATACCAATAAAAAAGAAGCCTTTCTGCAAAAGCATGGCTGGGAAATCATGAGTACTGTCGGACAAGACTCATCCGTGCGCCGTTATTTCCGCCTGCGCCATAAAACGCAGGATAAAACAGCCATTCTCATGGAAACGGTGCCGGACGATTCCCCGCACGCCCCCCCGGGGCACAGCGTTGATGCATTTATTAAAATCTCAAAATGGCTGAACACTATCGGCGCAAACGCCCCTGATATCTATGAAATGGAGCATGAAAACGGCCTTATGATTCTCGAGGATTTTGGCGGCATTTGCTTTAAATACGCCTCTATATCCGGTGAAGACCCGTCGAAACTCTACGCCATAGCCGCGCAAACATTAGAGCATATCGCCGCGCAAAATTGTCCCCTTGATTTGCCGGAATACTATCAAAGCCATGTCCATCGCCGCCATCGCCGTATTCTCGACTGGTATGTACCCATTGCGCGCAAAGCCAAAAACGAAGATGGCCTCGTCGAGCATTATAAGAATATATGGGCGGAGATTGAATCCAGCCTCCCGCCATGCCCGCAAAGTTTCGTCCATGTCGATTATCATGCGGAAAACCTGATGTGGCTGCCCGAACAACAAAGCATCAAACGCTGCGGGATTCTTGATTTTCAGGGCGCAATGATCGGCCCCGCGCCCTATGATCTTGCAAATCTTCTGGAAGATGCCCGCACCGATGTGCCGCAATCCATAAAGCAAGACATTCTTGCCCAAAAAGATGAAACATTTCAGGCCTGGTTCCGCGTTCTGGCAACGCAATTTCATTGCCGCGTTATCGGTCAGTTCATCAAGCAAGCCATCATGGATAATAACCCGCAATATCTGGTGCATATTCCGCGCCTTGAAAATTACCTGCGTGAAGGGCTGAAAGATCCTCTTTTAAAGCCTTTAAAAACATTTTTTGATAATTTATCCGTTGATTTTTCAGAGCTTGATGATTTTAATAGCGGCGAGGTCAGGGCGTTCATCCGTCCCGACGCGTATTAATTGTTATTTTGTTATAAGGAAAAATCATGCCATTCATTGCCGACCGTTTAAGCCGGATTAAGCCATCTCCAACCATTGCTGTTACAAATAAGGCAAAAGAGCTAAAAGCTGCGGGTAAAGATGTTATTGGCCTCGGGGCAGGGGAGCCGGATTTCGATACGCCTGATTTTGTTAAAGATGCCGCGAAAGCCGCGATGGATGCAGGTGATACAAAATATACTGCCGTGGACGGAACGCCTGCGCTCAAAGATGCGATTATCGCCAAATTCAAACGCGATAACAACCTCACCTATGAACGCGATCAAATCACAGTTGGAACAGGCGGAAAGCAAGTCCTTTACAATGCTTTAATGGCCTCTGTTAATCCGGGAGATGAAGTCATTATCCCCGCGCCATTCTGGGTCTCTTACCCGGATATGACATTGCTGGCAGAAGGAACACCCGTGCCTGTGGCGTGCAAAGGGGAGAATAATTTCAAGCTCCAGCCCGAAGAACTCGAAGCTGCCATTACGCCAAAAACCAAATGGCTGATTTTTAACTCTCCTTCCAACCCGACAGGCGGAGCCTATAGCCGGGATGACATGAAAGCCCTCACCGATGTGCTGCTCAAACACCCGCATGTTTATATCATGACCGATGATATGTATGAGCATCTTGTCTATGACGGGTTTAAATTCTGCACCCCCGCTGAAGTCGAGCCACAGCTTTATGATCGTACGCTCACCATTAATGGCGTTTCTAAATCCTATTCCATGACAGGCTGGCGCATTGGTTATGCTGGCGGGCCAAAAGAGCTGATCAAGGCTATCGCCAAAATTCAGAGCCAAAGCACCTCAAACCCCAGCTCAATATCACAAGCCGCAGCGGTTGAGGCGTTAAACGGTGATCAATCTTTCCTGGCACCGCGCAATGATGAATTCAAACGCCGCCGCGATCTGGTTGTTGATATGCTCAATGATGCAGACGGGATTAGCTGCATTAAGCCAGAAGGCGCCTTTTACGTCTATCCCTCCTGCGCAGGCTGTATCGGTAAAACCACACCCGATGGCAAGCGCATTGAATCGGACGAAGATTTCGTGACATATTTGCTAGAATCCGAAGGCGTGGCATGCGTGCAAGGCGAAGCATTCGGCCTCTCTCCATATTTCCGCATTTCTTACGCAACCTCCGAAGAAGCTTTACGCGAAGCCTGCACCCGCATTCAACGCGCTTGCGCGGCACTGAAAGGTGAGGCGAAGGCGGCGTAACGCCATAACTTATGGCAATTTATTTGAAATCGTGATTTGTAAAAACCATTGTCATTCTATTTTCTACCCGTCATCCCATTCCCACCCACCCGTCATCCCGGCGAAAGCCGGGATCTCTTCGATTGAGGCCTGAGATCCCCGCTGTAAACGCTAACAAACCTTCGGTTTGCTTCGCCGCGGGGATGACGGTATTGTATTAAAAATTGGGCTATTAAATCCAAATGCAATCGCCATGATCACAATACCGATAGGAGCTTCGAATCAATTCATGGGTTGACGGGCAGGGCGATCAAATGTAGGTTCTTTTAGAAAATGCTAATAAACAAAAAAAACCGAGCCATATCGCTTTTATACGATCGACTCGGTAAGTTTGAACAGGGAGGTTTTACGTCGGGGAGACGTAAGAACTTAAAAGTAAGTCCTCATCGATATAAAATCGATTAATACTTATACTCAAAATTGAGGGGGAAATACCAAGTCTATTTTCGACTAATAGCCATGCAATTTATGCATTCCTTAATATTAGTGTTCATGCATATGAATGCTGCAGCAAAAAATAAATGCTTAAAGGGCATGGCAATTGCATTTGAAATCGTGATTTGTAAAAATCATCGTCACCCTATTCCCCGCACTTGTCATCCCATTTCCCCTCACCCGTCATCCCGGCGAAAGCTGGAATCTCTTCGATTTAAGCATGAGATCCCCGCTATATAGATGCGAACAAACCTGCGGTTTGCTTGCAATGACGCTGTTGTCATTGCGAACGTAGTGAAGCAATCCAGATTGCCGCGTCAGGCTCTTGGCCTTCCTCGCAATGACATTCTCCTGTTATCCGTCATTGCGAACGTAGTGAA
>CAWUJS010000085.1:0-7794 GCA_963922705.1 uncultured Alphaproteobacteria bacterium | reverse complement strand
GTCTGAGACAGGCTGCGCATTCAGGCGTTGATCCGGGTAGCCTTCCATGTTGATCGCACCGCCGCCGGCAATATCGTAATCATCATAAATGACCATACGGCCTGTCTTTTGATTGTCCGTGTAAGGGTCAATCGGCAAGATATCCTGTGCACGGAATGTGACTTCACCAACAGCATTTTTGCCAAGTTCGCCTGCATTTTCATTTTGCGCAAGATCATTGGTGTCAATCACAAGATCGATGGATTGTACGGTCACGGTTGCCTCAAGGGTCGCATAACGCACTTTATAGCTATTGCCGACTTTAAGAGGCTTGGCCGATAACCAGAACAAATTCGCGCGGAAAACATTCGAGAGCATAGGCGGGTTTTTCGCATGCGATCCGATATGACCGCGTTCAACAAAGATGCGCTCATCCAGGGTAATGCCAGTGACTTCACCGGCATGTGCCTCGACTTTGGCCGAATCTTCGGGCCATGTTTTGATTTCGGTTACAATTGCTTCTTCGTTGGTTGGCGAGAAGAGTATTTTATCCCCTTTGCGCAAAATCCCGGATTCAACGCGGCCAACAAGGATACGCTCTTCACCGAAACGATAGACGTCCTGAACAGGGAAACGTAAAGCGCGGGATAGTGGTGGGCTATCATATTCAAACGCATCCAGAACATCGACAAGGGATTTGCCCTTATACCAATCCATCTTATCACCGCGATCTGCGATCATATCGCCTTCGCGCGCGGAAATTGGAACGATGTAATTTGCCGATAGGCCGATGGATTGCAGATAATCATCCACTTCTTTGGAAACATTAGCGAAAGTTTCGCTTGAGTGGTCAACAATATCCATTTTATTGATGACAACACCGACCTGGCGCAGACCAAGCAGCGATAACAGATACGCATGGCGCTTGGTTTGCTCGCGCACCCCTTCGGTGGCATCCACAACCAAAATTGCAGCATCTGCAGCAGCTGCACCGGAGACCATATTTTTCAAAAACTCACGGTGACCCGGCGCATCAATGATCACATAGTCGCGCTCTTCGGTGGAAAACCAGATTTGCGTGGTGTCGATCGTAATCGCTTGATCGCGTTCGGCCTGGAAGGCATCCAGCACAAATGACCATTCCAGCGCGTCCGTACCACGGCGCTTACAGATTTCCTGCAACTCCTCGTATTTTCCATCCGGCAGGCTTTGCGTATCATAAAGCAAACGCCCGATTAGGGTTGATTTTCCGTGATCAACGTGACCAACGATCACGACGCGGAACTGGTTTAGATTTTTTGTTACTTCTTGTGTCATATTCTTAACTTCTCTACCCTTTGAAAATATTACATGTATCCACGTGCGCGGAGCTTTTCGAAACTGTCTTCTGTCTCTTTATCCATCGTGCGGCCTTCGCGTTCGGAAGTCGTTGTTGTCTCAAGCTCTTCAATGATTGCTTCGAGTGAATCTGCATTGCTTTCAACCGGGAAGGTGATATTTTTCTCACCCAGTGAACGATAACGCTTCATCACGCCGTCTTCGTCTGGTTTGGCAAGGTAAAGCTCGCAATAAGGAATGCCTTCGCGCTGATGATAGCGCCAGATATCTTTTTCCGTCCAGTGCAGAATCGGGTGAACACGAAGATGCGCATTTCCTGCATCATCGAACGGGAATTCTGTTTTATATTGATCCCAAAATTCAGGTGGCTGGTCTTTGAAGTCCCATGAGCCATCAAAGCTACGTGGGGAAAAGACACGTTCTTTGGCACGCAAGCCCTGCTCATCGCGGCGGATACCACCGAAAATGCCTTTAAACTTATGCTCCTCCATCAGACCTTTCAAGCCTTCGGTTTTGCGCATCGCCGCGCGTGTGTTTGGCGGCAATGTTGGATCCATATCCTCTTCCGGCGGGCATTGCCAGTTGATACAATCCAGATCCCATTCCTTGATCAGGCGATCGCGGAAGGCGTAAACTTCATCCATTTCCATTTGTGTGTCCAGCAACGCAACCGGAAACGGCACGCGCCCGTAAAAGGCTTTACGCACCATCCATAAAAGGGCGGTTGAATCTTTTCCAATTGACCACATCATCCCCAGAGGGTTCAGCTTGTTATAAGCTTCACGGATAATGTAGATTGACTTTGCTTCTAGTTCATCAAGATAATTGTACACGTTTCAATTCCATTTTTATTCATCAAATGTGGAACCTATAGCCTAATTAATGCAAAATATACAAGCGTAAAATCAATTATTTGCTAGAAACTTTTTTAAGGTCAGATTCTGGCAATACCTCAATTTTCTCGCGCCCAACAGAGATATAGTTAAAACCGCGCTCTTTCATCTCTTCCAGATCATAAATATTCCGTAAATCAATTAATGTTTTAGAAGCCATTATGTTGGATAATCTAGTAAGCGATAGAGCGCGAAACTCATTCCATTCCGTGATAATGACAACCGCATCCGCGCCTTTTGCAACATCGTACGGGCCTTCGCACCATTCAATATCACTGAGCAGTTTTTTTGCCTCCTCCATAGCCGCAGGATCATAGGCGGCAATATGGGCACCTTTTTCCTGTAAAATCGGGATGATCTGAAGGCTCGGAGACTCACGCATATCATCTGTTTCAGGTTTGAATGCAAGCCCCAGCACGCCGATGCGCTTGCCATTCACATCACCACCGCAAGCCTCAATGATCCGCTGCGCCATATCGCGTTGACGCGCATTATTGACTGTTACAACCGTTTCGACAATTCTTTGCGGTGCGCCGTGTTTTTGCCCTATTTGGGTTAAGGCCAGCGTATCCTTTGGAAAGCATGACCCGCCAAAACCGGGCCCGGCATGCAGGAATTTAGCTCCTATCCTGCCGTCAAGGCCAATCGCTTTGGCGACTTGCTGGACATTCGCCCCTGTCTGCTCACACAAATTAGCAATCTCATTGATAAAAGTGATCTTGGTCGCCAAAAACGCATTCGCTGCATATTTAATCAGCTCTGCCGTTTCCGGCGTGGTAACCACCATTGGTGTTTCATTGATATAAAGCGGGCGGTAGAGATCGCGTAGCACTTCCGCCGCTCTTTCACTTTCAACCCCAACGACAACCCGGTCAGGGCGCAAGAAATCATTAATCGCCGCGCCCTCGCGCAAAAATTCAGGGTTAGAGCATACATCAAACTCAATATTGCCTTTACCGAGAGCTTGTAATTCTTTAGCAATGATTTCTTTGACTTCACGCGCTGTACCAACCGGGACAGTCGATTTTGTGACAATCACCGTATATTCTTTCATATATTGCGCGATTTCGCGTGCTGCCTCGCGCACATAGGTCATATCTGCATGACCATCTTCGGGTCTGGGCGGTGTTCCTACAGCGATCAAAACAGCTTTCGCCCCTTCCATCGCTTCTGCGAGATTTGTGCTAAAAGATAGGCGACCGGCTTTCACTTGCCTTGCCACCATATCTTCAAGCCCCGCTTCATAAATGGGAATACCGCCTTGTTTTAGATATTCAATTTTCTCAGCATCTTTATCAACACAGCAAACCTTAATGCCAAACTCAGCAAAACATGCGCCGGATACAAGACCTACATACCCCGTGCCGACTATTCCAATGCGCATAACTGAATACTTTCTGTCTTTTGTTTATAGTTTATCTCGATCCATCTCATTAGACCATTCCAGTAAACGAATAAAGGTTTTGTTAATATAAACAGGTTTAAGCTGATTATTGGTATTTTATGTATCTCAATTTCAATACTATTTTACAAAGTTTCTTAAAGATTGAATTCATATTTAAAATCTGTTTAAACTCTTTTGAAATTTTTGAAAAAAATTAAGGATATTATTCGCATGGCTAAGAAAAAAACAAGTGATGACAAGCAGAAAACAAATGGTAAGGCAGATAATGCTGAGCAAAAGGCCCCGGCAAATATGCCGCTTTTTTATCAAAAGCCCACACCATTAGACGCCAAAGCGCATGGCGAGCTTGCGCTTAAAAAAGATTTTGGCTTTGGCTTTACGAAGGGCGTGAATGCTGTGCCGATCAACCTGATTGAAATGCCGCAGATTTGTCATTTCTATCCGATTACCTTCTCACCAGATGGCAATGCAACCCCTGTCGCTATTTTGGGTTTACGTGATAATGAAAATCTGTTTTTAAAATCAGATAATCAGTGGCTTGAGAATACCTATGTTCCGGCTTATATCCGCCGCTACCCGTTTATTTTCTCCGAAATGCCAAATGGCGATCAGCTAACACTATGTGTTGATATGGATGATTCTTTGATCGAAAAGAAAGGTGAGCAAGCATTTTTTGATGAAGAAGGCAAACCAACACAATTATCGCAAAATGCGCTGGAGTTTTGTAAGTCCTATCATGCAGCAGCACAGCAAACAATAGAGTTCAGCAAAGCACTATCCGATAGTGATTTACTTGTTGAACGCGAAGCGCAAATTAGTATTGCCGATGATAAGCGCATTAATTTCTCGGGTTTTAAAATCATTGATGAGAAAAAACTGGCCGAACTGGATGATAAAGTGTTTCTTGAATGGCGTGCCAAAGGCTGGCTTCCGTTTGTTTATGCGCATTTATTTTCCGGGGCACAATGGCAACGCCTGACCGCGCTGCTTAATGCGCAAATTAAGGATAAGGCTGCTTAAAAAGGTATAGCCACTCCCCCCATCGTCATCCCGGACTTGATCCGGGATCTTCTCTACCAAAGATATTCACATTTCTGAAGAATGGCTTCTTGAAAGACTGATTTTAAAATGCTACTGCTAGCGTAATCATAGATTTAGCGAGAGGATTTAAAGCGATGGCAAAAGTGGGTGCACAGCGTGCTGGGGAATTGACGGGAAAATCAAAATCAACCATTCAACGCGCCATGAATAGCGGTAAACTATCTTATGAGCTTGATAATAACGGACGCCGCGTGATTGATGTATCAGAGCTTGAGCGTTGTTTTGGCTTACAAAAAAATAGCGATCCATCTGATGGCGCGCAATCTTCTACTGCCGCTACAAGCGTTCAGCAAGAGTTGGATAAAGCGCAACATCTCCTGGAAACAGAACGCCAGAAAATGCGCATCCGTATGCTTGAAGAACAGCTTGAAACTGCGAATGACCAAATTGATGATCTTAAAGCGCAACGTGACCAATGGCAAAAGCAGGCCTCTCAGGTTCTAATCACTAGCCAGTATTCACAAAAACAAGCAGAAGATTTAGCAAAGCAGCTCAAAGAACGTGAGCAGCGCGCCCGTGAACGTAGAGAGCAAATGCAAAAAAAGCGCTTGCAGGAAAAAATGGATAACCTCAGTCCTAATAATGAAAATGCACAGGATGAACAAGTTAGTGATTCCGAAAAGTTTGACTTCAACGGCCTATGGAAAAAAGTTAAAGGCCAGAAATAAGCAAAAAACAAATATTTTGGATAAAATCGTAAGTTTCATAATATACTAGGAGTTTAAATGGCACGTGCTTTTGCGTTCCCAGGGCAAGGTTCACAAACTGTTGGAATGGGTAAGGATTTATATGATAATTTTGTCGAAGCCCGGGATGTTTTTCAAGAAGTGGACGAAGCGCTTTCGCAAAACCTATCCAAAGTGATGTTTGATGGTCCTGAAGAGGATTTGAATTTAACCGCTAATACGCAACCGGCACTGATGGCTGTCTCTGTTGCAGTTTCTCGGATTTTGGAAAAACAGGGTGATATCAATCTGGCTGAACGCTGTGATTATGTTGCCGGGCACTCTTTAGGAGAATATTCTGCCTTAACAGTAGCAGGCGCTTTTTCTTTGAATCAGGCGGCAAAATTACTGAAGCTGCGTGGTGAAGCCATGCAACGCGCCGTGCCATTAGGACAAGGAGCAATGGCTGCAATTTTAGGATTGTCATTTGAAGAGGTTGATGCGATTGCACGAGATGCTTCTACAAAACAAGAAACTGTCGAAGCTGCCAATGACAATTCAGTAGGACAGGTTGTTGTTAGTGGGCATAGCGATGCAGTCGGCAAAGCCGTTGCATTAGCAAGCGAAAAAGGTGCAAAGCGCGCTGTTATACTCCCCGTATCCGCGCCATTTCACTCACAATTGATGGCGCCTGCCGCGGCAGAAATGCAAGAGGCTCTTGCGGATGCGGTTATTCAATCGCCCAAAATTCCCGTTATTTCGAATGTTACAGCGCAGGCGGAAAGTGATCCTGATACCATTCGTAGTTTACTGGTTGATCAAATTACTGGCATGGTACGCTGGCGTGAGTCTGTCATATGGATGGCTGACCATGATGTATCAGAAATGATTGAACTTGGTAGCGGAAAAGTTTTATGTGGCCTTATTCGCCGCATTAATAAAGAAATCGTGACAAGAAATGCAGGAACAGCAGAGGAAATAGAAACATTAATTGAGGCGATTCGCGCCTAAGTTTGTGCCATGATTTTCTTTAACGCTGTTTTTGACCAAAGCAGCGCCGTTGCAACATCATGATGCGCCAGCTCTGTTTGATGCATACGGATAGCATCACCAAGGCCACGCATATTTTTAACTACATTTTTTAAATCTTCTCTTTCTACAAAATATCCATCAGCATCAGGCATGATGTTCTCCTGCTCTTCTAGCCCTTCTGCAAGACTTTCAAGAGAATTAATGAGATCATTAATATTTTGACGGTCAGATTCCGGTAAATCAATACGCGTAAAAGCTTCCCAGACCGCATCATGCAGTTCACGAAATCCTTGTGCCGGGGAAAGCTCGCGCTTTTTAACGAACGAAAAGCCTTTATGGAACTCCTTGAATAGCTCACGCGGCAATATAATTTGTTTTGATTTTGTTTTCGCCATTAACGTCACTGTCTTGTTACTCTACTTGATTGACACTTGATGAGCAGAGATATAGTCTGCTTTGTGCAAAATGAAAAGAAAAATGCATAAAAAAGTGTGAAAAATGTTTAATTTATCAGAGAAAAAAGCATTAGTGACAGGTGCGACAGGTGGTATTGGCGGGGCGATTGCAAAAGCGCTTCATGCACAAGGGGCACATGTCGGTATTTCCGGGCGTAATGAAGAGAAGCTTTCAGCTCTTGCAAGCGCATTAGGGGAGCGTGTTTCAATACTGCCTGCTGATTTATCGGATAGCAATGCTGTGAGTGAATTAGTCAAACATGCCGATGATACCATGGGTCAAATCGATATTCTGGTCAATAATGCCGGACTGACCCGCGATGGATTATCCATGCGCATGTCTGATGAGGACTGGCAACAGGTTATAGATGTGAATATGACGGCGACATTCAAACTCGCAAAAGCTGTACAGCGTGGCATGATGAAGCGCCGCCATGGTCGGGTTATCAATATTGCTTCCGTTGTTGGTGTGACTGGCAATCCGGGGCAGTGCAATTATGTGGCTTCTAAAGCCGGTATGATTGGCTGGAGTAAAGCCATGGCTGCTGAAGTGGCAAGTCGTGGTATAACTGTTAATACCATTGCACCGGGATTTATAGCCACCGCTATGACTGATGCGCTCAATGAGGATCAAAAATCCAAAATCAATGCAACTATTCCTACAGGGAAAATGGGCACAAGCGATGATATTGCCAGCGCCGCTGTTTATCTGGCGAGTGATGAGGCAGGTTATGTGACAGGTCAGACGATTCATGTGAATGGCGGTATGGCGATGATTTAGGCTCGGATCAGAACCCTAAACAGCTTCTGTATGGATTGCACTAACTTGTTTGACCATATAGTCATTCCATTTAAAAATCGGACAAATCCGCAAATCGTCGTTTTTTCAAAATACTCCTCAAAGTATTGTCTATACGTTGTCGTCA
>CAWUJS010000084.1:0-7880 GCA_963922705.1 uncultured Alphaproteobacteria bacterium | reverse complement strand
AAATCGTGATTTGTAAAAATCATCGTCATCCTATTCCCCCACTTGTCATCCCGGCGAAAGCCGGGATCTCTTCGATTTAAGCACGATTCCCCGCTTACCGTGCAATATAGTCGTTCCAGTTTAAAAATTGCTACATTGACGGCGGCAATAAAGGTTTAATGCGAACATCCGTGTTTGCAAAAAGGCTCTCATCACCTGCCTCGCGCGCCCTGTGAATTTGGCTAAACCTCAACAAGGTCGCGGCGCGTAAAGATACATCATGGTTAACAGGATACTTTGACTGTGTCACAGCTCTCAAAACTTGTCTTCTTTCTTCATATGCAGCGTCTGGAGTTAAATTTTGCAGCACCGAACATTCATCAATTTTTTTGCCATATGCAAGATTATTAAGGATTTGATACTCTCTCTCATTAAGTTCTCTAATAAGCGCATCTTCTTCCGGGGTTAGTTCACCATAAGTACCTTTTCCAAGAACCGCGTCAACAAGCAAAACGCGCCTTCTCAAAGACCCATCACTCACAACGCCAAGACTCTTTCTTATATCCGCAACAAATGTTTCTGTGGACTTACGAGTGCAATCAATGTCATCTGCAATCTCAAGCATTGTTTTAGCACGCATCACCCCAGGAATTATAGTTTTTGAATGTATTTTGACATATTCATGGATAGCAACACCCTCCCAAAAATCATCTTTTATTGTAATAATCATAAAAAAAACCCCTAAAAATGCATAAACCCCTAAAAATGCATAACAGTAATTAATATATTCAAAACTATTAGAGCAACATTAATTTTATGTCAAGAAAAATCGTCTTTTAAAGTTATGCGCATAACTTTAGATACTCCTGCTAACTCAACGACATCCCACCCAATGAATCCTCACCTATAAAAGAAACATCCGTATCAGGAAACAGAGTAAAATCCTCCCTCTTGCGCGCAGCATCAATTTGCGCAGCTCTTAATAGCGTCGCAGGCAAAAGCGTTTTACCGCTTTTTTGATCAAATGGTTGTCCTATAGCCGCTTCAAACGCAGTCTTAATGAAAAACGAGCATTGAACTTTGTCTAACCCCTGCAAAGTACTCCATTTATCAATATTAAGGCTACTCGCGCTACTCTCTACAATCGCATAATGCATTGAATGAAGGCGATTAATTCTATCTAATGCTCCCTCTGCAACTTTAATCTTAAGCCTGCGTGACAGCGCTGCATTCACAAACTTGGAAAATCTTGCATTTTTACCAATACCTAACGCTGTCCTTATATGTGCTGAAAAAACTTTAGCGCTGCTTTCTTCACACTCCAAACGTGCGGCGATTTGCTTCATATTCTCGCCCCGCAATAGCCCGGGAATGATTATTTCTGCGTGTTCCTTAAGCGTTTCACTAATGTTGATCCCTTCAAAAAAATCATCCTTTAGCTTAATCCTCAATATATTATCGACATTAAATTCATGAACATTGCCCATCATGTTGGTTAGATTACGGCTCATAAAAAACTCCCAGATATAAAAAATAGTTAATAAGGCACTTTTTATACACTTATATTCATTTATGTCAACAAAAACTTACTCTTGTTTGAAAAAAGTATTTCACATACAATTCGTATTCAAGTAAGGATAAACAATGACTGAAACCGCACTCAAAGACCTGTCCTTTGAACAGGCACTCACCGAGCTGGAAACCATTGTTCGCGGCCTTGAAGCGGGCGAGACGGCGCTTGAGCAATCGATCACCGCTTATGAGCGCGGCATTGCGCTTAAAACACATTGCGAACAAAAACTCAAAGATGCGCAGGCTAAAATTGAAAAAATCACTGTGGGCGCTGATGGAAGCCTGTCCACACAACCACTGGATTCAGATTAAAATGAAACCAAAGATCAATAACGATGAAGATGATCTAAATGCACTCACCTTTACCATTAATGGCTGCGCAATGGAGGTTTTAAATTCAATCGGCCATGGCCTCCATGAAAAAACATATGAAAATGCTCTGGCATTGCTTCTAAAGGAAAAAGGAATTTCTTTGGAACAACAAAAAGAATATAAAATTATTTTTAAAGAAAAAATTATCGGCACATTTATTCCCGATCTTGTCGTCAATAATCAGGTGATTGTTGAATTAAAAACAATCGAGAAAATCGGTAAAAATGAAATTAGTCAAATTTTGAATTATCTTCGCGTTAGCAAAATCAAATATGGGTTAATTTTGAACTTCAAACATGCCAAATTAGAGTGGAAACGGATTATACTGTAACAATTATCTGTATTTATCCGTGCAAATCTGTGGTAAAAAGATAGAAATTAGAAGGAATTTCCATGCCTAGCCCAAGAGATGCATCCCCGGAACTCCAAACCGCAATGGATGAAGTAACCGAGGCGATTAACCGCACAATAGAACGCCTGCTCCCGCAGACAGACCTTGCAGAGGCCCCGCTTTATGATGCGATGCGCCACGGCACACTTTCGGGCGGTAAACGCTTGCGTCCGTTTCTCGCCATCCATTCAGCCTTCCTGTTCAATGTCGATTCCTCGCGCGCCCGCCGCGTAGCCGCCTCCATAGAATTCATGCATTGCTATTCGCTGATCCATGATGACCTTCCAGCCATGGATAATGCAGCTTTGCGCCGCGGCAAACCCACCGTGCACAAAAAATTCGATGAAGCAACTGCCATTCTCGCAGGGGACGCCCTGCTGACACTCGCATTCGAAATTCTGGCAGACCCGGAAACGCATCCCGACCCGTTCGTACAAACCGAGCTTGTGCGCACATTGGCAAAAGCATCCGGCGGGCACGGCATGGTTGGCGGGCAAATGCTGGATCTTATCGCCGAACGTGATGACATCGAATTTGATGCCGGGGAAATTTCCCGCCTGCAACGCATGAAAACCGGGCAGCTCATGGCTTTTGCCTGCGAGGCCGGTGCAATCCTTGGTAAAGCAAGCGAACCACAACGCCGCGCGCTCCGTAATTACGCCTTTGACCTTGGCCTCGCTTTTCAGGTCACGGATGATATTCTGGATGTCGAAGCCGACCCGCAGGATACCGGAAAAGATACCGGCAAGGACGAAGCCGCAGGAAAAGCAACCTTTGTGTCCACAATGGGCAAAGATGCCGCCCGCTCACGCGCAGAAATGCTCGCCGCACAGGCCAAACGCCACTTAAGGGTATTCGAGGGACGTGAGAAAATGCTCTGCGAACTTGCCGATTACGTGCTCCAAAGACGGGCGTAAGCCCTCGCCTGCCCCTTACCATCTTCACCCTACGGCTAGCATCATAAAGAATAATAAATGACAAAGACTTTATAAACAGCTTGCACTCTTAATGAAAATATTTTAAGAGGGCTTCATTACCAACAAATATTTAGCATTTTCCTAGAGGATATATGCAAAAAAGGATAAAACATGACAGATTTTAGCACTCTAACAAGCAATTTTGGATTAGTTGCCGGCGCGGTAGCTGCAGCGACCACAGCCTTAGTCGCCTCAGCTTTTACTGTTGACCAAAACGAGGAAGCACTGGTTAGCCGTTTTGGCAGATATACAGGCAAACCAAGAACTTCTGGGCTAAACTTTAAAATTCCACTGATTGACCGTGTTGACGCAAGAGTATCCACAGCCATCCAGTATATTCCCGCTAATCTTGATACAAAAACAACCGACGATCAGTTTGTTACTTTACCGATATCAATTCAATTCTCAGTCTCAGACACGGCAAAATACTTCTACGATACAAATAACCCTAATACGCAAATCAAAGATATCATAACGGCAGAGGTCAGAAAATACACTTCTAAAAAAGATTTCCAAGAATTATACTTAGATGAACGCCAGGAAATCAGTAACGCTGTTATTAATAGCGTTAAATCGGAACTGGAAGATTACGGCATAACAGTTTCACGCATTGTTATTGACGAGCCACAGCCGGACGACAGCACAAAACAGGCATATAACGATGTTCGCGCCAGTGAACGCAGAAAATATGCAGCGATAAATGATGCACAAGCAGAATATATTAAAATGGTTAAAGCTGCAGAAGCCGACCAGAAACGCAATGAATTAATTGGCGAAGGCGTCAAGTCATTCCGCAAATCCATTGCCGAGAGTTATATCGAAACAAGAGCAGCCCTTATTGAAGCTGGCGTTGACGATGCGTCAGCAGATGCCTTTATGGTAGAGGCAATGCGCCTTGACACCATGCGTGATGTCGGTGAAAAGGGCAATCTTGTTGTTATGGCACTTGAACATGCTGGCGTTGACAAAAGCGTTATGCCCCAGGTGATGGCCGCCTTACGCGTCCATAAAACCGAGGATCAGGACAATAATAAACCTGCTACAACCGTTGCACAACAACCATCAGCCTTAGACATGTAACTTGCATCCTGGATTTAATTCAGGGTCTTTACAATTTGAGATTGTGACTTTCGTTAGGATGCGTGCTGCGTGTTTGATCACACGCATAAAGCGTGCGACCATTCGGGCGTTGGAAAACACATCCACATACTATTCATGATTTCAAATGCAAATGCCATGGGCGTTAAACGTGGAAACGTGATAACCTATTCTTTATGAATGCATCGGTTATCCTAAATACCCATAATCAAATCGCTTTTATCTACGGCGAGGCTCTGACGATACAACCGGAATGGGCGAGTTTTGATGTGGAAATGATGCAGCTTAATATCTTTGATAAGGACAGCCAGGAGCAATTTTTAAGGCTTGATCAGCTCGATCAGGCAATTTATGAACGCATCTGCAAAGAAGATAAAATCCTCCTCGTGCATGTTGAAAATGATGATATCTCAAAGCCCTTAAGCGCCGTCTGGGTTCCCCTAGGCGTTGCGACACAATATAGCAATTAACGAAATCTTTATAAAATTTTAATATAATATTCATGAAGATGCGGCAACCTGGATTGCTTCACTACGTTCGCAATGACGCAATGAAAGAAACGTCATTGCGAGGAATTAAAAAGGAATAGATTATGTTCATGGGCTTTTTCAAACCTTTGCTGAAAGAAGCAGGGCTAATAGACGAAAATAATGCCAGCGATCCGATGAATGCTGCCATAGGACTTGCTGATACAGCCATGCTCGCACAATTCTTGCAAGACGGTATCGAAGCCGTTGGCGGCATGAGAGATGGCGCAAACTTCAGCGCTGTCTTACCGCAAACCGCCCCCGCCCCAGAAATAGCACCAACCATCCAAGCCAATATAGATATGAACCCACCTACTCCCAGCATGAAAATGTCTTGATATAATAGCTTTTGTCGACAATAGAAATTATTTTATCGTCATTGTAAGCGCAAGTGACGTAAATGTCATTGCGAGGAAGGCCAAGGGCCTGACGTGGCAATCTGGATTGATTCACTACGTTCGCAATGACAACAGCGTCATTGCGAGGAAGGCCAAAGGCCTGACGCGGCAATCCCCTTAACGGTGAATAGATTGCTTCGCATACGCTCGCAATGACGCAATGAAAGAAACGTCACTGCGAGGAACATTGTGACGAAGCAGTCTAAAAAAGATTGTATAACTGCGTTCGCAATGACGGATAAAACGGGATTGTCATTGCGACACCTGTGAAAACAGGTGGGAGCAATCTTGTCGCTTCGTCGCTAAAAGCTCATCGCCAATGACTATAAAATCTGGTAATGCACCCGTTGCGGCTTCTTTGCGATCATGGCGTGAACGAAAAAACGTGACAAAAGCTTTGCCATTACCCCCTCAAATACGCTAAACAAGCATGCATGGCAAAACCGCATGAAAAGGATGATAAAGATCAGATGATCGATAATGGAAAAGACACCTCCGTCATCCAACCTCCATCATCCATCCTCTCAAAAATCAAAACCCCTGCGGATATGAAACCATTATCCGACGAAGAGCTGCGCAGCCTCGCCGATGAGCTGCGCAGCGCGGTCATTAAAGCCGTCTCCAAAACAGGTGGGCATCTCGGCGCAGGTTTAGGCGTTGTCGAGCTAACCACCGCCATTCATGCGGTCTTTGATACGCCCGATGATAAGCTTATCTGGGATGTTGGCCACCAATGCTACCCGCATAAAATTCTGACCGGGCGTAAAGATCAAATCGAAACCATCCGCCAAGGCGGCGGCCTGTCCGGCTTTACCAAACGCGGTGAGTCCGAATATGACCCTTTCGGCGCAGGCCATAGCTCAACCAGCATCTCCGCAGCACTTGGCATGGCCGTAGCCCGCGACCTCAAACTTCAATGTCATTCCGAACGCGAAGCGGAGGAATCTCATGACAGCAACGAGATTTCTCAGCTAACGCTTCGAAATGACGGCAAGGGAAACCACGTCATCGCCGTCATTGGCGACGGCGCCATGTCTGCGGGTATGGCCTATGAAGCCATGAATAATGCCGGTGATATGAAGAGCCGCCTGATCGTGATCCTCAATGACAATGAAATGTCCATCGCCCCACCAACGGGCGCTATGTCGCGGTATCTCACACGCATGGTCTCTTCCAAAGGCTATATCAATGCCCGCGAATTCGGCAAGAAAATCACAGATGCATTACCCGGCCCAATCCGCCACGCCGCCAAACGCGCCGAAGAAGGGGTTCGCGTCGCAGCAGGCGGCGGCTCATTTTTCGAAGAGATGGGATTTTACTATATCGGCCCCGTTGATGGACACGATATGGATCAACTCCTCACCGTCCTGCGCAATGCCCGAGACAGCGACCATGAAGGGCCTTTCCTCATCCATGTCAAAACCCAAAAAGGCAAAGGCTTCACCCCGGCTGAAAATTCCGCCGATAAAATGCACGGCGTTAAAAAATTCGATGTTATTACGGGCGATCAGGTCAAGGGAACCTCCAACACCCCCGCCTATACATCCGTTTTCGCGGGTCAACTCATCAAGGAAGCGCAAAAGGATGAACGCATTGTCGCCATCAATGCCGCCATGCCGGATGGTACAGGCTGCGATAAATTCGCTGAACACTTCCCGGCGCGCAGCTTCGATGTCGGCATTGCCGAGCAACACGCCGTCACTTTTGCCGCAGGCCTCGCCGCAGAAGGCATGAAACCATTCGCCTGCATCTATTCTACATTTCTGCAGCGCGCTTATGATCAAATCGTGCATGATGTCGCTATCCAAAACCTCCCCGTACGCTTTATGATCGATCGCGCAGGGCTGGTCGGCGCGGATGGCGCAACCCATGCCGGAAGCTTCGATATCGCTTATCTCGCCTGCCTGCCAAACATGACCCTCATGGCCGCCAGCAGCATCGAGGAATTAGAGGCCATGGTCACTTTCGCCGCCGACTATAATGACGGCCCCATCGCACTAAGATACCCCAGAGGCGAAGGCATATCCTTTAACAAAGACACCCCGCCAATTGCGCTTGGAAAAGGATATATTGCCTACGCCACACAATCGTCATCCCCGCCTAAACAGGACGCACATGACATAAAGGGTGACATCGTCATCCTGTCTTACGGAACCCGCCTTGAAGAATCCTTAAAAGCCGCCAAAGACCTTGAAGCGCAAGGCAAAACAATCACCGTCGCCGATGCCCGCTTCGCCAAGCCCCTTGATGAAGATTTAATCCGCACCCTCGCCCAAAATCACAAGACCCTGATTACAATCGAAGAAGGCTCTCGCGGCGGGTTTGGCTCTCTTGTGCTGGAATTCATTCATAATGACCCAACATTCGAACATGCCAACATGCCAAAAATTCGAACCCTCACCCTCCCCGACATTTTCCAGGATCACGACGATCCCAAAAAACAATACGAAACGGCGGGTTTGGTTGCAGCATCCATCCTCTCCTCACTGCAAGGAAAAACATAAAACCAACCCAATTCGTCATTGCGAGGAGGCAGAGCCGACGAAGCAATCTGGATTGCTTCACT
>CAWUJS010000083.1:0-8058 GCA_963922705.1 uncultured Alphaproteobacteria bacterium | reverse complement strand
TCTGGATTGCTTCACTGCGTTCGCAATGACAACAACGTCATTGCGAGGAAGGCCAGAGGCTGACGCGGCAATCTGGATTACTTCACTACGTTCGCAATGACAACAACGTCATTGCGAGGAAGGCCAAAGGCCTGACGCGGCAATCTGGATTGCTTCACTGCGTTCGCAATGACAACAACGTCATTGCGAGGAAGGCCAAAAGCCTGACGCGGCAATCTCACCTTGACAAAATATGAATAAATTCCTATATTGTCTCTATGACATATGAACCAAACACAAACATCCAAACCCTCACAACCCAGCTCGAAGAACTCCTCACCGCGCCTGATCAAAATCTTGATACGCTCACACGACAAACGCAAATCCTTGATCAGCTCTTTACCAAATTAATGACAGAGAATATCGCCCAACGCGTTGACAACCCCCGTCATTACAATCGCGATGATACTATGCAATGGCTGGAAATCACCCTTAAAATTCAAAAACAATGTAATGACACCGTGAAAACACGCGGCGCGCTCGAATATATGAACACGCTCAATAGAAATATACATAAAGCACCGCTTAGCCCCCACCCCGTCAAAATCGAAAAACAAACTGAAGGATCTTAAGTTTTGCCAAAAGAAACAAAAGGTTGGAGCAAGGCACGCCGCGCCAAACAAGCCGAAAATATCCGCAAAAATAAACCATGGGAACACTCCACCGGCCCAAAAACCACAGACGGCAAAGCCACCACGGCGCAAAATGCCACAAAATCAGGCTTGCATCGTACGGATATCAAACAGCTTAAGAAAGCTCTGATCCAGCATAGAAAGCTTTTAAAGCTTTGGGACTGACGCTTAATATTGTTTTGAAATCTTTCAAGAGTTGTTTAGAAAATCCCTGATCATATTTTCGCTGAATATCTGTTAAATCCGCAACATACAAACAACTGTACGAAGAATATTGCACGAAAAACTAAAAATATATTGAAAAACAATGCACTGTAAATTATAAGATCGATTATTCGTTTTTCGGGTATCACAAAGGTATAAATTAAACCTTTGAACAAAAATGTGGCGGAGTAGCTCAGCCGGTTAGAGCGACGGAATCATAATCCGCAGGTCGGGGGTTCAAGTCCCTCCTCCGCTACCATATATGCCTGAAATTGCAGAAAAAATACATGATATGTACGAAAGCGCAATCAGCAGGAAATGGGATGACGATGGTTTTTACAAATCACGACTTCAAATGCAATGGCCATGGAAGTTATCTGACTGACTGTTGTCGCAAATGCGGGAACAATGTATTGGAAATGGATTATAAACTGGAACGACTATAATTTGGGAGAATAGTCCGGGAGGTCTTGTATATCCTGCAAAGGCTCAGTAGAGCCGGATTCTATAATTGCTTCGTTTTGTGCGAGTATCTCATCATTTTTCGCTAATATTTCGTCTGCTTTTTTATTCCACTTCTCCAGTGCAATTATTTCAGCATTTAGCGCAATAATGTCTCTTTCAACCGTCATCAGCTCAATAAAAGATCTCGAGTCGTCAAAGATTGGATCGTGAACTTTTGGATCAAGAAACGTATATTTCGAAGCTGCATCAATGACGGCTTTGGCTTCATCTGTGGTGATTTTGCCATCATTGTCCATCACGTCAAATCCCATTTCAATGCGTGTAATCCAGCCAACCGGAATATTGGCATCAGCCGATAAATTCTGCGCCGCTTGGAGTGCGTTTTGCGGATCATTCTCGATAGCTTGGCTTAATTCTCGCATCAATTCAATCAACCGAAAAGGATCAATTTTTTCACTCATATAAACACCTTCTAAAAATAATATGAAATTAGTTTAGAATATGTTTATTAAGATTCCCTTAAGCACTCACGCCAAGCGCTTGTGTGTTTTGTGCGTCGATCGTAACCCAGCTATCGGGGTTGTTTTGAAAGGATAATTCGCCACCGATTTGTGATGGTTTGATAGCGTCCATATAAATCCGGCGCATTTCGGATTGCATGGCGGTGCTAAAGCGCTCTTCGGTGCGCAGAACAACATCGAGGCGCGGACCGTCACGCGAGACAGGGCGAAACAGCCCGTCAAGCTGAACCTTGCCCATTACATCCAGATTGAGATCAAAGACAAAGCGCGTGCCTTTATGGCTGTCCTGATCAGAAGCGCTGCCGCTATGTGCATCATGTTTGTAATGCAAAATCATTTGCTTGATATCGCCATTCCAGAAAAGCGGGATATTCATGCCGCGCCATTCACCGGGCGGGGCATCGACTGTGCGGGGCGCGGTGGCTTCTGCGCCGAGGCGCGATATCAGATTGCCTTTCCCGTTTTGGCGTAAAATTTGCGCGGTTTTATCGCCGAGCCATGATCCTAAATCCCCGCCGCGCACCGCCGCGATAAAGAACAGGATCGCAGGCGCAAATTGCGCCGAGTTTGCGGGGTTTGGGAGCGTTCCTGTGAAGGCTTGTGCGGATTGGATGGCGGCGGCCTGCGCCGTGTTTTGGGATAAAGTCTGCTGAATATCATGGAGCACCGGCCAGTTTTGCGGGACGGCGATATTGGCGAAGGGGAGCGGTTGCGGGGATTGTGGTGCGGCGGTTTCTGATAGGGTTGCTTGTGGGATCAGGTTTTGCGGGACAGCATCAATGCGGCTGCCGATGGTTAAAATTTCACTGGGGAATTGCAGGATGAAGTTTTGCACAGGCGCGTTGTTTGCAGGGGCTTCGATGACAAAAGGCTGCGTGGTATTTTGCTGTGTGATGTTTTGAGAAGTTATGTTTTGAGAAGTGATGTTTTGCGGGATTGAAAATTGAACGATGGGAATTTGCGTCTGTGTTTTGGCAATGACGATCCCTGAAAATTGTGCTGCTTTTGGTGTGCCTGTTAGAGGCGGTGTTGTTTGTTGTAGATTATCTGCGGTATTCGGCGAGGTTAGTATGGTTTGAGGCGGTTGAATGTTGGTGATGCGGATATCTTGCGGCGCTGGTGTTATTGGCGCTGCGCTGGCTTGTGTGTTGTTCACTATATTTTGAATTTGCGCCGCCGCTTCTTGTGCGCGTGTCAGGACAGGCACGGTGATGAGGTTCTCAATAGGGTTTGCAGGCGGCTCCAGCGCTTGCGCCAGAAGTATATTCAACGCAGGTTGTAAAATCAGGATAGGCAAAGAGTTAGATTGCGGTGTTTCTGGCTGATTTTGTAATTGGTTATTCGCCGGGGTAATTTGTGTGGGCTGTATGAATGGATCGCCCGTGCGAAGGTTATTTAGCTCTGGTGTGAGGTCTGGCAGGGTGGCTTGAGGAACAGGCGATACAATAGGGATTGCGGGTTGTTGCCCTGATTGCGGCAAGATATTGAGCGCGTTTAATGTGGGGAGCGGCGTTATTCTTTGCCGGGTTATCTCAGGAATAAGCAATTGCCGTGTTTGAATGAGCTGTTCAAATTGCTGCGGGGCTAGTGGCTCAAGGCGTGCAAGGCTGCCGATTTCCGGAAAAATATTGAGTGGCGGTGGTGCATTTAAATTGAGCTGCTCTGGTCTTATTACCTGTGGGGTTTGTGGTGCTTGTCGTGTTTGCCCATCGCTAAGCTCAATTTGTACGGGCGTGGATGATATGCGCGGGGCAGGAGGTGATTGGTTTTGAGCCTCTGGCGTTACAGTAACAGCAGCAGGGCGGATGGTTACTTGCGGCGCTTGTTCAGGGGTATTGCGTGGTAAAGGCTCAATGTCAATGGTAACATTTTGCCCGATTTGTGGCGGCCTTTGTGTTTGCCGGTCATCGACACGGTCATCGAAACGGTCATCGGCAGGGAGACTGACATCAACGTCACCGCGATTTGTTGTGATTCTTACGCGTATATTTTCATCACGGCTAACACGGGTTACTTCTCCTTCGAGGCGAACGGGCCTGCGGTCTGTTGTAATATCGGCCTCAATATCACGCGGTGCGCGCTCTAAATTGCCGATCCGAAAGTCACTGTTAAAGCTTCGTTGCGGTGTTTCGGAGCGATATTGCCCTGGTTGTGGAAAGCTTGGTGCGCCTGCATCGCTCATAAATTTATTATACCGCGTTTATAAACATTGCGCCTTATGCCTCAGCCAGTGATCTGCCAAAACGCAAGCCATCATTGCCTCGACAACGGGTGTGCCGCGTAAACCAACGCAAGGGTCATGGCGGCCTTTGGTCACGATATCCGTTTCGTTTCCTGCTTTGTCGATTGTATTCACAGGCGTGAGAATAGAGCTTGTCGGCTTAAAAGCAATGCGTGCAACGATATCCTGGCCAGATGAAATACCGCCTAATATGCCGCCTGCATTATTCGATTGAAAGCCATCCTTTGTAATCTCGTCCGCATTTTCAACGCCCGATAACATCGCTGAATCAAATCCTGCGCCGATTTCAACGGCCTTTACGGCATTAATGCTCATCATCGCTTTTGCAATATCGGCATCGAGCTTATCATAGACAGGTGCGCCCAGCCCGGCGGGAATGCCGCTTGCGTGGACCTCAACGACGGCGCCGGCGGAAGAGCCGCTTTTACGTATTTTGTCGAGGAATTTCGCCCATTCTTCGGCGATATCATTATTAGGGCACCATAAAGGGTTTTGCGCAACGGCATCCCAGTTCCATCGCGCATCATCAGATGTAAATGGCAGTTTTTCAGTGCCGACCTGCACGACAGCGGCATGGATTTGTATATTATTTGATATTTGTGCGGCTAAAACTTTTCTGGCGATCGCCCCCGCCGCAACACGGCAAGCGGTTTCGCGTGCGGAAGAGCGTCCGCCGCCGCGATAATCACGAATGCCGTATTTTTCATGATAGGTATAATCTGCGTGTCCGGGGCGGAATTTATCTTTAATGTCCGAATAATCCTTGGATTTTTGATCCTGATTACGGATCAGAAGACCTATCGGCGCGCCCGTTGTTTGCCCCTCGAACACACCGGATAATATTTCAACCGTGTCTGGCTCTTTGCGCTGTGTTGTATGGCGGCTTTGACCGGGTTTTCGGCGATCCAAAAACGCCTGTATATATGCTTCATCCAATGGAATGCGTGGCGGCACGCCATCGATTACACATCCAATCGCGGGGCCGTGGCTTTCGCCGAATGTTGTATATTGAAATAAAGTTCCGAAGTGATTTCCTGACATATCGTCATTATGGCGAATTTTTAGCGTTTTACCAGCCTGTTTTTTATTGACATAGTGACGATCTGCATGTATTATCTTAAAGAATTCTTAACAAGCGAGGCAAAAATGGCTGAAACCAAAATTATAAAAGAAACAAAACATTCGAGAACGGTTGTTCACGGCAATAAGGCTTTCCCGAAAGGAAATTCATACATTGTTGAGCCGACACGAACAAGGGAAATTGAGGCCGCGGGTACAACAAAGACAGTTCCGGTTCGCACGTTTGATATTCTAAACACAACCAACCTTGAGGAATTCAAGGATATTTTCAGAAATGCAGCCAATCCGGGTGGCAATACGACAGGTCTTCGCGCAAAAGTTGAAAGAGTAGCCCGTAACTGCGCTGCGTTTTTAGGGTTGAAGAGTCAACGTTTCCCGGAAGGGATTTGGGTGCTGAATGCAATGCACCCGAACAGCGATGAGGATTTTTCAAACAGCTCACGCGACAACTTTCATATTCATACTTTCCCGAAAGGAGTTAAGGAGACACATCCACATGTGCAGGATGAGCGCAAGAGCTATGTTCCACACCCGAAAGGGAGCGATACTGCGAAATTTATTAATACTGCCGCAAGTTCTAAACAGGCTCAGTTTTACGGCATGCATTCCATCACTCTGGATGATGGGCATAGGGAAGCAAAACTTCATGAGGTTCTTTTAAACCCAAATTACCAATCATTCGCAGACTTCGCCTCAGGAGCCTCAGATGATGAATGGAGACAACTACAAGACAGCATGAAGGTTTCTTTCGCTCTTGGTGCGGCACGTTTTGTTATTCGTGATGATCTGGCAGATTGCTTTACCATGGAGGCGGTCGGCGGTGAAAACCTTGCGCAGCCAGGACAGGTGAACCCGAAAAACGGTAATCCGGGGCGCTGGTTTGATGAACTGCCTACATGCGACGCCGCTTAAGAAAACTCAAGGCTTTGGCCTAACATAATTAACAGCTGGCTGTTGTTGCTGACCGATATGCCCAACCGCATAAGCCGCCATCATATAGCATGCTGCGGAGCCAGCCATGTTAAAATTCACATCCCCCGTGCGCATAAAATAATCTGTAGCGTAATAGGCGAGCGTCATCGGCAGGCCTATCGCAAAACGTTGCGCCAAGCCGCCAGCACCTGATAACTTTGCAAGCGCGGCGGATGTTACTGAAACCCCCATGGTCACTTCAGGCCAGCGAATATTGATTATAAACTCACCAATATTACCCAATAATGCAGGATTATTAACAACCTCCAGGGCATTTAAGCCGGAGCCAGCATACATAGAGCCAGCAGAAGCCACGCCGATCATACTGACATTTGTTGCGGCCTTCATATTCATCTTTTTCTTCAATAAGCTGGTATTGAATATTTGTGCGCTAACCAAAAACGTATTTGAAAGTGCTGCGGTCAAGCCACCGCTTGCAAGCAAAAAATTATTATCAGAGCCACCTTCACGATTAATGAGCATAGCACCTGTAACTGAGCTAATAGGGAAAATGATATTCGCATTTTTATCGACTGTATTTTTGGCGCTCACAAAACTACTGGCTAAAAAAGATTGAGACTTTTCATCTGACATAAAACACTCACTGCTAGTGCAGTAAAAAGTACATTAAGAGTAATAAATTATGCAACAATAATTTTGTCTTTTTGTGCGGATAGTGTCCCCTGCTCTATGATTGCAACAGTGAGGCGGGAAATCGCAACGCGCTTGCCAGTTCCTTCTTCGGTAATATCGGTTTGCCAGACTTGCGTTCTGCGCCCTGTATGCATGGGCGTACAAGTCCCTATCACATTGCCTTCAGTTACGGCACGGATATGGTTGGCGTTAATCTCCAACCCAACGGCACGGTGCGTTTCGGGATTAATCGTCATCCACGCCGCAACGCTACCGAGCGTTTCGGAAAGCACGCAACTCGCACCGCCATGCAAAATGCCAAAAGGCTGCGTAGTGCGGTGATCAACGGGCATCGAGCCTTTGATAAAGTCAGGGCCGATCTCTGTGAACGCGAGGCCGATATGCGTGCCCATATTGGCATTGCGCAGCCCTTCAAGATAATCAAGCGTGTAATCTTTAAACCAAAGCATTTAGCACTCCAAAAGTTATCGCCCTCGGCTCGTCCGAGGATCTCTCACAGCAGATGCCCGCGCGAGGCGGGCATGACGCCTATCCTTACCCCTCACAACAATCGTCATCCCCGGCTTGACCGGGGATCTTGTAAAGTTACGAAACGACATTATTATACAAATCATCCCACTTTGGATTAAATTTTTCAATCGCCTCAATCTTCCAATCTCTACCCCAGCGCTTGAGGCGCTTTTCACGCCTCAGCGCATTCTCAGCATCCTCAAAAACTTCATAATAAACAAGCTTATCCAAATTGTATTTCTTAGAAAAGCCGTTTACGACCTTGTTTTTATGCCCCCATATTCTTTTTGCAAGGCTCGATGTAACCCCAGTATAAAATATACCCTCTTTCTTATTGGTAACAATGTAAACGTAAAACTTTTTTCTCATATGCAACAAGATGACCATAGAAACGGATGCCCGCGCAAGGCGGGCATGACATCTATCCTTAAGATAAGCTGAGCCACATCGCCTCCTCCTCGCCTCCTCAACAATCGTCATCCCCGGCTTGACCGGGGATCTCTCATAACAGATACCCACGCAAGGCATTTATAATGAATTATCAATCCCCGTCATCCTCATGTTTCTTATAATAAAAAAACAATTTACCGGATGCTTCTTCTATTTCATGCCGAACACCTCATGGCAATTGCATTTGAAATCGTGATTTGTAAAAATCATCGTCATCCTATTCCCCCACTTTTCATCCCGGCTTTCGCCGGGATGACAGGAAAAGTTTGAGATATTGTTTTTTGTCGTT
>CAWUJS010000082.1:0-8402 GCA_963922705.1 uncultured Alphaproteobacteria bacterium | reverse complement strand
TATTTGGATCCGGCTATCCGCTTGAATATGTGACATCCAATAATAGCGTTGATATTAATGACGAAAACGGCTTTGCCAAGCTTTCTGTGCATGACAGCAATGGTGACGGCGTTATCTCATCGCTTGATGTGGTGTGGAATGATCTGCGCATTTGGCAGGATGCGGATCAGGACGGCGTTGCTGATGATGGGGAGTTAGTCACGCTTGATGCGCTTGGCATTGAGAGCATCGATATCGCCAATTACCAGCAAGACAGTTTTGGCGCAAATGGCGCAGGGCCGGCGACTTATAACCGGATTATCGAAGATAATGTGATCACCCATACAAGCAGCTTCACCAAAACCGATGGCACGCAGCATGAAATCGTCGATGCGTGGTTCCAGCTGGATCAACAGCAAACCTATCATAAATCAGATTACACGCTTGATGTGCGCACGCTGTTCTTGCCGACATTGCGCGGCTATGGGCAGATTGCTGATTTACATATCGCGATGAGCCTTGATAATGGCGCGGGCGGGTTGTTGGAGCAGGTGGAAAGCTTTGCGACCAGCCGCGATTTTGCAGCGCTGTTCACTGATTTTGATGCCGTACGTACGGAGGTCGAAGAGATTCTGTTTGCCTGGGCGGGGATTGATGCACAAGGCTTGCGGGATAATCCAGCCTATGATCAGCATGGGCTGTTTCAGCAAATGCCGGAATATCATTTCATCCGAAAAATCATGGGGCAGGATAGCGATTTCATCGGCACATGGTTTGATCAATCACCGTATCTGCCGCGTGTTGCGGATGGCATAGAAGCGATTTTCGATAGTTGGGAGAATTTCGTTGATGCCTTTACGGCGCGGCTCGTGTTTCAGGCGGGCGGCTCTGAATTATTTGAGACAGGCGCGTCCTATAATCCATTCTCTGATGTCTTTGAAGGTACGCTCGATCTCTCACAAACACAGATCCAAGCTTTGGAGGCCGAGGCATCTTCGCATGGTGATGTTGAAGGCTTCTGGCATAGTTTTGCGGTTTTCATCGATCAGGTCAAAGGCATCGATAACCTCTCATCGGCAGAAACCAGCTGGATATCCTCTGCTGTGTCCAGCAGCACATCATCTGCGTTGTCATGGGCGGATATTATCGCCACATTGAGCGATATTGAGATTGATGGGCAAGCTGGCGACACCACAATCACCGGCACACGTTGGGATGATGTGATTACCGGATTTGATGGCGGTGAGACACTCATTGGCGGGGATGGGAATGATATTGTGCGAGCATATGAGTATTTTGGTTATCCTAGCGGCGATGAAGTTTTAGAAGGCGGTTTAGGAAATGATATTTTATTTGGAGGCATGGGCAATGATATCTATCGCTATGATTACGGTCATGACGTTATAGAATTTTCACAAACAGGCAATCCTACATACATCGATATTATTGAGTTTGGCGCAGGCATTAACCCAGAAGATGTAACGCTTCAGCTTTCCAATATGGGTTTGGTTCAAGCAAGAACGCGGCATGCAGTCTTTGAGGTGGCCGGGCGTGGTACTATTTCTATGGAATTGGGCAGCAATGGCACGAATGCAAATAACATTGATGAGCTGCATTTTGCCGATGGAACAATCATTCAAACATCCGAGATGATTGTTCATTTCCACGGCTCAAACAATGATGATTGGTATGGGTCTGTTGCTACGGGTAGCTGGGGTCAGAATATAGATGCAGTTATCTATGGTTATGATGGCAACGATCTTATGAGCGCTAGCAATGCTTCTTCTAGCTTTGTTGATGGCGGTCTTGGGAATGATACGTTTTACGGCTCTATCGGTGATGATGTTTTGTTTTTGAGCGCAGGAAACGATCAATTTTACGGTGGCGGCGGCAATAACACGATTTTACTGCCTGAAGGTTATGATCTGTCTGATGTATCTTTTTACCGTTGGAATGACCCTAACCAAACATATCCAAGTGATCTCTATCGCCGAGATGCGCTAATAGAGGTTAACGGGCTTGGCTCTGTCTCGGTCATTCGTCAATTCGACGGTCATGATGACCATATTGTTCAGACGCTTGAGTTTGCCGATGGCTCAACCGTTGATCTCTTAAATCAGAACTACATCACGCTTGGCAGTGATGGCGATGATGATTTTAACGGTTCTGGCGGGATATGGCCTTCTGACAACGACATATATTTGTTCAGCGAAGGGCATGATATCATTCGCGATACTGCAGGTGACCACGACACATTGCTTTTTGGCCCCGGTTATCAATTCTCTGATTTGACACTCTATAGAGAAGATTTAGCCGCGCATTTTGCGACAAGTGATCATCTGGTTGTTGAGGATAATCAAGGAAATACAACTAGAATTTACCTGCATTTCAGAACGGGCAATAGCTATGATGGTTATGAATTAGAGCATCTGGAATTTCACGATGGAACAATCATTGATACCAATAGCCTGACTTACGAAACGCGCGGTGATGATACTGACAATAATATTCAAGGTATTGGCGGATCAAGCGGCATTTATGATGATGTGATTTACAGTTACGCAGGACATGACGATATACGCGCATTTGGCGGGAATGACGTTGTGTTTGCTGGCATCGGTAATGATGATGTTGGCGGTCATGATGGCGATGATGAGCTGCACGGCGAAGACGGCGATGATGCGTTAGATGGTAATGATGGAAATGACACGCTGATTGGCGGCGCAGGCTCAGATATCCTTGATGGCGGGGATGACACGGACGTAGCTGTCTATTCCGGCAATTATTCGAATTACACAATTACTGATAATGGAAGCTATTTCACCGTTAGCGACAATTTTGGAAATGACGGTGTTGATACGCTGTATGATATCGAAGAGCTTCGATTTGCGGATGGGACGTATGACATTGCGAGCCAAACATTCACGCCAGGCTCTGCTGGTCCGAATGTGGTTACGGGGACGTCTGGTCATGATAATCCGTTGAACGGGACTTCTGGTGATGATGAGATTAACGGTCTTGCGGGGCAGGATGTGATCTTTGGATTGGGCGGCAATGACATTATTGATGGCGGGGATGCGAATGATACGATTGATGGCGGGCAGGGAGATGATATTTTGGATGGAGCTGGTGGCAACAACACAGTATCCTATGAAAGCGCAACGTCCGGCGTAACCGTTGATTTGAGCCAGACAGGCGCACAAGATACGCAAGGCGCGGGGGTTGATACGCTCTCGAACTTCCGTTTTCTGCGGGCAACTAATTACAATGATACGCTCACCGGGAATGATCAGGCCAACAGGCTTTATGGCCTTGAAGGCAATGATATTTTTACCGGCGGCGGCGCCAATGATGATTTTTATGGCGATAACGGCATAGACACCGCGCTTTATCTCAGTGGCTTTAGCAATTATGCGATTGTCAATTACGGCAGCTATCAAACGGTTGAGGATCTGGTCGGTAATGACGGCACCGATAAGCTCTACAGCATTGAGCGCATCGAATTTTCTGATGGTGTGTTTGCCAATGGCGTCTTTAGCCCGACAAACGGCAATAGCGGTTCGATCATCACAGGGACAAGCGGCGCTGATAATCTGAGTGGCACGGTTGGTGAAGATGAGGTTTACGGCCTTGAGGGTAATGATACCCTTTACGGCAGTCCGGGCGCGGATATCATGGATGGCGGCCCCGGCGCAGATTACGTGAACTACACTGCATCCAGCAGCGGCGTTGCCGTTGATTTGCAGAATGACCAATATTATGGCGGCGACGCCGAAGGAGATACGCTTGTCGATATTCGCCATATATTCGGTTCCGAGAATAATGATATCTTACGCGGCGATGCGCAAAATAACCTGATTAACGGCTTTGGCGGGGATGATGTGCTGGCTGGCAGCGGAGGCCTTGATACTTTAAAAGGCGGCAATGGCGCAGATCGTTATGTGTTTGATGCTGCAAGTGCCTTTAGCAATGTTGATATTATCAGAAGCTTCAAGCTGAGCGATCAGGATGAGTTGGATATTACCGATATCCTGCTTGGCACCTATAATCCGAATATCCATGACATTACTGATTTTGTGCAGATCACCGATGACGGACAGCATAGCTATTTGGCGGTTGATGCAAATGGCGGCGGCAATAGCTTTCAGACCATTGCCAAGATAGAAAATGTATTGGGGCTTGGTGATGTCGCAGCTCTGGAATCTGCGGGGTATATTGATACGCAAGGCACAAGCACGATTGGCATTAATATCGTCAATGGAACGGCTTTGGCTGATCAGCTGAACGGGACAGTCGGCAAGGATGAGATGTATGGGTTTGAGGGTAATGATACGCTTTATGGCAGTGTCGGCGCGGATATCATGGATGGCGGAGCCGGTGCGAATTACGCGAATTACCAGCTCTCGGATGCGGGCGTGAATATTGATTTGGACAATGGCATCTTAAGCGGCGGCTATGCGGAAGGTGATACGCTGCTTAATATCAAACATGTGTTTGGCTCTTATGATCATGGCGATGTGCTGCGCGGCGATGCACAAGATAATTTGCTCAATGGCTTTGCAGGCGATGATATTCTATATGCGGGTGCGGGTCAGGATATTCTCAAAGGCGGCAGCGGGAATGATCAATTCATCTTTGAAAGTACGAATCTTTTTGATGGAATTGATACGATCCGCAGCTTTAGCAGCAATCAGGATACGCTTGATGTGAGTGATGTTTTGATTGGCTATGATTCCACAACCGATGCAATTGCTGATTTTGTGCAAATCACGGATGATGGGCAGCATAGCTATCTGGAGATTGATACCGATGGTGGGGCAAATAACTTCCAGGCCATCGCAAAGATCGAGAATAAGACTGGTTTAACCGACGTCACTGCGCTTGAGAACTCTGGGGCTTTGCTCACCGAAGTGCTTTAGGGGAGCGATCCATAGGGTAGATTCTATGCAGCTAAAGTTTATTTTTAGGAAGGAGAAAGGGTGCTCCATTATTTTACATACATTAAATGATAATTTATCTTATGAAAAATAATATAAATTTTTATATTTATTGTCAGTTATTTAAGTATGACCATAAATACATATTATAGAAAATAATTGACAAATTCCTCATTAGAGAAGATATATTATCGCATCGCCGAATTCTTGACGGTGGATTCTATTTTGAAGTGCGACTTTCGTTAATTTATAACCCTTTCGGGTTGTTTTAAGAAAGTCGATTATGAGTAAATTTTACAAGCATTTAACTTTAGATGAAAGACGAAAAATATATTTCTGGCGCGATGAAAAGCTGTCCGTAGATGAAATAGCCCGCCGTTTGGGACGTCAGCCATATGCGCCGCGACTTCTGCCTCAATTGCCTGCGCCAAAAGCTGCCGCGCACCGCTGCGCAAAATATCCGTCAGCGGATCTGATGGTTCAAGAACTGGATTTGTGAAATTTAAAACTGTATCGTCATGCATGGCGTGTCCTTTCTTTTTTGCCTAAAAAAGGTGCGCCAACCTCACTACACCAACAATCAATTCAGACCGTCAAATCACACATACACCACTTTCGGGCATTGCCCATTGCAGCAACCGCGTTTGGATCTACAGGTCTCTTTGCAGGCCTAGTCAGAAAATCACCCACACAGAATAACAAGGAAATTGATATGGAAGGGCGAGAATAAGGGCTAACAGAGCAAAAGCTCTTGACTTCTCATTGTTTGAAAAGAATAGTGCAATTATAGATAGTATATATTATTTATCAAATGGAGTAAAAATATGGAAATTATTTTTTGATAGTATTACTTGTAATTCTTACTCCAACATTTTCTTACGCCCATGGGGATGGATGTCGAAAAAGTTCACCAGCAGGTCAATGCTGTCATATGGATCACAGTACTGGGATTGTCCACTGCCATTAAATGACATCTTAGAATGCTTGCTGTTTTTTGAGAGAGGATAAGGCATTATGCTGGATAAGTTACCAACACATTGTCCCAATTGTGGACATTATTTTGTTTCTTCGCGTCATGAGATAAAAGGCTTCTATGATCATGATTATGCAATTGCTATTCATCCTCAAAAAGAACTTATATTACGTTGGTGTTTAGGTCGTAATGGTGAATGTGCACATATCACCGAATATGGTCCTGTTAAGATTCTAGGAATACGGCTTCCTATCATAAGGCAAAAAGATAGCTATCACGCTAAATACTTTATAGGCAAGGGCTACTTTGAAATGCCGCTTGGCAATATGGGAGGCTCTTTTGGTCTACAGATGATGCGAATGCTTTGGCACGGTTTTGAAGCACGTGCAAAATTTCATCATGGTACGAAATATACACTTGAGAAAACTCTTGAATGCATGCTGGAATATGGATTGCCGGCGATATACATCGCTATGAGCATATTTGCCGTGGGCAATACGGCGAAGTCCCTGTCTCTCAAAGAGATGCTATATTTTGCTGTGTATCGAAGTGAAACATTTTTCATGGGTGAGGTTACTAACATCATGAAAGAAAATAATCAAAATGCTAAGTATGATGAAGTTCTAAGCGCTTTAGAAGATATTCAGGGACACATTGAGGCAAGCAAAGGAACTGCCGCTGCATGAGCACAGAGGATTTAGCAATGAATATCTTTTTGTCCCTCATATTTATGGGATTTGAGATATTTATTCTATTGAAATGGCTAGATATTCGTCAAACAAGGAAAGAACAAGATCAATGGGAACCTTTCAGAGCTCTGTTTTTAACTTCTATTGCTAGGCACTATACAGCGCTTGATACTTGTACGAAATCTTTTGAAAAAGCGCTTGAATGTGAACTCAATAATATAGAGAAGGACGGCAAATTATCAGATGATGCCCTTGCACGTCTTTCATTGATAATCAACGAGCATAAAAATTTCTTTCAAGACGCCTGTTCTGATTTTTCTCTTAACATACAAACAGCAGCACCATCGTTGACAGCAGAAGCGGGGTCTCATTGTGGTTCTATCTTTCATATTCAAGATTATATTGGGCGTGATTTGATCAGAAGAGCATATGACGCACTTGAGAAACTTGAGAAACAAACACATAGAACAAAAGAGGGTACAGAGCCTCACTTGCATGCGATAAGATCTGTTCAGAATCTAACGGGGCTTATGACTATTTCTAATAATTTACAAAAACGAAAAACAGGCTTTACGCAAAGCGTCTGGAAGAGTGAGGGATTACACTACTACGCTCCAGATGATAAATTCTGTTCTCCAAAAGAATATAAGTCTCTTTTGGATTTAGAAAAGGATAGTGCAGAACTTCGATCCATTCCACGAACGACTCCTATCAGAACATTTTGGGGCGATATGGTTTCTCCAGATTAAAAAAGCTTGCAAACCCTTTACTAATAGCAAGCATGACAGTGTTTAAGCAGAAAATCGACGAGCTGGACGAACTTGTCCTGGATCATGCTTATGCTTGCCAGGATTGTCGCTTTCTGATGAGCATTCCAGGTGTTGGTCCTATGACGGCGGCAAAGCTGTAAGACTTACGTTTTGTCCCAGCCGGGACGAAAGCTTTCGGTTAAACCCGGTATGCCGATCCGGAAAATATGGTTTAAGAAGATCTGTGGCTTCCTCTTCTTGTTTGGGCGTCGCGATTGTAAAATTTTGACCGGTACCTATTTTAAAGTATGGATTTTGTCCATTTTGAATGTGATCGTTTGTGATTGTGTATTGCTGAGAAAGAGCCTGCTCAAGCTGTTTTAGAACTGATCTACATTCTTCGAAATGTTTCAATCCGGCGCGATGCAGCAGCGCTTGCTTTTCTGTTTGCCATTGATCTCGATGAAATCTCACATCTCCTTAACACAAGACCCAGAAAATCACTCAACTTCCTTACACCACAAGAGGTTTACATGAAAGAGTTATCAACATATCATCTCAGCACTTCGTGTTGCACTTGAACATGGAATCTACCTATGTCACGTGGTGAATATTTGTCAGAATTGAGAGAAGCGCTAGAACCCACATATGATCACATTGTTTCAATAAGTCCGCAAATGCAGCAAGAACAGGATTCTAATGTAAGCTTTACCCAAGATGATGAGACCGATTACGGTATATATAGTCAACTTCAACAAACCTCTGAACATGAGAGTGATCCCTTCAATGATCCAAATAAAAACGATTGGGCTGAGGAAAACGATTCACCAAGCCGTAATATAGGTCCTGACTTTAGTTTTGATATGGATTGGTGATTATCATTACTCATCCAAATACAAAATAACACTCAAAACAATAATGACCAAATCCTATTGGTAATTACGTACCTTTATGGGATTCAACCCATTTATAAAAAATATTTCGAGCAGTAATCCATCAACGTTGATCTTGATAAGAAAGGGGGCTGACACCTGACTTTGAATAAGTTAGGAGTCAGAGATGTACGTAAAGCATT
>CAWUJS010000081.1:0-8694 GCA_963922705.1 uncultured Alphaproteobacteria bacterium | reverse complement strand
CATTGCGAAGCCAAAGGGCTGAAGCAATCTATATTGCCACGCGCATTCCATGTGCTGTACCTTGACTAATATATTGACAGAATAGGAATTTAATCTTAACATTGCTTTGTGTGTTTTAACATTTTAAAACATAATCAAAAGGATACCCCCCCCTCACTAAAACTGAAAAACAAACTGAAGAAATTAAAGAAATGACAATAAAAACAAAGCTTTGCAAAGCATGTGATCGCGCTGGAAACTTGCCTGTTATTGGCGCTATCTTAAAACCCAAACCAAAAGTCGCTATCATCCGCATGTCCGGTGTCATCGCCGATGCCGGGATGAAACGCGGCGGCCTCAGCCATCACCGCTACCGGGACTATATCGAAGATGCATTTGATGTCTTCGATTTAAAAGCCGTTGCACTGATTATTAACTCCCCCGGGGGCTCCCCCGCCCAAAGCCAACTCATCGGCGACCATATCCGCCGCCTCGCCGATGAAAAAGAAGTACCCGTTTACGCCTTTATCGAAGATGTCGCCGCCAGCGGGGGGTATTGGCTGGCCTGCGCAGCAGATGAAATTTACGGCGTATCATCGTCACTTGTTGGATCAATTGGCGTTATTTCCGCCGGATTTGGCTTTAAGGATTTGATTGAAAAATACGGTGTTGAACGCCGCGTGCATGCTTCGGGGAAGGATAAAGCTTTTCTGGACCCGTTTGCCGAAGAAAAACCGGCGGACATTAAACGCTTGAAAAACCTGCAAGCGGATTTACATGAGATTTTCAAAGACTGGGTTCGGGAACGCCGTGGAGAGCGTCTTATTGGGGATGATAAAGATATTTTCGAAGGACAATTCTGGGCAGCCGATGAAGCCATTCAGCTCGGCATTATAGACGGAATCGGCGAGGCACGCTCTTTTGCTCGTGAAAAATTTGGCGAAGATATCCGCTTTGCGGAATTCGGCCCGGAAAAGAAAATCGTCTCCTCACTCATTGGCCTTGATACCAAATCCAGCCTTGCCGAGGATATCGGTGAGACACTCGAAACCAAGGCAGCCTGGGGGCGGTTTGGGGTTTGATTGAACCACCAAGACACAAAGGCACGGAGTTTTGATACAAAATACGATTATCTATCTTCTCGGTTTTCCCGGTACTGGCAAATACACAATCGCAAAAGAAATTTGCAAGCAAGAAAGTTTCAGGTTGGTTGATAACCATTTGATTTGTAATCCAGTTTTTTCAGTTATTCAAAGATATGAAAAAGCACCTGTTCCTGATGAAGTCTGGGATAGAGTTGCTAAAATCCGTGATGTGGTTATGGAAACAATGGTTCATTTATCGCCTTCAAGGCTCAATTTCCTCCTTACAAACGCTCTTGAAAATAGTGACCCCGATGATATTCCTATTTTTCAAGCAGTCGAAAAAATGGCAAAAATGCGCCACGCAAAATTTGTACCGATCAGGCTTTTATGCGGTCAAGATGAAAATATAAAACGTGTGCAATCACCTGAAAGAAAGTTAAAAATTAAAAATGTGTCACCGGAACGCTTGATAGAAATTCGAGAAAACGGAGACGTTTTTAAATCTGATCATCCTTATCAATTGAATTTAGACGTTACAAATGTAAGCGCAGAAAAAGCTGCCAGTATCATCTTGGAGCATGTGAAACACATACGATAAGACTTTCAATAAAATTTTCAATAAAACTTTGTGTCTCTGCGCCTTTGCGGTTTTAAAAAAACGCTAAGCCGCTTTCATGATCTCATCCGCATTTTCAGGCTTCATCTTCTCCCGCAGGAAATCAGCAACCTGATCAAGGTGAATGCGTTCCTGAGTCATCGTATTGCGGTCGCGGACAGTTACGGTTTGGTCGGCGATTGTATCGTTATCAATCGTGAAACAATAAGGCGTGCCAATCTCATCCTGCCTTGCATAGCGTTTACCGATATTTTGCTTAATATCAAGATCAACGGCAAATTCCTCACGCAATTCCAGATACAGCTTTTGTGCAATCGGAACATGATCTTCTTTCGCCGTTAGCGGCAAGATCGCTGCTTTCTTTGGCGCCATGGATGGGTGGAAATTCAGGAAAACGCCGGACGGACGGTTTTCATCCACGGTATAGGCCTCACAAATCAGCGCCAAAACACCGCGCGAAAGCCCTGCGGCAGGTTCAATCACATGCGGAATATAACGCTCATTATCGCGCGCCGGATCAATATATTCCAGCTTTTGCCCGGAATGTTCCTGATGCTGTTTGAGATCAAAGTCACAGCGATGCGCGATCCCTTCCAACTCACCATAATTGGGCGCGGTAAAGGGGAATTGATATTCAATATCAGATGTCCCAAGCCCTTCCTTGGCATAGTGCGCAAGCTCATCAGAATCATGTTTACGCATGATCATATTCTTGTCAGTAAGGCCAACAGACTTCCAGAATTTAACACGCTCATCGAACCAGAAATCCTGCCACATTTTGGCATCATCAGGATGGCAGAACCATTCCATTTCCATTTGCTCGAACTCACGGGAACGGAAAATAAAGTTACGCGGCGTGACTTCATTACGAAAGGCTTTTCCAACTTGTGCAATTCCGAACGGGACTTTCACACGCGAGGAATCCAGCACTGCTTTATAGTTCAAAAAGATACCTTGCGCCGTTTCGGGGCGAAGATAGACTTTGTCGTCTTCTGTCGCCGCAGCGCCAACGAAGCTATAAAACATTAAATTAAAGGCTTCGGCAGGCGCAAGCGCTCCACCGCAGACGGGGCAAGGGTCTTGTAAACCTGTTTCATTGAGTTGCTCAGTTGCAAGATGACGGACAATTTCTTGTATATCTGGCGGTGCATCGGGCTGGCCGTTTATTCTTGTTGCCAGCCATGACAGTGTAACTTCCGGATTTTTGACAACCGCTAGATTTGGCGCTTTTTTCTTACCTTTGCCTTTTGCCCACTTAATTGTGGCCTCGGTATCTAACTTGCCAGTAACAGGCTCAAAAGCCTGCATAAGCGAGTCAAACCAGTCGCAACTTGTCGTTAAAATGTCCCAAAGATGGTCTGAACGAACAAAATGCCCACAATCTCCGCATTTTTGCATCGGATCGGAAAAACCGCCAACATGACCGGAAGCCTCCCATGCGCGGGGGTTTTGGATAATGGATGAATCAATACCGACAATTTGCACCGGCTCTCCATGCGGTCCTATTGGCGGGGTCATGACCATATCTTTCCACCAGCGATCACGCAGGTTATTTTTCAGCTCAACACCCAAAGGGCCGTAATCCCAAAATCCGTTCAACCCGCCATAGATATCGGATGCTGGAAATATAAAACCACGGCGTTTGCACAGCGCGACAATGTCTTTCATATCTAGTGTGGTCGTCATAAATTTTTACCTTATTTAGAGAACTCTTTAAGCAAACTAAAGTGACCCGCAATGCCAATAAATGCAAGGGCTTTCAGTTATGAAGCCCGGAAAAACCTTAAAGCCGTATTGCAAAATACTATGCATGATACTATGCATGATGTTATGCATGCATTTTTCGCATTTCAGAAATGCATAATTGACATTGCAAAAAGAATCATCTATCATGCAATTCATAAACAAAAAAAAGGGAGTGAAGCATGAGTAGTAATACAATTAATACTGGAACACTGACGGGATTTAGTGGCGGCGTACCCCAAGATTTGCGTGTGGGATGTGGTAAAATTAGTGCCACAAGAGCGCTCGCACAATGTTCGCGTGCTCGAAACAGACAAAATTTTGAGAGCTATAAGCCGTCCACGCAAATTGATCCCATAATGCTTCCTAGATCATTTGTATCTGTATCACAATCAGACGAAAGTACTGGTTACACGGATGAAATGATGCATGCGGATTTGCAATTTTGGGGATTGGAGGACGTACCCGGAAATAGTGTTCTGAATTAAATTGGAAGCACATTAGAATAGCAGCGGGAAGGCGCGGATCGTGAATATAACCAAATCACACCCGCGTCTTTTTTTTCACTGGAATGACCATAACACTCTGACACAAAACGTTAAATTTTGCGATACTATCTTTTTCAGAACCGCGTGGATTGGCGGTGTGAAGAGATTAAAACATTAAGCGGGCTGCCGTCGCTAGCGGTTGTTCTTTCAATTTCAAGTCCTGCTTGCGCCAGGGATAAAGCAAGACGCTGCTCGCTTCCTTTATACAGAATCTCAATATTCGCCTGACTCGGGGTTAAGGCTTTAAGCGTAATATCACTAAAGGATGAAATCCGGTTAAGATTGGATTGAATATTCAGCCACTCATTCAAAGATTCTATCGGCACAACCGCACGCACTTTATTCGTTATAGGCGTTGGGTCAATAGCAATTTTTGCCTTCCAGTCTTTTTGCAAGGCACTGCGCACAAGGGTTACAGCGCGGTCATAGATTTGCCTGCGGGTTTGCACGCCATCCGCATTGATCGAGATTTGATCGACCAACTCTGCCTGCCCGCGATCGGTTCTATAGACTTCAATAGTTAGAGTTCCCTTTGCTGTAGCCAGCGGATCAATAATTTGGCCAAGCATCTCATCCGGTGTTGCAATGGTCACCACAGCTTCATGCGCGCCATAACGCCTTAACATGGATTGTAGCCTGTTTGGCTGATAACTAAAGGCGCCGTTATCGCTGATATCTTGCACATCACTTAAATCGCCCAGCGGCACATCCATTGGAACCAATCCATTCAGGCTTTGTACCCTGTTCCATGCTTGCATCCACGGATTGCCCGGTGTCCAGATACTTGTTCGGTTATCTCTATTAATGAACGGCAAAATCAGGAGTTTTTTACTGGAAACATCCGTAACAGTTTCTCCCCGGCGGGAAAAGTAACGGCGCACATCAGATCCCTTGAAGCGAAAAATATAAGTGCCGACATAACGTACAGAGGATAACTGTTCATTGGTAATCTCAAAATCCCTGACCATGGTTGAGATAACATTCACCGGCGGTGTTTGCGTTGTCGCAAGGGCAGGAGCCGGCAACATGCGCGTTGAGAGCATCGTAAATGCTTTGATTTGCGCTTCTTCAAAGGCTTGTGCGCGAGCCGTTATCGCATTTTCCGCCGTCACATCGACTTTTACATTTTCAATGGTGAAAATAGGATCATTCGCAAAAGCCACAGGAGAAAAGACCATGAGAAACATGATACAAAAACTTTTCAGCAGGCAGGGAATGTGATTTTTTATTGTGACCATGGGAAAGCTCTTTATTGTTTTATACGAGGAACTTATTTATAACCGTTGGAAATATTATAAGTAAAGGAAAAGCATGAGTGAAAGTAATGCTTATAAAGAGGCGGGTGTTGATATTGATGCCGCTGCCGCTTTGGTAGAGGATATCAAGCCGCATATCAAGAAAACCATGCGCCCTGGCGTGATGAGCGGGATTGGCGGATTCGGCGCTATGTTCGATTTGAAAGAAACGGGTTATCAAGACCCTGTTCTGGTATCGGGTACTGATGGAGTTGGTACTAAAATTAAGATAGCTATCGATACTGGTGTTCATGATACAATCGGTATTGATGCGGTGGCGATGTGCGTTAATGATATTGTGGTGCAAGGCGCGGAGCCGCTTTTCTTCCTAGATTATTTTGCAACGGGCAAGCTTGACAATAATGTTGCTGAGGCTGTGATTAAAGGCGTTGCTGCGGGGTGTACGCAGGCTGGATGTGCCTTAATCGGCGGCGAAACTGCTGAAATGCCAGGGCTTTATGCCAAAGGAGATTATGACCTTGCCGGGTTTAGCGTTGGCGCGGTTGAGCGCGCGGATATGATTACCGGCGAGGCCATTCAAGAAGGCGATGCTATTCTTGGCCTTGCGTCCAGCGGCTTGCATTCGAATGGATTTTCGCTGGTTCGGAAAATTCTCCAACATGATTCTAAGACTTTTAGCCCTGAAGCCCTACTCACGCCAACCCGTATCTATGTGAAGGCAATTCTGGAGGCTCTAAAGGTTAAAGATGACCATGGCAAAGCGGCTATTCACGGTATGGCGCATATTACCGGGGGCGGGTTGTGGGAGAATGTTCCGCGTGTTTTGCCGGATGATCTTTGCGCGGTTCTTGATTGCGCTGCATGGGATTTACCACCTTTATTTCAATGGCTAGTTGAAGCCGGCAATTTAAAGCCGATGGATTTGGCAACAACGCTGAATACAGGGATTGGAATGGTTGTGATTTGTAATCCTGCTTTTCGGGATTCGCTGTGCACTGTTTTTGAGGCGCATGGCGATACTGTTTTTGAAATCGGATCAATTAAAAAACGCGATGCGCCAGAAAACGCGATCATTTTTGAGAATTTGGATGTCTGGGGTTCCTAAAATCAAACTCGCCGTGTTAATTTCAGGCAGCGGCAGCAATTTACAGGCGCTCATTGATGCCTGTGAGAACCCTGATTTCCCTGCAGAAATCGCTGTCGTGGTTTCAAATAAAGCCAATGTTTATGGGCTGGAACGCGCGCAAAAAGCGGAAATTCCACACCATGTTATTCATCACCGCAACTATGACGGGCGTGAGGAGTTTGATCGGGCTTTGGTTGATCTTCTCAAAAGCTATGAGATTGATTTAGTTTGCCTCGCTGGCTTTATGCGTATTTTGACCCCCGTTTTTATCAATGCTTTTGAAGACAGGATTTTAAATACCCATCCTTCCCTTTTGCCAAAACACGGCGGCGAAGGGATGTATGGCGAGCATGTTCACAAGGCTGTCATAGAATCAGGTGATAATAAAAGCGGTTGTACTATTCATAAAGTCATTACTGATGTTGATCGCGGGCCTGTTATTTTACAAAAAGACGTGCCTGTTTTGGAAGGTGATACGCCCGAAAGTCTGGCCGCACGTGTTCTGGAGCAAGAGCATATTGCATATCCGGAAGCTGTTGGTATGATAGCAAGAGAGATTTTAAAATAGGAATAATCATTATGGCCTCACAACAACCTGTCAAAATAGACGAACAAGAATTGGAAAACGCTCAAAAGCTCTGGGAGAACTTTGGAACAGCTTCCAAGTGGTGTACTATTTTCATCGTGATTGCTCTGATTGTATTGGCTTTTGTGACGCTTTAAGCTTTTGTCTTTTCTGGTTGATATCTGCTTAAACTATTGCTTTTTGCGGAACCAATCCGTAAAAAACATGCATGATTATTTTTCCCGCCATTGATTTAAAAGACGGTGCTTGCGTTCGCCTTGTAAAGGGCGATATGGCACGCGATACGATTTATAACGAAGATCCGGGCGCGCAGGCGCATGACTGGGCTACGACAGGATTTTCATGGATTCATGTTGTTGATCTCAATGGTGCAATTGATGGGAAGCCTGTGAACAACATGGCCGTTGCGGCGATCTTGAAGGCAGCGGATATTCCAGTTCAGCTAGGCGGCGGTATTCGTGATATAAAACAGATTGAACATTGGTTATCCGAAGGGATTAGCCGCGTCATTTTGGGAACGATTGCCGCTAGGGAACCTGAAATCGTAAAAGAAGCCTGCCGGCTTTTCCCGGATCAAATCGCCGTTGGCATTGATGCGCTCAATGGTGAAGTTATGGTCGATGGCTGGGTTGAAGGATCGAATATACAAGCCACTGAATTGATTAAATATTATGAAGATGCAGGTGTAGCGGCAATCATTTACACAGACATTGATCGTGACGGCACAGGAGAAGGCGTGAATGTAGAGGCAACTTTAACATTGGCAAACGCAACGAATATTCCGGTCATTGCTTCTGGTGGTGTTGGTTCACTTGATGATATAAAAGCCGTCAAAAACGCGGGGCTTAATGGTGTGATTGTTGGAAAAGCCTTTTATGATCAAAGGATCAATCCACAAGAAGCGTTGGAAATTGCAGCCTAATGGATCTTAAATAGCGCTATGGTTAGACCTGAAGATATTCAATTTGATAGTCCCTCTCGAAAGCGCGTTGCGCGTTTTGTTGATCATCCTTATTTTGTCGGCTTTATTACAACTCTGATATTGATTAATGCAGTAACGCTGGGGCTGGAAACCGACAAAAATATTATTGCTCAGTACGGTTCTATTCTTTACTTTATTGACTTCAGCGTTTTGGTCGTTTTTACAATTGAAATATTTTTAAAATTCTATGCCTATCGTTTATCATTCTTTCGATCAGGCTGGAATATTTTTGATTTGATCATTGTAATTATCGCCTGGATTCCCGCGCAAGGTGCATTCGCAGTTTTACGAACCTTAAGGATTTTACGCGTTCTGCGCCTGATTTCAATTGTCCCACAAATGCGCCGCGTTATTATGGCTTTGGGATATTCACTACCCGGTATGGGCGCGGTCATTGGTGTTTTGCTTATTTTATTTTACGTTAGCGCGGTTTTATCAACCAAGTTATTTGGCGTGCATACCGATCCTTTGATGCAGGACTATTTTGGCACCGTCTCAGCCTCCGCCTATACACTCTTTCAGGTCATGACTCTGGAAAGCTGGTCAGAAGGGGTTGTCAGACCAACATTAGAACATTTTCCAAATTCATGGATTTTCTTTATCCCGTTTATTATCATAACAAGCTTTGCTGTATTGAATTTATTCATCGGAATTATTGTTGATGCCATGGCGTTTGTGGCATCAGATCCCGATGAAGAACCGGAAGAACCACAGGAGAATGTTGTTGTTGAGATGCGCCAGCGTTTGGAGCGTATGGAACAAATGCAAGAAGC
>CAWUJS010000080.1:0-8727 GCA_963922705.1 uncultured Alphaproteobacteria bacterium | reverse complement strand
CAACTAAAAAAAATCACACCCTAGCACAAGCTGCTAAACTTTGCGACACTACCAATCAGCTTGCCGAACAGGAGCTTTCAGTTCTCAGTCTGCGTCTGCTGCAAATTTGTCTGGTCTACGTCAACACCCTCATGATTCAGGAGGTGTTGGCTGAGCCAAAATGGATCGACCGGATGGAAGAGCGCGACCGGCAAGCTCTCACGCCTTTGATATATCCTCATGTTACGCCGTACGGCTCATTTGATCTCGATATGAACACCCGTCTTCCCATTCAGAACCAGCCCATGGCAATAACGGCATGACAGGCAGTGCAGAAAGTATACTTTTTGCACTGTATCGAAAAATGGCATGCGGGTGACTTGAAACCGCCTGAAATATGTGCAAATACTTAAGCAATAATCAAAGTGCAATAAGGCCTTTGAAAAATTGTTTTTGCACATACTATGAGCAACATTATCGGATATGCCCGCGTCAGCACCACCAGCCAGAATCTGGATGCGCAGATCGATGCCCTGAAACAGGCCGGGTGCGCCAAAACCTTCACGGATAAAGAAAGCGGCGTTAAATCTTCCCGCACCGGCTGGGATGAGCTTCTTGCCTACATTCGTCCCGGCGATACGCTCGCCATTACCGAACTCAGCCGAATGTCGCGTTCACTCATGCATTTGCTCGAAATCGTAAAACTCTTGGAAGAGCGTAATGTTGAACTGAAATCACTGCGGGAAAATATCGACACATCAACCGCTACGGGCCGCGGCTTTTTGTCCATCATGGGGGTTATTTCTCAGATGGAGCGGGAAATCAAAGCAGAACGCGCCGCTGCCGGAAGAGCGGCTGCAAAAGCCAGAGGTAAGACCGGTGGCAGGCCCCGCACCGATCCGGATAAGCTGGAACAGGCCAGAATTCTTTATCAAAACTCAGATCAATCCGCTGCAGAAGTCTGCGAACTCTTCGGTTTTAGCCGCAGAACACTATTCAGCTATATAACAGCACAAAAAAGCTCACAATGACTGATAAAAGATGACCAAATACACTCATATAAAACCACCTCCAAATAGCGAACTGGAAACGTCTGTTTTACGCATGTGTTTTAACCATTTTGGAGAAAAGCCTCCATATGTCAGGAAGCTTGGTGACGAATTCTTATCTGATACTCTGGCTGAGATCAGGAAGGGCGACGTTCATATTGCAAAACATCAAGACGGCTCTCTGATTGGCTTATGTATCGTGTGTGCACCGGATATCGATAACCGAGTTGCAAAATATGCATCTCAATATGAATGTGATATCTATCTTGCTGCCTTAATTATCCAAGAAGAACATAGAGGACAGGGATACGCCAAAAACCTTTTGTTGAAGGCCTTAAAGGGTAAAACAGGAAAGCTTATCCTGATTACTCCAGAAAAGAATGCAGCTTCCATTGGGCTCTATAAAAAATGCGGAATGGAAATTGTAGCTGAATTTGATCAGATGGAATGCCATTTTCACAATGGTGAGGATTTTAATCTTCGCCGAGTAGTGATGGCTGGATCAGTTCCTACCATCACTACCAGTGCACAAACAACACACCAACAAATCGTACCTTAGTATCTCCTACGTGCCTGTTGGGCCTTGCAACGGTGCGCGTTTCTTTTTTGGCCGCCGGCATTCTTTCACAGCGTAAATCAGCCGAACCGATCAGATTAAGCAAATAGGATTTTGCGTGTCTACCGCAAGGCCAATCCCGCCCGGCCTTTTGGCAAAACTGCGACAATTTGACCGCATCCACGCCCCAAAGCCGCACCTCTTCACCATTCAAAACAAAGCTGTCACCATCTTTGATATACAAATTACCGGCTAACGCAATTCCGCAGAAAACGGAAAATATTGCGATAACAACCCCGCTTATCCACATTTTTCGTGGATGAAATCGGGGGTTATTTTTTGTGTATTGGAAACTACGCATTGTGCTTTTCCTCTCCGCGTTTCAGCAACCCAAACACCGAGCCTTGCAGGTTCAGATCGCCTGTTTTGGCGCGGGCAACCATTTTTCGCAAATAGCCGCCAGGGTTTCGCACCGGATTTTCAGGGTCTTGGGCTTTCTGGTCAATAATCATGATACAGATCGCAGCCCCTTCACGGCCAAGCACATCACAGGCATCCCACCACGCCGTTCTGTTAATTCCAAGGGTGGGGAGGAGGGCATTTGCCGCTTCAACGAGATCAGCCCATGACAAAGCCCGGTTATGAAGCGGGATATGATCCTTGAAACGCTCTGAACAAGAGTTTACCATCATTTTCCATGAGATATGCCCCATACCGTAATCTTTGTTTTTTTGCTCTGTTTCGGTCTTTCCACCCTCACCGGACTCAGCCTCTTTGGGCTCAGGACAATCCGCTACGCTTTCTTGAAAGCTAATGGCCGTAGGACTACTTGTATCTAATTTATTAGATTTAAGGGGGTTTGTACTATGTATGTGGCGGCAATCTGTTTCGCCTGTGGCGGAAATATCCTGCGTTATTTCGTGGTTTTCCACACTTGCAGCAACCACTTCAAGAGTATCTAACAGCCCTTCCAAAAGCAGCTTATGATCTTCTGCCAAATCCTTCAGGCGTTCCAGTGAATGATATGTGCGAATGGAATAGGATATGGCCTCATAGCCCTGTTGAACGGCCTGAACGGTATCACTCATCTCTTTATAAAGCGCAGCTTCAGATAAAAGGCTGCGGATACGAGCACGATAAGCCGTGATCTTACGCTTATGCTCATTCCAAAGCTCTTTATACGCTTCTTTTTCTGCCAAGGCTTGTTCCAGGGCGGGGATCAATGAGGCGAGGGGAGACAGGTCAACGCCAAAGGCATATTTAATCTCGCCGGTTTCCCGATCGCGCACGCCGTAACGCTTGAAATTGCCGGAATCTTCCCAGGTGAGGGCGCCGAGGCGGTTGAGGGCGTTTTCACGATTACGCACCTGACGCTCGGAAATCCCTAAATCCTGCGCTGTTGTAATCACGGCCTGATAACAAATCGGCTGATGGCCTTCTGTCCAGTCCACTTCATTTGTGCGGATCAGGTAATATTCCAGCATTTCCACCAGCTCGGATGTAAATCCAAGCTCTTTACCGACTTTTTTAATGAGTTTGAGGGCATGGAAACGATTAACATCGTCTTCAAGGCCACAAAAATCCTCTGCACTGGTTAAACTTGCCCGAAATTTGGGTGAGCTTAACCGTCCGCCAAATGCACTTGGCGAATGATTTTCTTGTATCTGCATATCGTCATAGCAATTTAGAGCCTGAAAAAAGGGTGCAAAAAAGGGTAGCGCAAATGCACTTTTTTACTTGTCACCCGATTCGTTCAGTGATATTCTCTTGATTATAGGATTACGAAAGCATCACTGCTTTACGCTAGACCACCGCGCCAACGGTGGTTTTTGCGTATTTGGGCCTAAATTTTGCTTCTCCTTTCTGTTTCATTACACTTCAATTATTAAAAATAGTCCGAATGGACTTTAGGCTGGGTAAGTTGGCTAATGTGAGTAGCCAGACCTTGAACAGCTTTGATCCAGTTTGCACTGATTCTTAAAACTGTTCGATAAAATGTATCATATTGTATATTTATCCACAACTGAACAGTTTAATATTTGTTTAATAAATGGCTTTTTCAAACAGTTTTGAAGTGTTCGATGTGTTTATCACTGACATTATCACATCTTTATCCACAGGCATTTCCGAGTAAGAATAGTTTTAGATGATACAATTTAATTGATTCATCGGCATTCTCTAACGGTCACTTCTAATATGTATGATTGAACGATTTTATTTTTGAACAATTATTGTTCTATTGTACTTAACTAACAGCGCAAAATACATTTGTTCTATGTTTAATTTCACTGATACAAATGCTACAATCATAAAAATTGTTTAATACAACACTACGCTACAAAGAGATTCAAATGAAAGTGTCCATTACTAAAGCCGCAAAAATGGTGGGTGTTCAACGCTCAACTTTTTATCGTCATGTTAAAGAAAAAGGCATCTCTCTGGAGGACACAGACACCAAACGCCCCAAAGTCGATGTTTCTGAATTGGTACGCGTATACGGCGACCAGCTAAAAACGATTGAGCAGATTGAACAAAAAAAACAGCACAAGAAAAATGACAATGAAACACTATCGAACACTTCCTTAGAGGAAAAAATAGAGTTTGAAACCCTAAAAGAGCGAGTAAAATATCTTGAAACCCTTCACGATACAGAAAAAAAACGCCTAGAAGAACAAATTGAACTTCTCAAAGATATGTTAGAATCGGAAAAGCAAGAACGTCAAAAAGCAACCGCATTATTGACAGATCAAAGGTCAGAGAAGGCAAAAGAAGCTGCACGCTTAGAAAGTCTCGAAAAGGTTGTAGAGAATCTTACAAAGCCCAAAGAAAAAAGCTGGTGGCCATTTAGCGGTAAAAAAACTGGCTAACAAAAAAGTGGGGGAAGGATACCCCTCCCCCCTAGTTTGTGTGTGTTCACAAGCACAGGGGAGTGCTCGTGTACAGGAAAACAGAAGCCCTAATTTTTTACCATTCCGATCTGCTACCGTCTAAATGCGGATTATCATCTAAAACCTTCTGAACGATTGCTTTTACTTCCTCGATCGAGGAGCAAGAGTGAAGAATACCGCCGAGCTGGTCATGTATTCTTATAAAATCAATCTGCATCCCTAAATCCACCGGATCACCCTCTGCAAGCTGGAAGATCTTGCCTACAGGGACGTGCAGGGCGCAGGCCACATCCCTAATCTCCGAAACGGTAAAATAATCCTGCCCGTTTTCGCGGATTTGAAGCTGTCCGGCATCGAGACCGGCTTTTTGCTCCACCTCATCCAGAGACAAATTTTTGTACTCCCGTATTTTTCGGACAGTACGGCCAATATATTCGTCCGTTTCATCCAAAGCCCTACGACGGGTTTTTGGCTTCTTATCGGCATTTTCACTCATGACGATTTTCCCCTTTCAAAATTTCGTAAGTTTTTTGACACATGTCCAAGAAATCATGCTTTGCGCCTGTATCCAGGGCATGAAACATCTCAAACAGAACAAGCTCTTGCTTCATCATTTCAATTTTTTCTGCAATTTTCGGATCATTTGGCTCATGCACTCTGAAAAAAGCTGCAACCGGCACAGAAAATAAATCCGCCGCCATTTCAATTCTATGCGAAGACATGCGGTTTTTGCCGTTTTCATATTTTTGCACCTGCTGAAAGCTTATCCCTAAACACTTTGCAACCGCTTGCTGAGAAATACCAAAATGTTTGCGCAAAATGAGAAGGAGAGTACCAGGCCGCGTATGATCTTCCATGACAGGCGGTTTTGTTGCTCTGGAATTATGGCCATAGCCGGGGTTTTTTCTTCTCATGTCTGCATCCTCCTTCCTTTAATGATAGCTTGCCGAAAAACAGGGAATTTGCCGCGCATCTTCCGGCGTCAAATGCTTTAAAACTTCTTTCCAGCACTCGGCGCGAGAAATTTCACCTGTTTCATAGGCGTGCATAAGACGCAAAAGCCGAATAACACTGCGTACAAATTCCATTTCCTCCGGAGAACCCGCATTTGTAAGATCAATCAACATTCTCAATGCCCCTTTCCGCACCACGCAATATGCGTGGTGTTTGTTGTTGGATGTGCTAATCCCAATTCCAGAAACAAATATTCTCCTATATTGATGCCGTCATGATTTATGATTTCGGCCTGTGCAGCGCGTGGATCAGAAGAAGGGACAGGATTTAGTAGATGTACGTCTTTTCCACCCACGATATTTTGAATTGCTTTTGTGGCTTGATGTCCCAGATCACGTTCAAATGCACATGCACCGTTTCGGTGCGGGATCTGATAACCGCGAATTTGAATATTCAACTTGATACCCGGCTTGTCAGATCGCTCTACCAGCACTGCGTTTTGATCGCTGATACCCAAAACCTTTGCAGAAACAGGGGGCGAGGAGGGGGGCTGTGCCAAAGCCGGCCACACATAAATAAAAGAAAATGTAAGGATCAGAGCCGTTCGCATAACCAAGCTCCAATAAAAACGGCCAGCCAGTATTGCGACTGGTGGCCGGGGAGCCTCTCACAGAACCTACCAATAGAGGTCACGCTTATTCGTCCATATCCGAAGATATGACTTAGTTCACGCCATCCCCGACCGTAAGAAGTCGGGTTATTGGTAGTTTGGAATGCAAAACCATTCCGGGGAGTGAGAGAGTTTCCCCAGGTTACAATCAACCCAAACGCAGCATAAAAAATGTCTTTCATTAAGTCCACAGCTCAAAAGCCCCATTTTACGTGTAAAGACCACCACTCTTTCTCAAAGTGGTGGCCGGGAGTCTTAAAGCTGCACAATGACAACCGCAACGGTCTTTAACCGTGAGGTCTGGACATCAGAAAGTAACCGGCTCAAAGAACCGGAAAACAATCACCGTTGCCTCCCGGCCTCATAAAAATGAGTTTCTTTGAACCGGGAGACTATTTTAATGTCGTGTCTCAACGACACATTGTGCGGGCTTTAAGAGGCCCAGAGCCGTTTTTTAATGTGTTGGCTCTTCACATTCTTTAACAAGCTATAGAAAAAAGGATAAGAATTTCCTAAAAGCCATAGCCTGAAACTTTATAATTCACTTACCCCCGTTTCACAAGCAAGCGTACCCGCAAAACGGGTGATCGGGGCGTTCGCCAAAAAACCTCACACAGAAGGTCACGATTTATTTCCTGAAAATGCCGGGGCATATCAGGTGTTGTATTCACCGTCACCCCGACCGCAAAGATCGGTTTGACTGCGTGATTAAGCATAAAGCAAGGGTTTGGCAAAGTTCCCTATGCCGCAATATGTGGCGACACACCTCAGAATCTCAATTTTGATGAAAAAATGCAAGAAAAAACCATTGAAATATAATACGATAGCACCCGAAAAAATAATCTGACAGGAAACACACCATGCCGAACACCAAAACCCGTTATGGCAATATAGACAAAGATGCTTTGGAAAACTTGCAAGAGGGGGATTTTGATCTCCAGAAATTCCACAAAGCTCTTGATGTATTGCAGAACTTACGCGGTGATCTATCGCTCCCTGAACTTGCTGAAACACTCAGTTATCAGGCTATGGAGTATTCCCAGGCGTTTGAAACAATCTGGGATTCATTGTCAGAACTTGAAGACCTGCAACCTGATCCAGATGAAGAGGAAGAGGAGGCCGCTTAAAATATTGACTCTAAAGCCGCAGTAATATTACATAGAATCCGAGCGGCGACCACGAGTCCAAATACCGATTTCAGGCTTATGATCGGGGTGTCTGGACAAATTCCTTGACGGAAGCACCTGCCTGTTTGTGGCGTCCGCTCACATTTTTAACAGGGTCGTTCTGAGATAAGCTGCGTCACGTTCTGAATATTTCCCATCCAATCGGCTGTAACCGTATCTCTCCATGAAATCAGTTCGTAGATCTTATTATAATCATCCTGGTTGTTTCGGGAGAAAATGGGTTCGTGGTGTGCGATACGGTTTCGAAGCTTCCGAATGACAATAACATCATCATAAATTCTTCCCCTTATCTGAGAAGGGGATAATGTTGCAGGCGCGTTGGGAAATGCGCTTTTTATATGAGCATCCCAAAGCCTCTTATCATGCCTCTTTGTAAACATTTTTTCCCAAAACACAAATTTCAGTTCGGCAACAACTTTCCCCATTGTAGGACTTTTCATGCTGGCAACATTTTGCAAGTCACGTGTAGGGCTATATCCGCGTGGAGGATTGGGTAGCCTACGAATAAAACCCTGATTCCAAGGCCAGTTGGACGTATGCACAGCTTCCAGACATTCTACGACAGCATTTCTTAGACTAACTTCCAGAAGGTGCAAGGGGACAACAAACGCCGCAGATAGTTCTAAATTCCATTTATAAAGCAAAAGAGCTTGTGTTCTATCGTTGCCACAATGCTGTAAATAAGTTGCAAATCGTGGTTCTGATAGGATATGAGGTATATTAGAGATTTGATCGGCAGAAAACGGCATGTTTTAACGATTTTTAAGGCATTGAAAAAGTCTTGACACTTATACCACTTTGCCTATATCCTGTATATAGATGCTTTGAGAATGCTGGCTTTTAGCCCCCCCTCATAGCGATAAGATTTTAAAGGCTCATTTCCGAATAGGGATGGGCTTTTTTCTGAAAGTTCCATGTGAAGTGCGACTAGACTATCGTTAGACAATAATTATCGAATGGATTAATGTAAATAGGCCGCTTTAAAGCGGCCTATTTACATTGGAGTTGAACGCTATGGATTTATTAACGGTTGTTATTACTGGAGCAAACAGGGGGATTGGATTAGAGTTAACAAAAAACTTCCTGCAAGATGGGCAATGGAAGATTATAGCATGTTGTCGAAATCCTGATGATGCAGACGATTTACAAAATCTGGTGCAAAACGCAAACGGTAAAATAGATATTTATAGCCTTGATGTAATAGACGACACATCGGTACAGGAATTTACAAATGAGTTACATGGTCACAAGGTTGATACTCTTATAAATAATGCAGGGATTATGGGCGGTAATCGCCAATCAGCGTTTGATATGGATTATGATGCTTGGCTTGATGCTTTCAAAGTTAATACAATGGCTCCTCTAAGAATGGCGGGTTCTGTCGCAAAATTTAATGAAGGTTGAAAGTTTGGACAGGGTTGCCAGAATTTAGACGGTTGCCAGG
>CAWUJS010000079.1:0-8770 GCA_963922705.1 uncultured Alphaproteobacteria bacterium | reverse complement strand
CTTGTCATCCCATTTCCCCTCACCCGTCATCCCGGCGAAAGCCGGGATCTCTTCGATTTAAGCATAGGATCCCCGGCTATATAGATGCGAAATAGATGCGAACAAACCTGCTGCTTCCTCGCAATGACATTCTCCTGTTATCCGTCATTGCGAACGTAGTGAAGCAATCCAGATTGCTTCGTCGGCTCTGCCTCCTCGCAATGACGAACTGGGTTGGCTTTAGGGTTTCTTGCGATTATGCCGCTTTCGCGGGGATGACAGTATTGTATTAAAAATCGCCATGGAGTAAGCGCTAACCCCCTTAAGCCGCTTGCTTTCCAGATGCTTGAGGATAAGCATCCTCCAAAGCCGCCCACAGCTTTTCAAACAAAGAGGTTTCATAGGCGGACAGCGCCTTTAGGAGATCATGGTTTTCGCCGCACATCTCAAACATCTCCTCTAAATGCCCGTCTTCTTCGGCGATCAGGCCTTTTAGCGGTAAATGCACATCCTGTTCCGTGACGACTTCGTCATAAATCCTGTACAACCAACATGCCCGTAACTCAATAATGAGGGATACCCAGCCATAGGGATCACCCATATCACCATTCCCATCCGAGGCGCGCCAACGGGATGACGTTTTAAGATTTTTCGTAATCCCCGCATCCATGCGCCCGAAATACATCAGGGCGGGAATACGGCTCATGGTGTTTTCATCAACCCAGCCCGGCATCTGCGCGCCATTCACCCGCTCGGCATGGCGTTTAAAGAAATAGGCATGGCGGGCTTCTTCGGCCAAATGCTGGAGCGTGTCCTGATCCAGCGTATCGCCCCTATCCATCTGCGAGACCATAATTTTGCGACTCCCCATATGCTCTAGCATAGAAAGCATATTTAGAAAGCGCGCATGGCTTGGCGCATCATTCACAAGCCTGGTCAGAAAAGCCCGAACGGGCGCTTCATGCTGCTTGTTGTGCTCCAACATGTCTGAGGCTGTCCAGGGATCGCCAGAGAGTTTCATAAATTATCTCCAAATCTTCGTCTTTGATACAATAAGGCGGCAATATATATACCGTATTACCAATCGGGCGCAAAAGAACATTATTCTCCAGCATGAAATCGTAAATCACCGATCCTAAAGATGATAAATAGCCATCAACATTATCAGCAATATCCAGCGCTAAAATGCTCCCCTTCACGCGGACATCTTTGACATCAGGACGCGCCGCATACCAGCTCGCCGATTTTTTATGTTGCTCTTCAATGCGGGCAATATCAGCAAAAACATCCTCTTCCTCCCAGATTTTCAAACTCGCCAAAGCCGCAGCGCAAGCCATTGGATTACCTGTAAAGCTTGTGGAATGGAAGAATTGTCTGGCTTTTTCATCATGATAAAAAGCCTTATAGATATCGCGATGCGTCAAAGTCGCGCCCATGGGTAAAAACCCACCCGTTAGCCCTTTTGATAAGCAAAGAAAATCAGGGATAATCCCTGCCTGTTCACATGCAAACATTGTCCCTGTGCGCCCAAAGCCTGTCATGACCTCATCGGCAATTAGCAATATGCCATATTCCCTGCATTTTTGCGCAATCTTTGTCAAAGTTTCCGGTGCATAAATCTGCATCCCGGCTGCGCCCTGAATGAGTGGCTCGAAAATAAAAGCTGCGCATTGCTCGCCGTTGCGTTTCAACCAGTTATCGAGCCTGGATAATATTTGCTCTTCACGCTCCGCATCAGGAAACGGCAAATGGGAAACCTTAAAGAGAAAAGGCTCATAGATTTCATTGAAAACGCCGCGTGCTCCGGCGGACATTGTACCAAATGTATCACCATGATAGCCGCCCTCCAGCGCTAGAATTTTAGTTCTTTGCTGACCTGATTGCGCGAAATATCCCGCCGCCATTTTAAGCGCAACTTCTATCGCCGTGGAACCGCTATCTGAATAAAAGGCAAATTCCAGACGCTTGCCCTCCATCTCATCAAAGGATGCCTTGACCGTGCTAAGAAGCTTACGCGTTAAACGCTCTGCCGGATCGTGAGTAAAGCCCGCGAAAATTACTTGCTCCAGCCTGGCAACCTGCGCCTGAACGGCTTCGACGATTTTTGGATGGCAGTGACCATGCGTGTTCACCCACCATGATGCAATCCCGTCAATAATTTTCCGCCCATCAGATGTGTAAAGATACGCCCCTTCTGCACGCGCAATATTAATCGCCGGCCCTGCTATTTTATGCTGGGTCATGGGATGCCAGATGGGTGATACGCGATTACTCAACTCTCAATCCTTTTTTAAAACCTTCTTTAAACCACGAATAAACACGAATGAACACAAATACTCTCTTCTGTTTATAAAACAACACGCTTCCAATCGAGCTTTGCGTATTTAAAATTTAAAATAACACCAACATTCAGGTTGGTAACTTTTAAATAATTAATAACTTGCCCGATTTCATTGGAGCCGATTTTATTCAGTGTTTTTAACTCCACAATAATTTTATCCATAACAACAAAGTCTGGGATATAATGACCAATTTCACGCCCTTTATAAAAAACATCAAAATTATGCTGTTTTTCAAAAGCGATGCTTTGCTCTTCAAACTCAATGGCCAAAGCATTTTCATATATTTTCTCATGAAAGCCATGGCCTAAATTATTGAGAACAGACATCGCACAGCCCGTAATTGCAAAAACTTCATCTTTTAGTAACAAAGGCTCAGACATAAAAAAATTCGTGTATATTGGTGTCCATTCGTGGTTTAAAAATTATCCAAAATCCTCAAGCCTAAAATTTTCTTTGAATACGTTAATTAAAGTCTTTGCATCCAAAGAGTCAAGCATTGGAAGCCGTCCAAGGATTTTTACATCCGAAAATTCACCAATTGTACGCATATTATCGTCATTCTCTTCACCGACAAAAATAATCCCATGAATGGGAATATTCCGGCTCCACAAAGCTTCGAGGGAAAGCAATGTATGGTTAATTGTACCCAATCCCGTTCGCGCCACCAAAATCACAGGGACACGCGCATCTTCATTCCATTTGCGAAAGAGATTAATCAGTAAATTCTCACGCGTTAACGGCACCATCAGCCCCCCTGCCCCTTCAATAATCAACGGCCCTTCAATATCCGGTATTGTGAGCGCCTTCACATCAATCGTAACCTGATCAAGCTCCGCAGAACGGTGCGGGGATAGCGGCTCGGATAAGACATAGCTTTCAGGCAGAAAACGTTCAGCGGGAAGGCCTGTCAGTTTTTGAACTGTTTTTGTGTCAACGCCCCCTTCTATACCTGATTGTACGGGCTTCCAATAAGAGGCTTCCAACGCCAAAGTCAGCATCGCCGCTACGACGGTTTTCCCTATTCCTGTATCCGTTCCAGTGACAATACATTTATTGGTCATGAATTTATGCAGCCTTCTCTAAAGTTATAGTCATTCCATTTTAAAATCGGACAAATCTGCAAATCGTCGTTTTTTTAACTGTAACGACTATAGAATTCTCTGCAAAAGGTATTGTGTTTGATTTTGATGTTTTCGTGCGCATTTATCCTGTCATCATTAGATCTCGCCTGCAAAGATAGAGGTTTGATCACGGCACAACCGCGTCCATCTCATCAAGAAATCTCTCAACTTTAAGCGTCTTCGCTTTTATCATATACCTCATACTTCTTTGCATTGAATAATACTACTACAGTATTACTGACTTTTGCAGAGGGTTCTATAATCGTTACAGTTTAAAATCGGACACCCAACGAAAATCGTTCGGCTTTTTCAAAATATATATTGATTTACAGGAAATTTGACAAAGACCCCGTATTTGCTGTAATTTTGGGGTGTATAAAGGAAAGTAATATGTCTGATCATGATACGGCGGCAACAGTTGAAGATGGTAGCTTTGAAAGCCATCAGAGCGGGGCAAATTTAAAGCATTTATCGAAAAATCTTCGTGCAGAAATACAAAGGCGTGCCTTGCAATCGGGACCAGAAAAAAAGCAGGATGATATCTGGGCGTTTTGGGAGCGTGTTCAGAATATGGGGTACAAAACCTTGCAAGAGCCTTTTGTTAGCTTGCAATTGGATGATTTGAGAAAACGTGATGTTGGGGAATGTGGTATATTTAGCACTTTAGTATATAGCACATTTTTTGCAATGGCTGAGACAATTAGCTGGCGAAAATGGCGAGATGTCGTCTACACAGGATTTAGCCCCAATCTAAATAGCGATAATGATAGTGGCGAGCCAGGATTAGCAGCAGCCTAACGCAGCCTAATTTGCCGAATTCTACCATTGGAATTGATGGTGAGTGAAAATCCCTGTCCAGTGCTGCGCCGAAGTGCTGTTTTTAAATCACCAACATCACGGATTTTTCTGCCATTAAGTTCTAAAATCATATCGCCAACATTCAAAAAGCGCGCCGCATAAGAGCGGCGAGGCAAGTTGAGAACAACAACGGCTTTTTCTGCCTCGCCGAGAATACCCAGTTCTACGGCAACGGCAGGATTTAAATTCGCAACGTTTACGCCATTGAGAATATGCTCACCCTCAAGCGTTGTTTCTTCACGTGGTGGATCTTCCGGCGGTGCGATTGTTTTGATTTTAAATGTTAATTCTTTACCGGCACGGGTGATGGAGACATCTGCATTTTGACCAATCGGCACTGTCGCCATGCGAAATTTCATTTCCGAGGGATCACGAATCTCTCGTCCATTGACTTTTGTCATGACATCGCCGATTTTCAAGCCTGCTTTCTTGAGCGGGCTTGCGGGATGCAATTTTGTAATGAGTGCGCCGCGCGGGGTATTAAGGGCGAGTGATTCTCCGATATCGCTCGTAACATTTTGCGCCGTTACGCCTAGCCATGGTCGTGTTACACCTTTATCACCAGTTGCACCGCCCTTTTCTGCGGCAATAACTGTTGCCAGCATTTCAGATGGCACAGCAAAGCCAATCCCTAAACTGCCGCCATCACGGGAATAAATCGCGGTGTTAATCCCAACCACTTTCCCATCCAGCGTGACCAGCGGTCCGCCGGAATTACCGGGATTAATGGCTGCATCGGTCTGGATGAAGAAATTAAAGTCATTAATATTGAGCGATGAGCGGCCTTGCGCACTGACGATGCCGCTGGTCACTGTTTGCCCGACGCCAAACGGGTTTCCGATGGCTAGCACAATATCCCCGACTTCAAGGGCTTCACTGGGTTTTAGAGAAACGCTTGGCAAAGGCTGGTCACTCTCAACGCGCAGTAATGTAAGATCCGAGGCTTCATCGGATAAAGCAAGCTTTGCATCCAGCTCTCTTCCATCTGCCAGAACAACAGTAATTTCATCCGCCCCTTTAATGACATGGGCGTTTGTCACGATCAGGCCATCAGGACTAAGAATCACGCCAGACCCAAGAGAGCTTTCCGCCTGTCTGCGCATACGCTGTCCAAAATTTCCGCCAAAGAACTGGCTGAAAAACGGATCATTCATGAAAGGGTTATAAGCGCGCGTAACAGTGCGTTTGGTATAAATATTGACGACTGCCGGAGCGACTTGTTTAACCACGGGCGCGAATGAGAGCTGAATTTGCTCGTTATTTTGCGGCGTTGTGCGCGTTTGCGCGAGCGCATTTGTTGAGATGATGACTAGAAAGAGGGATAAAACTCTGATAAGCATTTTCTTCATAATTTTACAATTTAATGATCATGACACGAAAAACAATAGAAGATATACGAAAGCATAAGGGAAATCCCGCGCCTTTGGTTTGTTTAACGGCTTATACGATGCGGGTGGCGCAGTTGCTTGATAAGAGTTGTGATTTACTGTTGGTGGGGGATTCCATGGGCATGGTGCTGTACGGGATGGACAGTACGCAAGGCGTTGATCTGGATATGATTATTCGCCATGGACAGGCCGTGATGCGCGGCTCTGAGAAAGCTTGTGTGATCGTTGATATGCCCTATGGCAGTTATGAGGATAGTCCGGCACAGGCTTTCAAGAATGCCCAGAAGATTATGAATGAAACCGGGGCAAGCGGCGTTAAGCTGGAAGGTGGCGTGGCGCTTGCGGATCATTTCAAAGCTATCGTTGATGGGGGGATTCCTGCTATTGGGCATGTTGGGTTATTGCCGCAAACTGCGGGTGAGAATGGCGGTTTTCGGGTGCAGGGGCGCACGGATGATGGGCGTGAACAGATTATGCAGGATGCAAAAGCGATTGAGGCAGCGGGTGCGAGTGCGATTGTGATCGAAGCTGTCATTGAGCCTGTTGCCGAGGCCGTCACGAGAGCAATTCAAGTGCCGATTATCGGCATTGGCGCTTCCCGAGCTTGTGATGGGCAGATTTTAGTCACTGAAGATATGGTGGGAATTACCGGGGATCATGTGCCGAGATTTGTCAAACAATATGCGCAAATTTCCCATGAGATTGCGAGGGCGGCGGAAGACTATGCTGCGGATGTAAGGGCGCGCCGTTTTCCGTTTGATGAGAATGTTTATAAGCCGAAACCATGAATATCTGTGAGACATATACGGAATTCAAGGATACCATTAGCGCGGCTAAGGCAAATGGCACGCGCATTGGCTTTGTCCCTACCATGGGCGCTTTGCATGATGGGCATCTCTCATTGATTGATATTGCAAGGCAACATGCTGATTTTGTTGTGGTTAGTATTTTTGTCAATCCTACACAATTTGCACCGGGTGAAGATTTTGAAGATTATCCGCGCAATATAGAACGTGATATTGCTTTGTTAAGGGGTGCAGGTGTCGATGCCATTTATCTGCCGGATGCTGCGCAAATTTACCCGGACGGGGTCAAGGTCACGATCAAGGCCGGAGATGCTGCTCAAGGGCTTGAAGGCGATTTCCGTCCACATTTTTTTGACGGGGTGTGCAGTGTTGTGCACCGCCTTTTTACATTGGTTACACCGGATATCGCGGTGTTTGGTGAAAAGGATTATCAGCAGCTAATGGTGATTCGCGAGATGGAGGAAACCTATAATATGGGGATTGAAATAATTGGCGCACCGATTATCCGTGATATTCACGGCCTGGCTTTATCCTCGCGCAATGCGTATTTAAGTAATGCAGAGCTTGGGATTGCACAGCAATTGAATAAGCAACTTTTGTCATTGCGAGCAAAGCTGATGGATGCGCGAAGCAATCTAGCGCCACAACAACAAGATTGCCGCGCCGGGCATGCTGCCCGCCTCGCAATGACGGATTCTCTTTTGGAACATGGCTTTGATAAAGTCGATTATATCGAAGAACGCTGGGGGCGTATTTTGGCGGCTGCGTGGCTTGGCAAAACGCGCTTAATTGATAATATTGCGCTGAAAGGATAAAGGATGCGCTTTCTTGTTATCGTATTATTAATGTGTTTTTTACCCCAAGACGTGCTCGCGCATGGCCTTGGTCATACAAGCGGATTTAAAGCCGGGCTTTTGCATCCCGTTTTAGGGCTTGATCATTTGCTGGCGATGGTCAGTGTCGGCATTGTCAGCACACAAATTAGCGGGCGAGCGATCTGGACGGTTCCCGCTTCTTTTGTACTGATTATGACATTTGGCGGTTTTGCCGGAATGCAGAGCTTTGATTTTCTGGATATTAACACCATTATCACCCTGGTTGAGCAAGGGATTATCATCTCAGTCATTGCTCTGGGTTTTGCGATTGCGCTGGATAAGAGCATTCCCATGTGGATTGCAATGCTGGCATGCGGCTTTTTCGGCTTTTTTCATGGCTTTGCGCATGGGGTTGAAGTCCCGGATATCACCTTCTCTTTGCCCTATATTGGTGGGTTCATGATTGCGACAACGGCGCTACATATTGTTGGTGTTGGCATTGGGGAGGTTGCGAAAAAACTATCTGGCGGCATCACTGTTTTACGCTATACGGGCGCAGTTATTTTGGGCATTGGTCTTCATATTGAGTATGAATATCTGATTTTAGTGTATGGTTTTAGCATTGGTTAAATATTATAGAACCTTCTGCAAAAGTCGGGACTAATGTAGTAGTATCATTCCATGCAAAGAAGCTTAAAGTTGAGAGATTTCTTGATGAGATGGACGCGGTTGTGCCGTGGTCACATGGCGATTGCATTTGGATTTATAGTTATTACTGCCTCAATACCGTCATCCCCGCGGCGAAGCAAACCGCAGGTTTGTTCGCATTTATATAGCGGGGATCTTGTTATTAAAGCGAAGAGATCCCGGCTTTCGCCGGGATGACAGGTGGGGGGGAATGGGATAACGATGGATTTTACAAATCACCATTTCAAATGCAATTGCCATGGCCTTAAGGCCTATATTTGTCATTGCGAAGCCAAAGGGCTGAAGCAATCTATATTGCCACGTGCTTTTTTCCTATATTTCTACAAAAATATATTGACATATTTTAAGGCGGAGCTATGGTGTGATAAAAATTATATAATAAGGTCAATAAATCATGCAAATACAACCCTATCAAATTACCCACATCGTTAAACATGAAGTGTTCGCAGGTGAACCCAATGAAATAATTGGCGGGCAAGCAAATTTTTTATATACATCAAATAACATTGGCGACGATGAATTTATAGTTTTCAGGCATGAAGACTATGATCATCCATTCATAGTCAATTCAAAAAAAATAGGACATTACACAGAATGGAAAGATCTTATCGCTGCGGCTCATCCATGTACGCTTGTAAATCTTCCTATAGGTGGCATGATCTGAACCACTACCGACCGGAGGTCGGTAGGTTCGTGAGGAGTGGCTAAAAGCCCTTTTTGTTTGGTTCAAAATGATGCTCTAAATATTGTTCA
>CAWUJS010000078.1:0-9032 GCA_963922705.1 uncultured Alphaproteobacteria bacterium | reverse complement strand
CTTTGGTCATAAATAGTAGCTTAACACCCTGTCCGAATTTTTAGGACCACCTCTTATGGCGTAGTTTTTGTTAATTCAGTTGGTAACTTACCGCCGAATTCTCCACGTTCTCCGTGGCCTAAAAAAACAACAAAAGTCATAGAATATTTTGCAGCACGTACAGAGCCGGACACGATCTTCAAGCCATCAGAAAGCGCTTAGAATTTATCTGTAGGGGCAATCAATCCTCCTCACTCTGAAGACCACCTGGAAGGTGCACCAACTACCTACACACGTCGGGGGCCTGGGCTAAGGGTGGGAAATAAGCCGGATTTGGCTCACTTTGGCGGTACGCAGCCATGTGGGCCAACGAAACAGTGTGGCTTGATCTCAATATCGCCTGAAGGAAACTTGGTTAGCGGATGTGGAACAAGCTATGCCGCGCCCATGGTGTCCAAAACTTTAGCTTCGTTAGATGATAAAATTGAAAACGAAGTCCCGCTTCATGTTTTAAGAGCTTTGATGGTGCATCATTCCGAGCAGCCCGAATGTCTTGCTAAGCCGAGGCTTAAAGAATTATCGAGACAGTTTGTAGGTTTTGGTGTTCCTGTCGCTTCAAGTGAGATGTTAGTTACAGATGACCATTCGATAACGATGGTTTTTGATAGTCAGCTTACTATAGGACAGACAAAAGGCGGAACGGCTAAACCTAAAATATTGCGCTTTCCGTTTTCTTGGCCAAAATCATTAGTTGATCCGCTTACAGGCGCTTGCTTTGGCTATGCTAGAATGACGCTTGTGTACTTGCCACCATTAGACCGTCGATATGGATCAGAGTTTGTTCGAATTAATATGGATGCCAAATTACAACAGCGCCAACCTGTAGATACGAAAGAAGGTAAGCCCAGTTTTAATAGTGTCATCAATCAATGCTACTTGCCCAAAACGGCTGAGCAACCTGCTTATGAGAAAGAATTAATTAAACAAGGCCTCAAGTGGTGGCCTACTAAAAAGTATGAAAAAACGATAAGCTCCACAGGTTTGGGCACGTCATCTGAATGGCGCTTAGAAGTTGAATGCTCTATGAGAGCAGAAGCATATTTTCCTTCTGAAGGAGTGCCGTTTGCCTTAATTGTAACTATATCCGATCCAGAAAAAGAAAAGCCAATCTTTCAAGAGCTACGCCGTGACCTGCAAGCTCAGAGTGTAAATATGGCTGATATTAGAACATCAATCCGCGTAAGGTCACAGACATAATGTTTGCAGTTACTAGCCATAAAAGGCGACTGGTGGCATAAATGGGGGCAGAACTCCCAGCCACGGAACTTCACCATAACTGAAATCAAGCGGTTATCACTTAAAATCTACTGAGACTTCAAAAAAAACCCATGCCCTCGCTATAAGAGGACATGGGTATACGCAATTAAATAGAGGCACCTATGCCGTAAGGCTCTCTTCCCATGAAATACGACAGCAGTGTGTCTTTCGACTCCATCATATCTTGGGATTTGGCGTAGACATGTTGATGCAATTCCCTTGCATCAATTAAGCCATGAAGCCTCTCTCTGTGGTCAACCACAGGCATGTATCTGTAGCCAAAGTACGTTATGATATCTTGTGCCTCTTCAATACCTTCATCGGGATGAAGTGTATCAGGTGCAGCAATCATCACGTCCCATGCTGTTAAATATTTACTCTCTTTGGGATCAGAAAGCATATCGATCCGTTCTTCCAATTTTTGGGCATTCCCAAATATCTTTCGAACGATTTCCCTTTCTGTAACTAGCCCAATGAACTTTCCAGAAGCATCAATAACACCACCCGCCCCAACTTTTTGGGCGTGCATGCGTTCGAGCATATCTGGAATAGTATCTTTTGGGCTGAATTTCAGGCACGCACGATCCTGAACAATTTCACGTAGGTTTTGTGCGTATTTTTTGGGTCCTTCTCGCATCGTCATCATAATCTCCTTTCGTTAAGCAAGACCACAACAAAAACACTTATCAAAGTGACCGTAGAGTATACCTCTATCGGGTTTGTCCCTCATGAAGAGCGGATAAAAATATATTTATGATTCGTTTTGATCTTGTCAAATTTGAAAAAATTCATAAATTATTTCCAGTACATATCCGTTTTGGACGGTAGAAATTTTGACTTAAAATGGAGGAGACTATGGCGCGTAACAACGCTTTACTTTTTCTCTTTGCTTTCGTTGCTTTTTCTATTTTTCCGATTAGAGCAGCGTTTGCAGAGATCCCTTTGAATATGTTGCAAGGACAAGTACCCAGCCTTGCTGATGTACTTGAAGAAACTTCGCCAGCGGTGGTTAATATTGCGGCAAGGGCAAAACCCCAAATCGAAACTTACGATAATTTCCGTGATCCGTTTGATGATCCGTTTTTTGACGATCCATTATTCCGGCACTTTTTCAAAGACTTTCCAATGGAAAGGCGTGAGTTTCGAAGTCCTCAAAGACAGCCGAGACAGAGAGAGGCACAGTCTATTGGCTCTGGCGTCATTGTCGATGCAGGTAAAGGCTACATCCTGACCAATCATCATGTCATTCGAAATGCTGATGAGATTTTCGTTATTCTGAAAGATAAGCGTAAGCTGGATGCAGAAATAGTCGGCTCCGATCCTGAAACAGATGTTGCTGTTTTGAAAGTGAAGGCTGATAACCTGACAGCATTGCCATTAGGAAATTCTGATAAAATGCGTGTTGGCGATTATGTTGTCGCCATAGGAAACCCGTTTGGCTTATCACATACTGTCACATCAGGAATTGTAAGTGCCTTGGGCCGCAGTGGCTTGGGAATTGAAGGCTATGAAGACTTTATCCAAACGGATGCACCCATCAACCCTGGTAACTCCGGTGGTGCGCTTATGACACTTGATGGGAAGCTGATTGGTATCAATACAGCCATTTATTCCCGCAGCGGCGGCAGCCTCGGTATCGGCTTTGCTATCCCTGTGAATATGGCGAAAGCCGTTATGGATCAAATTATCGAGCACGGCGAAGTCAAGCGAGGCCGTATCGGTGTGTATATTCAGGATGTCTCGCCGGACATTGCTGATGCGCTTGATCTCGATAACCTCACGGGTGCATTGGTCGCCGATGTTTCAGAAGATAGCCCCGCAGAAAAAGCAGGGTTAAAATCAGGAGATATTATCACTCACTTTGATGGCACTGAAATCAAAGGTAGTGCTCATTTGAAAAACCTTGTTGGCTTAATGCGCCTTGGCGATAGAGCGGAGGTTAAATATCTGCGTGATGGCAAGTCTATGACTTCTAAAGTCAGAATTGATAAAGCCGATGAAGTCTACGAAGATCGTGAAATATCTTCGGTTGATCTATTCAAAGGTGCAAGGTTTTCGTCTATCCCAAGTGATCACGATTTACGAGGCGATGTCGAAGGCGTACATGTGTCTGCCGTTGAATACGGGACACCAGCATGGCGAAGTGGTTTGCGTGAAGGTGACATCGTAATCTCGGTCAATCAAAAGCCCGTAAAGAGTGTTGATGACCTTATAAAAGAAGCAAAGAAAAAGGACTCAATTCTGCTGAATGTCCGGCGTGGAAATGGAGCCTTGTTCATTGTTATTAAATAGCAAATTAGGCTGACGCCTTTTCAAAAAGGCGTCAGTTTTTCTTGACTTTTTGAAAATGTTTTTTATATAATTTTAAGTATAAACAGTGCCTCATTTGGACTGTTTATGAACACATAAGTTGTATTTGGTCTTGCTTAAATGAAAGGAGATTAGACATGACTAACGTACTGACTTTGACATCACCATTGATGCGTCAAACTGTAGGATTTGATCGTTTTAACGACATGTTTGAAACATTGTTAAACGACACATCCGAAAGCTTTGACAATTATCCCCCTTATAATATCGAAAAGCTTGAAGACGATGCATATAAGATCGTTATGGCCGTTGCTGGCTTTAACATGGATGATCTGAATATCATTCTTCAAGACGGGGAGCTTACCGTATCCGGTAAAGTCGATAACAAGGACGAAGAGAAAGACGCAGTTCAATACTTACATCGTGGTATTGGAACTCGTTCGTTCCAGCACACATTCCGCTTAGCTGATCATATTCAGGTCACTGGTGCGGATTTGCGTGATGGATTGCTGACCATCGATCTTGTTCGTGAAATACCGGAAGAAAAGAAGCCACGGATGATCCCGATTAAGGGTGCGTCCAAACTTCTTGGTAAGGGCAAGAAAAACTAACCCAAGATTTCCAAAATGCCGAAGGCAAAGTTGTTTGGATGATATTCGAGCGGCAAAGCCTTCGGCTATGGGAAAGGCTGAACTGTAAATAGAAAGGAGAAAAACATGACGGCCACATTCAACATGAAAAGTCTCCTGACCGGAGCCAGTGTTCTGGCTTTGGCAGGTGTATTGGCCTTTGCTAATCCGGCATGGGCTATCAGTGATGGGGAAAGCGGTTTTTCCTCATTACCAGAACTTGAACAGGTGATTGATCATGATGATGAAAAGGAGGTGAATGACCATGCTGAACATGAAAACACCAGTGAAATGGAACAAGCATCTTCAGAAGCGATTGAATCAGATGATGAAATCGATGCAGAAAACGAAGAAGATGCTGTTGAAGAAGACCACTCAAACGCCGCAGGCGGATGGTGGGAAAGCGTAACGCAATGGTTTAGTGGCTAACTAAGTCGCTAAACTTATAAACAAGATGGGAAGCGTGCCATAATTCCCCTATCCCCCTCACTCTCCCCTGAAAAGGTGCGCTTCCTTTTTGTTTATGTATTTTTACTTCCCAAAACATTGGCCTTTAGGTGAACTTTCTATATAAATGTTTTCATGGCAAATATATGGATCAGTCTTATTAAGCCCAAGGGTATTTATGCCAAATGGTTTATTTTCTTAACACTTGTGGCGACCGTTGCTCTGGGCAGCACAGGCTATTTTGACATTGTTCGGCAATATCTTGACACCGAGGCACTTACTTTCAAAGCGGGCAGCTTTGAGGTTAGTGCATACAAGGCTTTAAAATCCATTTTAATTGTTATCCTTGTTTTTTGGGGAGCTGCGATCGCGTCTGATTTCGTTGAGAAACGTATCAACAAGCTTAAAAAAGTACGTGCAGCAAATCGTGCGCTGTTCCTCAAAATCGTGCACATCGGAATTTACATTATCGCAGGGCTGATCGGCCTCGATATTGTCGGTATTGATTTAACAACATTGACGGTCTTTAGCGGTGCACTTGGTATTGGCCTTGGTTTCGGCCTTCAAAAAATTGCTTCTAACTTTATTAGCGGCATTATTCTGTTGCTCGAAAAATCAGTTGAGCAAGACGATCTTGTTGAGTTAGCAGACGGAACATATGGCTTTGTGAAGAAAGCGAGCGCCCGTTATACGCTGATAGAGACATTGGATAGCAAAGAAATTCTTGTCCCAAACGAAGATTTGATTACCAGCCGCGTGATCAATTGGACGTTCACCAATAGTAAAGGTCGGGTAGAAATACCAATAGGTGTCTCTTACGACTCAGATATTGAAAAAGCGCGCGATATTATATTGGAATCTGCAAAAGCTCATCCGAGATGTATCGATGATCCCGAACCTAAATGTTACTTACGAAATTTTGGTGATAGCTCAGTAGATTTTATCCTTCATTTTTGGGTGGCAGATGTGGCTGAAGGCCGCTGGATACCGCAAAGCGAAGTGATGTTTGATATCTGGAAGAAGTTTCATGAAAACGGCATAGAAATCCCATTCCCTCAACGTGATCTTCACCTCAAAACACCAGACATGATTAAGGTGGAGAGCAATGGATAGCCACATAATATATGCAAGCACGATTAAAGGTGATGGAAGCGGAGAAGTGCTTAAAGGACAAGCTGTTGCTGATCATATTGAGGCTGATGAATTAGCGTGGGTGCATTTGGACGGTAATTTACCTGAAACTAGAGCATGGCTTGAAAAAGAACTCTCATATCTTGATAGTATTATCATCGATGCTTTGCTTGTGACTGAGACACGTCCCCGAACTTTAGAGTTTGATGACGGCGCATTGATGATTTTGCGTGGCGTGAATTTAAACGAAAATGCCGAGCCAGAAGATATGATCTCAATCCGCCTTTGGGTCGATGCTCATCGTATTATCTCCGTTCAACTCCGTCCTTTAAAAGCAATTAAGGATATCCGAACAAAATTGGCTGAAGGTAAAGGTCCAAAAAATTCCGGTGATTTTGTTGTCTCTCTTGCCTCTCGATTGTTTGAGCGCATGGAGCCAGTGTTTTCTGGTTTGGATGAACAGCTTGATAATATTGAAGAGCGGGTCATGGAAGAGCCTGATACAAAAGAGCGACAGGCTATCACTGATATCAGAAGACAGGCCATTATCTTCCGACGATACATTGCCCCTCAGCGCGATGTGATTGCTTATTTACGAACCTCTGAGCAGCCGTGGCTTGATCAGACACATAAACGCCGACTTCAAGAGAGCCTGGATAGAGTAATTCGTTATATTGAAGATTTAGATACCATCCGTGAGCGTGCGCAGATCGTTAAAGATGAATTAGCAAATGCGTTGGCTGATAGGATGAATAAAAATATGTATGTCTTATCTGTAATCGCTGCCATATTTTTACCGCTTGGATTCCTTACAGGACTAATGGGTATCAATATTGGTGGAATGCCTGGCGTTGATGATGAAGCCGCCTTTTGGACATTTAGTGGAATTTTGATCGCCGTGGTTGCGCTACAGGTTGTTGTATTTAAAAAGCTCAAATGGTTTTAAAATTTGGAAATTTTTCTGAACGGGTAGGCTCGAGTTTGATAATATAAACATGCCTCCCCCCTAGGGGGTGGGATCTCCAAAATGGCTCTAGCAAAGAGCAGTTGGGGGCATAAATGGGGGCATATTTATAGTACGAACTATACAGTCCTTATTAATTGCAATGACTTAAAACCTGTTTATGAATGATGCCACCGCCAATTACATATTTCTTAATTAAATCAATAACTTAGAGGTCTGCGATACTAAAAAGTGGACTATATAAGTGTACTGCATTTGTGGTGTATGACTGCCCCACTGTGAACAAGCAACCACTATGAATAGAATCATATTGCCGCCCAAAGAACATACCGTGTACTCTGTTTAAATTAATCATTGATTCTAAAGGGTGTAATCATGACCGTCTGGGACACGGCGAAGGAAAATATTGAAAGTGCAATAGAGAATTGGAATGCCTCAATCGAGAAGCTGCGCTCATGGGAAGGTGTAAATGAAGAAAGCTTCGAGTTTTCTGAGGCAATCCCAAACCTTTCGCAAATAGTTGATACATCAATTCAGGATGTTGACGATAAGTTCAGAAGTGTAACAGAGCTTGCATTAAAACTATGCGCCACTGAAGAGCTTTTTCTAATTCCTCGTACATATATCCAAAATTTCGAAAGCCAGTGTTCGAGTCTTAACGACCTAATAAACAGCCAACTTGTTGCATCAATGAACACAATTGAAGGCATGGGTTATAAGGGGCGTAGAAACGGCGATGATATGCAAGTGCTTAATCAACAAGGGCATAGCGTGTTTAATGTCGGTAAAGCTTTTTCTCGCATCTATAATAATTTGGATGAGGTTCTCGATTGGTACTACCGCATAGCTATGATCGCAGATAACCGTTCTTATCCAAAGTTAGCGGCGCAGAAGAACACCTTCTCAAAGTTGGCTCAAAGTATTCGGGAACGGCTCAATAAACTTGATGCTGAATACTCAGAACATAAACCTCTTTATGATGAGGTGCATAACCTTCACAGTGCCGCTCAGGAGCAGAGAGATTCAATACAAGATATGCTCAATAAGGCTGAAGAAGCGTTATCAGGCATAAATTCAACTAATGCAGAAACCAGCGAAACTGCGTCACAACATAAGTCTCAAAGCAGCGGATTCATTTCTGAAATTGCAAAGACTGTAGACACAGCAAAAGATTTGCATGTGAGTGTGGACGCTTATGATGAACAGTTTAAAAAATTTGATAAGGAACTGAAGACTCGAAACGAAAATTACACTGTTTTAAAAGCTGAAACAGAAGCCTTGAAGGCAGATATGGTCTCTCTTATAGAACAGCTTAAAGAGCATGAAAAGGAGGCTAAGGGCGTCCTAGGCAAGGCCGTGGTTGCTGGTTTGTCTGGTAACTTTAAAAAGATTGTTACTAAGCTAGATAAAGATTTATCAATAGCGCGGTGGGTTTATTACGCTTCACTCGTGTTTTTACTTATCTCAACATTTGTCGTTGTTACAAACGGAATGGGGCGCATCCCATTAGAAAGCATTAAAGATGCACAAAATGAATACGCCCTTATTAGTGCTATCTTCTGGAAGTTTATGCTTATTGCACCGGCTGTGCTGTTCGTTCGTTTCTCTAGTAAAAGACATCAAAGCCTGTTTGAGTTGAAAGAACACTATGCCTATAAAGAGTCTATCGCTTCTTCTGTGGAGGGATTCAAGGCTCAGTCTGGTGAACATAAAGACCTCATTGCTGCGGCAACATTCTTCGAGCTTACGTTTAATCCGATAGATCACGTAGACGGCAATGCGGATGACGCGCAGCATCCTAACCCAGTGATGGAAAGATTAGCGCGGATTATTGAATCAAAGAAAAGCTAAACTTATTTTCTAAAGACATTGTCCTTGTGCCACAAGAGAGAAGCTTTGGAAGGGTAGCATTCTGGGTCTTGCGGCACTCTTAATTTACACCCATCAAATTCCTTATACGAACCATCTTGCATATGAGGTGAGACTATTATCTGAAAGCTCGTCTCGTTAATCGCCAATAAACCCCTATCAAATAGTAAGTGTATATCTGCCCTGAGAGCTATCCCATTGCTAACATGATGGTTTTGAAGATTGGAATAGGGATTGATGTGGGCAGCATGCAGTGCTTCAAGTTGTTCACACCCAGTCACTGCACAAGTCCACTCATATTTCTCCAGCACTTCCAAGCGGAACTTATTTTGTGTTTAGTCCCACGGTGTGGTGAAGTGGGTTGATTTTAAATCTATCCGGTTCTT
>CAWUJS010000077.1:0-9210 GCA_963922705.1 uncultured Alphaproteobacteria bacterium | reverse complement strand
GCGGGTTGGTTTGATACAACGAAACCGTTGTCGCCCATCCAATCCGCGCAGGGTTGGCATCGTCCGGGAATGCTCCCGGAGGTGCATATGATCCATATGCACCTTGCCCGCGCAAGCGGCCAGATCGCCGTAAAGGCGAGTTTCTCGGCACGAGAAACATATCTGGCTATCCCTCTAGCGCGGGTAGGACGACAATTAACCATAATTGGATGAGTTGTGCAAGTATGATCCAGGCAGGATCACGAAGGTCCACTCAAGAGCGAGTACTTATTATTCTATCAGCCTTGGCGCGGTCTGAGCAAACGCGCAGATGTTTCTGATAACAGATAATTTGCAAAGCCTATTAAACAGTAAATTATCTGCAAATTTTAGTATGGCTCTCGGTCTGTGCGTTCGGCGCGTATAGCGCCGTTCTTATTTAGATTGACACACGATGTGTGCGCCTCGTAGCGGTAATGTATATGTATAGCAGACACATGTAGCAGAATATATTATATGTGTATCGTTTAATGCGTGCTCTGCGGTCATGTGTCTCATAATGTATAGCGGTCTTGCGAGACGCTAGTTTGTTGGATTTAGGCATGAGAAAAGCCCGCCGACAATGCCGGCGGGCTGTTGCTCCGTTCTATCAAGCTGTTCCAGAACGGTCGTTTGGGAAGTGGCTTAGGAAGATTTTTTCGTTGCCTAATGGGGTTTCCAAAACGAGCGGCTCCGACGCGTCCGCTGGTGCGGCTATCGCTTCGCCGTAGTATTTAACGAGGCTGTAGTCTCGTTTGTTGGAACTTTGTCTATCAGTCATGTTTTTTCCTTTTGTTAGCGGGCCGCTCATTCAGCCCGTGGGATTTTCAAAATCACGCGCACTGCCGTTCTGTCCCCAACACGGTCGGCGTTCCACGCCGAGTGGTGCGGGCAGGGGCAGGACAGAGCGGCTAAGCTCGTGATCGTCTCACGGTTAAAGCTGATATGAAGTTTTGCCCGTATCTAAAGAAAAACATTGATGCATAAGCAACTCGTGACTGCTTTACATATTCGTTGATTACATGGTTAAGACTAATGTAAAAGCGATATAGGATGTATTTCGTCTTGGGGGAGAGGCGCTCTATGTATATGAACCGGACTGCGACCTTGGGAGCCGCCAAGTGGGCGGATATGGAGGATATCGCTCACAGATATACTTATAATCCGGAGACTGATATCTTTCTGGGTCGTAATCCGTATGATTTTTCTCAACCGCTTGGCGTAAGCGATGATCGTCATATTTTTCTGTGTGCTGGAACTCGCGGCGGCAAAGGCCGGTCGCTTATTATTCCTAATTTATTGAACTGGCGGGGCTCTATTGTTGCTCCCGATCCTAAAGGCGAGAATGCATCGGTTTGCGCTGTTAGGCGTGCGCAATTGGGACAGAAGACTTACGTGCTCGATCCTTATAGGGTCTCCAAAGTTCCTGAAGAGCTACGTGGCTCCTGTAATATTTTGGATGTTCTCGATCCTGAGAGCGGATCCCTGTTGAACGATTGCGCGTCATTAGCCGAAGCGATGCGCATTTCTAAGGGGGAGGGGGAGTCTGAGCAATGGTCTAGGGATGCTGCCGAGATTACAAGTTTGATTATTGCTCACGTTGTAACATCAGACCAATTTGAAAACATCAATCCCGCTGTGCCTGTCTCACGCGATTTGGTTCTTGTTCGACATCTTATCTTGAGCGGTCTAACGGCTGTGAATGAGGCTATCGAAGCTCACAATGCCAGGGAAATTTCGGCCGCTAAGGACGAAAATCGTAAAGCCCAGATTTTGGAACGCGCAGACCCCTTTGAAGAGCTTTTGGTCTCAATGACGAAAAGCCATGCCATTCGTGGCAAGCTCGCGGCGCGCGCACAATCTCTTTTAGACATTATGCGCCAAAATGTGCGTCAATATGGGTCGCTACTGAAAAATGCTCGTGATGAATTGGCTTTCATGGACGATTTCGCCATGGAAGAGCAATTAAGTGCGCGCCCCGAGAGTGGCCGGTCTTTTAGGCTCTCGGATCTTCAAAACGATCCCGATGGAGTCAGTGTTTTTTTGTGCTTGCCGGACGATCCAAAACACCCGGCCATTAGATGGCAAAATGTTTTTGTTACTTTGCTTTTAAAGGAAATGCGTAAAGAGCAAGGTTTGCCTGCGACTGGGAAGCGTGTCCTAGTGATGTTGGATGAATTTGCATCCATGGGCAAGCTTGACGTGATTGAAAATGGGATTAATACCGTCGCAGGTGCGGGGGTAAAGCTTTTTATCGTTGTAACTAACTTGCCAACCCTCAAAAGAATTTACAAGGAAGAGGGTATGGAAGCCATCATTTCGGGCTGCGGCGTCCAGATGTGGTTTCAGATCGATGATAATACTACAGCGAAATATATCGAGACTAATTTCGGTGAAACCGAGGTTATAATTGTCCAAAAGGGCAGGAATGAATCCATAGCAGAGGGCGAAACTGAGGGCGTATCTACATCAGAGAGCGAAGGCTATAGCGATACGTACACAGAGAGTGAAGCTGAAGCTATAGGCGTTACCGAATCGAGCACAAGCTCTACTTCTCACAATCAATCTTTGAGTGTTACGGATACGTCTTCCTGGAATGAAGGCGAGAGCGTTAGTAAAAGCAATAGTCGGGGGACACAATCGGGATGGTCATTTAATAAGTCTCTGACGCGTGGCGGCAGCAGTAATTATTCGGAAAACCATGAACCCGGCTCGCTATTTGGGAGCGCGTTAAAGTCTACCAATTCCGGGCGCGGTTTGAACAGAAGTCGTACTGACGGCACCTCCCAAAGCGGCGGTGTTAATCATAATGTGACGTTTGGACAAACGACAAGCACCGGCAAGGGCGGCTCTCAAGCGACAGGCAGCACTTCCGGGTGGACAACCGGAACATCGGATTCATCAGGAAAATCGAAGACAAAGACCCTATCCGAGGCCTATGCACGCGGTATGACTTATACGAGTTCTCAAACGCGTTCTTCGAGTAAAACAACGACAAGATCAAAAGGATTTTCAGAAACAGAGACGTTTCACAAGCGGCCCCTTATAACAATTCCTGAACAAAACATATGGCTTGCTAGTGTCGGCGTACAAGATGATCCGGCATATCCTGGTTTTGCGCTTGTTCGTATTTCAGGAGAAGATCCGTTTTTATCGCGCAAGTGCTATTACGATCAAGATTGGTTGTTTGACGGGATTTTTACACCTCATTACGCGTACAAATATATTCCCAAAGCTCATCAGCGCTTAGTCGGCGGCGAATACACCCCAGAACATTTTGTACCTGTTCGCGTGCCTGCCGCATTAATAGGATATGAGGTTCCTATTGAAATTTTTCTCGAACGTTCAACAGACGAATGGTTTGAGCGAGATGAGGTTTTTCTGTCTTTGGATGTTCCGACTTATACGGGCAACAGGGAGAGATTAGATTTTCAGGCGCAAGGCGGTGCTGCCACTATTTTTAGCGAATTTAGCAACATGAGATCTAATGGTCGTGGTGGTTGGGAATACGTTTTGCATCAGGAAAAGCATGTTACTTCCGCATATTTTTATCCCGAGATGACAAGGTTAGAAATTCAAGCTCCAGTAGCCGGGAAGGTTGTAGATTACGCGCTTACAGATGCGTTACAGGAAAGTGGTGATATTGTACTTCTGCGCTTTGAGGCTCCCTTCGATGAACAAGCTCGCGCAGCTTTTGAAAATCATATATTTCGGATCAATGAAGTGCTTGCATACGTTCAAGCCGTTCAGTCCTTAGTCCCCAGAATCAATGCAGCCATAGACGAAGTTAACGCACGTTATTTGCAACACTTTCAACAGCAAAAATATGCCATAGAAAGAGAAAGAGCAGAAAAAGAAAGGAGAGAATGGGAAAAACTAGAAAGAGAATTTGGAGTAGACGAGAAAGAGATTAGAGTTCAACCCGCAATCAAAGAAGAAACAGTACCTTCGTTCGAAAATGACTTCTCTATCAATGATTGGTATGCTTTTGCATTTTACAGTTTTGCATGGTTTTTATTATTAGTTTTGTCTCGCCCTCTAACTTTATTTTACGATATTACACCAATAGGTCTTATATTAGGACCAATAAATATATTAATTTACGGGATATACTGCTCTTCTATTTCCGAAGTTAGAGCTTGGGGTAGTATGTTGTTTGTTTGCACACTTGCGAGTATAACGTTGGCATTAATGCTTACGCCTTTTATTCATCTCTCTTTCGGTATCGCCGGCCCACTGTTTCCTATTTTTTGAATTTTAATACTGCTTTCAACGATTGTAACAATATAAAATCAGCATTGTCCACCGCACAGGGTAAATCCTCAACCTTGGCCGTAATCCTGTTCTTTGCCTTGTTGGCGGTCTTGTCCTTGGTCTTGGGCTTCCTGTTTAGCTTGAAGCTCCTTAATCCGATCAGAGACATAATCAGGCTTTACGGTTGTTTGATTGAATTGCGCTTGCGCATTGTTACTGTTTGAAGCCTGATCTCGACTTCCGTCAGGCGGGGTGTATACCCCGACCATGGCATCCAGAACCCTATCGTCAACTTTTTCAGTGTTTTGTTTGGCCATTTTATCGTCCTTTGCCATGCGGGCGTTATGAGCTTGCCTATCAACGCTTTGTGCATATTTGGGCGCAGGCATTATATGCTGCGGGGCTGAGTTTTTGACTTGCTGAGAGCCTTTATCGTTGCTGCTTATTCCTTTGGCCGGGTCTTCTTGTTGTCTCTGCCCGTTGACGGCTTGAACGAAATCTTTGCTGGGGCCGTCTTTCAGTGCAGCGGGATTATTGTCTTGCTCTTTGGCAATACGCACCCTTGCTGCGTCTGAGTTCTCAATGGTTGGATATTGTTTGTTTTCCAGGCTTCCGAATGCAGCGTCTTGATAGCGCTCTGCTATGCCGCCGATTCTGGCCTCAAATTCTTCAAGCGTTTCACGTTGGCGCTCATTTTTCTTGCCACCCGCCATACGGAGAATTCCTTGTAAAATGGCAACGTGCCTTTATTTTTGTCGAATTCATTTATGGCTCAGTGATGGCGGGAAAAACAAAATTTTGACATAAATAATATTTTTTGGCAATATTGTCGCACTTAGTTATGACTGAATTCGACAAAAACACTGCTGCTTTTCGTGATCCATACCAGATCGAAGTTCAATTTCCTGATTGGGTCTCAGCGGACACAATGAGATCGGATCGCCATGGAAGCCCCCGCAAATCCTGGATGGAGCTTGCACGCCAGAAAGCTCAGCGTCTTGGCATCAGTTTAGAAATGGAAAAATCAGAGTACGGGGCAGTTATCGTCAGAACACCTTCCAAAAGGCAGGCCGCTTCTTTGTTCGAGGCAATCCAGCCGGATTGGCAGGACGCTTTGCTAGAAGGCTTAAAGGGGAATTTGTCGGTTAATGCCAATCTCGCTTGTATTATGGCTGTCAACTTACGCACTAGCGAGGACATAGAGCATTTCTTAATACAAGAAATGCAATCATTGGCTGATCTTTACGATCTGGAATTTGAAGTTTTGTACGCTGCACACCGTGAATTCCTCAGAGATCAACTCCAAGACTATATCAGTCTGCCGTTTTTAGAGCGGCAAGCGATACCAGAACCGCCGCTTAAAATGAGCGTTACGCGTGTCACTCCTGCGGATTCTGCAAGACCAGCCTATGGCTGAAGCTTTTAGGCCCTGATGGCAATGCCGATAATATGGGGCTCATTTTTTATCATCGTGCCACGAAATCCTTGCCCCTGAAATAAATGGCTGAGTTCTACGGCGATTGCCCCTTGGGGCAAGCACTCTAAGCCCTGAGCTGCGCACCATGCCTCATAATCCGTGATCATATCAATAAGCTTTGTGGTTTGCCCTGTGGCGGGTTGCATGCGTGCCAGGGCGTATTGCGCTGCGTGCTGGGCCGGATCGTCCACTGGCTTCAAACGGGGCGGGGCCTCCACAACAGACGGGCTGGCGGCGGCCGGCTTAGATGCGGGCTTGTGGTTCCAGCCGTGGCCGGAAAAAGCGAACAAGATCGCCGCCAATACGTTTAAGCCGATACTTAAAAGCCCGGCGGCGATAACATCGATGAGCCACGAGGCTACGCCGAGCCTATCGGCCAACGGGGTGGGTGATCGTGTCGGCGGTAGTGCGGCCAGGCTGGAACGAATCTGAGCGATTTCTTGCTCAAGTCCACTTTGCCTGGTTTTGAGTTCCGCCCTAGCGGCCTTTACTTCAAGGGCTGCGGTATCGGCGCGGTTTTGCAAGAGCTTACGGCAATTCTTGGCGCAACCGGGCAAAGCGGCTTGGGTTGCGATTTCTTTATTGACGATCTCTTGCGCACGCAAGGCCGCCTCAAGGCGCTTGGAGGTATCCGCATTAAGCTTTGCCTCTTCCGCCTTCAGCTTAGCTAGAAGATCTGCGCGGTGTTTTATGGCCTGCTTAAAGGGGGCTTGTTCAATTTCACGGGCTGCTATAGCCCGCTCAGCGGTTTTAATTAACAGAAACGCTTCCCCCGCGATCATGCCGCCAACCATGCCGATGACAATGGCATGGCGTCCGTGAGCCGAAGCGATTCCGACGCCGGCGGAACAAACCGCCAAGGCTATCGACATGGCTATATATTGCCAGCTTTGGGGGGTGCCGTACCCTCCTGTCTCCAGGATGTTTGCGTGTGTTGCTGCTGCTAATAGGCCCCCGCCTGCTAGAAAGATCAGCGCTCTACTGAGCATGCCCGCTATTCCCTACACCTTCTTGCTCGGCCATCCGCTGAATGGCTTCATGAATGATATCGGCTTGAGAGCCTTCGAGTTTGTCGGCCAGTGCTGCGCACAGGCTTTTTATCCTGGGTTCGACGCGCACATTGATGACGGCTGTCCGGATGGGCTTTCGGGCTCTTTGGCGCAGCGTGCGGCCTGCCTTACGTTCCTTGCTGTGGCGCTCTTCAAGGCGCTCCTGGTTCTGGCCGAAATTGCCTTGATCGCCGGGTTCGTCGGGATTGAAAACTGTTTTAAAAGCGACAAGGTAGTTTTGCGGTTCCAGTTTCTTCATGCAGCACTCCTTTTACGCTTTTTGGCGGCATTAACAGCCATGCGCCTTATTTCTTCCCAAAGAGCTTGCAGTTCTTTGATGGCGTCGCGGTGACGGCCGTTATCGACATCGAGCGCGGTTTTACCGGCAGAGATAGCGCGAACATGGGCCACGCGATGCGGGATGCGCGTTTGAGCTATGGGAAGATTGTGCTTTTCCAGGAATTCTGCGGCGGAAATTTCGGTTCCGTCTTTATGAACATCGCCAAGCACAATGAGGTAGGGCCGTTCAAGATTATTTGCGACTGTGACGGCGCTTTCTGAGCCTACGATGTCGAGCATTGCCGTCTTGGTTGGAATGACAACGAAATCGGCTACTTCAATCATTTCTTCGATGGATGAAATAAAGCCTGGTGGACCATCAATGAATACCCAGTCGGCGCCTGATTTAGCCGATAGGGCTTCGATGGCTTCCTGGGCGGTGCTGTATCCGGCGACAAGCTTTGGATTGTCTGGACAGCCGCGTAATTTCCACCACATAGCGAGGGTTTCTTGCGGGTCAAGATCGACAAGCACGACCTGTTTGCCTTCGGATGCTGCACACGCCGCAAGCGATGCTGTCAAAGTTGTTTTTCCGACTCCACCTTTTGTTGAAGCCATTGCAACAACGATCATCGGGTTTTCCTGTATCTGCCATGCTAGCCTTTACGATTTGCTACACGTAACACAACACAAGATTTATGACTATCACCCGCCATGTGTAGCGCTATCTTTTTCGCACAAAACGCCTGCATATATTGCATTTTAGCATCATGGCATCGCATACATATTAGAGCGTCACACATTATCTTAAGCGCTACATATATCGCTCATGTGTAGCGCTTGTTTGAAATTACCATTAGATATCAATGCAGTTACACATAAAGCAACACTTCATGTGTAGCATTTAAAAGTAGCATCAAAAGCTACCAATACTGTTATTATGTGAATTTATCCATTACACATAAAATATTTTTTATAATATTATCTTGCATTTATTATCATAAAACTATAAAGGGGTTTTATTTTTAATAAATGGAGTAAATATTATGAGTAATTCAATTAAAGTAAATGGCAACACACATCTTCTCACGAGAGATATTAAATTTGTACGTGAGGTTTCAGAGGCCGAACAAAAAAAGATATCAGATCGCTACAAAGTGGATGGCACAAAATTCAAATGCGCTATTACGCTCACGAACAGCCCCAAACCTATCCTTGTGCATGAAGATAAGACCGCGCTCGATGCGCAATTGGGCCTTGTTAATATTGGCAATAACAAGCTGGTTCCTGCCGATACGATCATTAAAGCGACATCGCTAGACAAGGCCGGCCGAGCGGCACTTGCTGACAAAGGTTTGACTATCAAAGATAGCTTCCGGTCAACTGTTCAAACAACAGGTGGCATTGTTCTTTCAACTGCGTATCCAGGGCAAGTCATGGATCGCAAAGCGACTGCATTGGAACGCCTTGGAAATATAGCGGCAAACGGAGACGATAGCGGAGATCTCACATTAGACGATCATCAAGTCCCTGCTGCTCATGATGATAACGCCCCAATAAGTGGGAGATCATAACAATGAGCACTCAAACTTTTTTTACCGCCGATCAGATTCTAGAGCTGAATGATAAAGAACCGGAGCGTATTGGAAATGAGGCGGGTCTGATCGATCCATCCATAAGCACAAGATGCCCGACTACCGGCTTTGAAGTTACCCTCAGTCAAAGTCACTATAGCGGTACATACACTATTAATGTTGGAATACCTCGTCAGGGGTACACTTCTTTTTCTATCGGCGATCATGCACTTGCTAATATTGAAGACAAGACGGTAGGTATAAACCGAGCTATCGATATAGTAATGTCGGGCGTGGCTGCTCAGCATCAAAAGCTGGACGCAAAAACCGCAGCTTGGGCTGTTGAGGATAAAGACAAAAAGACTGAAGCCGCAGCAGATATTGCGCAATACACTGCTTATTTCAAGTTTCAGGGTTTTGATCCGGGAGTGGCCAAGACAATCGCTCAAACGGCTGCGCAGCATAAATGGGCAGGTTCTGGTTTAGATGCTAGCATCGGTACGGACGCTTCCGTTGATGAAATACTACAAGCTGTCTGGGAGATGGAAGGTGCCGACGA
>CAWUJS010000076.1:0-9316 GCA_963922705.1 uncultured Alphaproteobacteria bacterium | reverse complement strand
TTAATGATGCGCTACTGAAAGTGGCCTCCCCAATGAAATCAGCGCCACTGAAAATTGGATTCCCACTAAACCTCGCGCTATTGAAATTGGCGTACCCATTGAACGCTACGCTAGTGAAATAGCTTTTCCCACTGAACCTCGCGCTACTGAAATTGGCGTACCCATTGAACGCCGCGCCACTGAAATCGACGTGCCAACCGAACGCCGCGCTACTGAAATCGGTCGTCCACGGGAATACCCAGTCTTGGAAATCATTATAACCTTCAAAAGTATGCGGATTTTCTGTATTTGAAAACTCAACCGACGCCGTATTCATCCAATTGCGCGTATCGTCATTTTTAGGCTCAGACTTCCAATCTATAGCCCAACTCCCCGCTTCCTCCAATTGCTTGCGCTTGGCGAGCATATTTTCAGCCCACTCGTTCCATTTTTCTTTGCCTTGGCAGAACAGATCAAACGTTTCTTCTCGGTTCATGTGTATGCTCCTGCTCTGAACCTGCGACCGCACTTTACATATCATGCTGTTACGGTAAACGCACACCAATTAAGCTAGGGGTTTGCGGAGCATGCGCATGGCACGCGCTCGAAATATTCTTATTTGGATCACAGAGCTGGTTCACAAGGTATACCTTTTGGACCACGCACAAAAAGTCAATAAAACCGGGGCTTTTAAGTGGTCCATTTTTACGGTCCACAATTAAGTGCAAATCTGCTATGATTTACTAATGAGAATTGGCTATGCACGGGTCTCTACGAAAGATCAAAATCTCGACCGGCAAATCGCAGCTCTGCGCGATGCCAAATGTGATCATATATTCCGCGAAGAGGCGTCAGGTAAGAATGTCGAAGGCCGCCCGCAATTGGAGAAAGCCATTGACGCGCTCGGCACCGATGATATCCTGATTGTTGCCGATTGGGATCGTGCTACGCGGTCTATGATAGATGGTATTGGCATTATTCAACGCATTGCAGTTCGCGGTGCGAAGGTTAAAGTTCTCGATAAACCTTACCTCGATCTGACAACGCCTATTGGTCAAGGCATTTTGGCTTTTCTATCGGCTATGGCTCAGGATGAACGAGAACGCATTATTAAGCGGGCCAATGAGGGCCGAGTAACGGCCCGCAAAAAGGGTAAAAATCTTGGCCGTAACCGCATTTTGTCCGATTACCAAATACAAGAAGCGCTTGAGCGTCTTAAAGCCGGTGATAGTTGCCGCAGCATTGCGCGCAGCATGGGTGTGTCGCACCAAACGATTTCGAGGCTTCGATCTTAAATTAACTAGCTACTTTTTGCATTGTGATGATCGGCCCCTTTTTAGCTGCGGCCAGTTCAACATTTTGATGCTTACTGTGATCTAATTTGACTTGTACATTGTCGGAAAAAGAAAATAGTAACGCTGATATTACTATGGCCAAACTTCCGCAGCGAATGAGTGTATTTATCATGGAACCAATCCTTCATTATTGATTTTTCAGAATTTTTTTAAGGGGATCTGCAAGATGAATTACATCGCGAACATTTTCGTTGAGCCACTTCGGGCGTAAGCCAGGGGTTACACAGAGCAAGTTCGGTTCAAGCTTTAAAGCAAGTTTTAAGAAGTCTTCTGCTTCTGTCGACAGGCCCGCTAAAGCTGTAATTTCCGCCGCATTGTATGCCAAGTCAGCACGTTTAGAGTCTTTTGCCAACCATTCGGCAGCTCTGCAGTATCTTGTTGCTGTCATTTCTTGAGCAAGAGCTATTAATTCGCATTTTTCTTTATCAGCAGCAAACGCTGCACCCAATGCTGAGCCAGCAGACAACGTGAGAAAGTAACAGTCGATGATTTGGCTAGAATCCCACGATTTCGACTTTTTGCCAATAAAATCTGGTTTGAAGCCATTAGCTGCTGCAACAAAGTGAACAGCGGCTCTTTTGAATTGATCGCTTGGTTTTTGACAATCAAGTGTAAATCCGAACTCAGCTAACGCCGAATAAGTATGGCCTAAAAGATAATGTTTGGCTGGTTCAGCACGCCTGCCTGACATATCAAACATCGATGTTAAGCTTAGAATAGTAGAAGCGATTGAAAATACAGAAGCGGCTCTACGAGCTAGCCTTACATCATGCAGAGCCTCAAGGAGGGTTACGATTTTTTTGTCAAATTCACCTATACAGAGCTGATCATAGAAGACGTCGCCGAGACCTGGCAGTGGGCTAGGTCGCCTAATACTTCCGCGCATGATCCTCGCAATGTTTGGGGCAGACCCTCCAGTCGTGCCGGTGGCTCCTGTGATGTGTTGTAGAAATTCTGCGATATTTTCGTTATTAAGGCCTGATTTTTTTAACGCCGCAAGCGGCGCCTGTACTGTGCGTACGTCAACTTGGTTTGAAGAACGGACGGATGGATTACGGTCTTTCTGACAAGCGGCACGACCATGACGCTGACTTGGTTCAACTGTCGGCGCGGCATCTATTATTTTCATTTAAACACCTTCGACTTTGAATTCACTATTCAGATTATATCTCACTGATTTTGAGCCAAGTTCAGAAACGCCAGAAATGATTGTTTAGCAAGGCTTGGTTCATGAGAGCGCGTAATGATCTTTATCCCGTCAATATCTCGTTTTTGCTCAACTTGATAAGCTCAATGATCGAAGCTGTTACATTGAGGTTGTCCTGGGGAATGAGCAGTGCTCTCGATGCTATAGAAGTACAGTTTTTACCAAAGGACTTAACCCCTAAACCGAAAGGACTATCTTCATGTCAAACAAAAAAGCTATCGCTTCTATCTTCGCGCTTTTGGCACTTGCAACGGCATCAATGACTACAGTCACCACAGCGCAAGCCGGGTTCACATGTGATTCTGAAGTTGTCATAAGATGTGAAATTAAATAAACGAATATCGTCATCTTAAGTCTGAGCGTACAAATATATTGCTAAAAAAGCCCTCGACCGGCATACCGGTCGAGGGTTAGTTCATACTGCCCGCACTATACATGGGGAATGTACAAGCAATCGCTTAGGCAGTAATTCTCGGTCATAGATTAAAATATCTTATATCTTTCTTTATTTTTACTTTCTTTATAACTATCTCCAATAGCTACTAGAAATCTGAGAGCTGCATTGCGCACGTCTTTAGGATAATCAGCGAGGACACTAGCAACTTTGATGGTGTTGCGGTCAGAGTGCGCAATATGAACATCGTCTTCTTCGCAGAAAAAATATCCTACTGGTATAGAAAACAATATGCTGAGTTGATAGATTTGTGTGGCTGAAAGCCCTACGGCCCCATCTTCATATCTCTGAATAGATGTTATTCCTTTGTTTAAATTATGAGCTAATGTTTTTTGCGTCATGCGCCGCATCTGGCGTATTGATTTCAATTGCCAGCCTATCTTTTGATTACAATAATCTTCGCTAAGTATTTCATTCATGTAAACCCACACATTTTGATAATATATATATACGTGACGTATAATATAAAATGCTAAGCTGTCAATAAAAACATTGTAATTTGTATAAAGAATGATACATTGCGTTTAATTTTGTAATTTAATTTATTTATTATGCATTTAACGCCTGAAAAATTTCGTGCAGCAAGAGAGCTTGCTGGAATAAGAAAGACTGTTTTCCCAAAATTGGCTTCAATTTCTAGGAAGACTATTTCAGACTACGAAAACGAGAAAAGCGGCATAAGCAATAGCACTCAAGAAAAGATTATCAATTTCTTTCGCAACAGAAACATAAGATTAACTGAAAATGGTGTTTACAAAGATACAAGCACGACCCGTACTTTAGTTGGAGAAGATGGGTTTCAGCAGCTTTACGATGATTATTATCACACTATTAAGAGCGGCGGTTCGTTGCGTCTATATAACGGCTATTCTGGCGATGTCATTAAAGCTCTAGGCAACGACTATGTTGAAATGCACGTTTCTCGCATGCTCGAAATTAAAGACAAGATTGAAGCGCGTGCCATTGTTCAAGAAGGTGATTGGCACTTTTTTGGCAAAGCTTATGCTCAATATCGTTGGCTTTCACCTGAGAATTTTAAAAGAGGAACGCTGTTCATCTACGGCGAAAAGTTTGCGTACGTTAGGTTTAGTGGGGATCTGACTACAACTTTAACCCATGATCCTGGCATGACTGAAATGTTAGAACAATTTTTTGATCAAGCGTGGGACAACTTAGCAAAGGAACTCCCGCTTGAGCGTAGCACTTAATCACTTTTCTCTAAATATCGACACTTACAGGGAACGTCTTTCTTCTGGTTTTTATAAAGCATCCTGGCCGGGCCATCTATGGCTTAAGCCTGTACCCACGCCGAGTTTTGATGACTTCGTGAACGATTTATTGCAGAGAGTAAACCCTGATTTATATTGGCCGCACCATTGGAAGGTGCGCGATCCTAAGAAGTTTCAAGATGAAAGCTTGGACACTCCAGATACTCAACTTTATATGCTCATGGACGGCGATCAAGAGGTCGGTTTTACAATGGTAAGAACTCCGACAGAGGCAACCAGGGCAAGGTTTTTCAATGGCCGAGAAGACGTGATAGAGTTTGATTATATGGCTATGTATCATGGCAATGAGGGCAAGGGACGGGGCCGTGTTTACTTTGAAATGCTTTTTAAGGCCTACTTCGAAAGCGGTTTTAATACCGTGTATTGGTCACAACATGGTACAAATGCTCCCACGTTGAAGAACTTTTATCGAGACAAGATGAAAATGACCTTGCTCGCCACGGATGAAATTCCAGACTTCAGGCCGCCCTCTCCTTAATGAAGTTACACCGCTGCATGAGTGTTTCTACCTATCAATACATCGCCATGCGGGTAAAATGTATGGTTTTTTCATTTTTTAGTTGTATAGACGCGCCAGAGATTTCAAACTTTGAGGCATGCAGTCTGGCACCCATCAAAAGAGCATTTTCTGTACGCCGAGAGGCGGTGATAGCGTTGTGCATTTAGGCTTTATAAGTCGAGGGCGCACATGAACCAGAATGCAGCTTGCCTTGATAGATCGATTGGATGGTTATCTATTAAACCGGCGCTAGGCTTGTTTAAGTTTAAACGCATGACATCCAAAGATGTTCAAGCTTCTATCATCCTCATGAAGTTACGCATTTTGAGAAGCGATAGCAGAATAGAGTATGCGCAAAGCCTTTGTATTTCAGTAGAGGATTTGATTGCTTACGAACGCTTAGCTGCACCTGTACCGGATGATATTTTGGATAAGGCTCTTTCGAGTTGCGATATCACGCGTGCTATGTGCGAAAACGGACAGCTTGATGTTCTTTTGCAAAGTAAATCTTTTTCTCCTGCGGATATACTAGAACATTCCAAATTCAGGACCGGTGAGTTGATAGAGCTTTGCCACACATTTAGTCTTATAAATAGTGGCAAGAGACGCGGGCAAGTCTTGCGAACTTTGAGGTCGATGACGCTTGATAAGGTTAAAAAGAAGGCTGTATGTGTTGGGGCGATCAATAAGAGAGCAACCTCATGAAAAGCTCACAGACATCTCATGAAGCGTTTATCAATATAAAAGCGTACCGAGACAATAAGTATAGGTTAGCTTGGACGCCTGAATTGCAGCTTCTACTGAGGCGCATTTCTCAAACCGGGGCGTTATCACAATCAACCGGGATTTCTTCGGGGATAGCTGTAGAAAAGACCAATTGTGGGGATGTCGATTAAATGGAGGCAGATCCTTTCATATACGGCTTTCGCAATATACCAAACCATGTTGATGAAAGGATCGCTGCATTTCTTGTGCTACTACGCAAACATTACCGATTGTCTCAAAAGGATCTGGGTAAGTTGATTGGCGTTAGCTATGCACAAGTCCAAAAATATGAATCATGTCAGAATAGATTGCCCGCAGCCCGGCTTCACGAGCTGTGCCGCATATATAACCTTCCTCAGACCGCATTTTTTCGAGACTACAGGGCTTTCTATAGCAAAGACACCCCTACTCTTTTCAAGATCCTAGAAGATGAAAATTCTTTGTCTGTTCATTACCATGCTTTGCCGCTCGCGAAGAAGCGCGACTTGGTAGATTTGGTTGAAGCATTTTGCTCATTTAGAGTATTAGATTGAAGGGTACGAGTTAGGTATGACTTTCACTTATCTTCATAGCCTTCATCGACCTAAAAAAGGATTTTTTTGAGCTAGACAAGCCTGCGGCGAATTTGTTCTTATTTTGTTCTTTGCTTGCGTGCGTAAGCTTGATATCTTGGAGGCATGTTTCATGATACCTCCCTGCCCGCACCTGGCAAATTGCGTTGGCTGTTCTTTGATTTGAATAGTTATTTTGCGAGTGTTGAACAACAAGACAACCCAGATCTACGGGGTAAGCCGGTTGCTGTTCTGCCGTCGATGACAGATGCTACGTCGGCTATAGCTGCGAGCTATGAGGCAAAAGCCTATGGCGTGAAGACCGGCACCAAGATTTATGACGCCAAGCGGATGTGTCCGGGGCTGATTTGTGTACCGGCGCGCCATGATGTTTATGTTGCGTATCATCATCGCATCTTTGATGAAGTTGAGCGCCATATCCCCATTGAACAGCGTTGTTCAATCGATGAAGCGGCTTGCCGGTTGATGGATAATGAGCGCGATCCTGGTCGGGCCGTGAAGATTGCTAGGGCAATCAAGCACGGGCTGTATACACATATCGGCCCGGCAATTCGGTGTTCGATTGGAATTGCACAGAACATGTTCTTAGCAAAGACAGCAACGGATTTAGAAAAGCCGGACGGATTAGTGATTTTGCCGCCAAACGATTACAAAGAGCGCCTTTTTGCCATGAGGCTCGGTGATCTTTGTGGCATCGGCTCTAATATTGAGCGCCGTCTGAACCGGGCCGGGATCAAGACGGTCGAGCAATTGTGGTATGCCAGCCCAAAGCATGTGCGCCAGATTTGGGGCAGTGTGGCCGGAGAGATATTCTGGTATCGCCTGCACGGCCATGACATTGCAGATAAACCAACAACCAAGCGCGTGGTCGGCCATAGCCGGGTGCTTGATCCGGCCTTGCGGCAAAGTGATAAAGCTTATCTGATCGCTAAACAATTGACGGTTAAAGCTTGTGTGCGCCTGCGGCGGTATAATCTCTATGCTCGCAAATTCACTGTATCGGTGCGGACAAAAGAATATAGTGGGCGGGGTCAGTTCATTGGCCACGAAACTTCATTTTCAGCTTCGCAGGATGATTTCGCTCCACTGAGAGCGCTTGAACAATTTTGGCGGCGGATGCAGATCGTCACACACAAAGCACCTTTGTTAAAAATCTCGGTAACGTTGCATGATCTGTTCGAGCCGCAGGAAACGACGCTTGATTTGTTTGAGTCCTCCCCTGCCCTTTCGAAACCGAAAGAGCGCGATATCCGGCTATCGCGAGCGATCGATACTTTAAATCATAAGTATGGAGCACAAACGGTAACGCATGGAATCTATCCTAAGACGGCGTCTGGCTACGTGGGAACAAAGATCGCGTTTGCGCGTGTGCCCGAGAAAGATGAGTTTTTTGAATGAGAGGGGCGCAATTGGAATTACAGCATTGGGATAGAAAGAATTTTAACCCCCTTTGTCTGCCCCCAGAATTGGGGTAGCAAGCGCTCGCCGCGCGGGCTGTTTGGCACATAGGTGCGACAAACAAGGAGATGATAGGTATAACTAATGCAGCCAAGCTGTGTCAGCTTTTACATGAATTCATCGGAAGGAAAAGTCGTGCTATGAGTTTTATAAGTTTGCTGATCGTTTGCGGCGCACTGCTTGTCTTGGAGATTGCGAACACATGGTATATTTTTAAGGTCCGGCGCGAATTCAAAAAGATAGATGACGCGCTTGCAGACAGCTTTAAGCAGCGAAAGTGTGAAGCACTAACTCTAAATAATTGAGCCAAGCAGCACATCAAGTAAGGAATATTCTATCCCGTGGTTGATATTGGCAGGATAGCTGAAGCTCCGCAGTGTTTTAAGGATATCGTAGAAAGCGATTTAAGACGGGCGGCACGGCTTATTATCCGCATCCAGGACGAGATTGATCCACAATTCCGTTTGGCAACGCCGCAAGGCGATTTTCATTTAGCGGTGACATTACCGTCTGAACCTGAGCTACGTCTACGCATGTTACGGCGTATTGCGACGCTCATGGCGTGGAAGCAGGTTTATGCTTTTACAATGTCTTCTGAGATTTATGAGCCTGACGCTGTTTGCTGTGTCGGTGTTTCAGAATCTGAGACACATCTGGGTTTAATGCGCATTATGCGCACGGCAAAACCGTGGACGCAAAATATTTTCTTGCCGATTGACTGGTTTGACGGGGCGCAAGTGGGTGATGAAGTGATTTCATTACTGCCCCAAGAGCCACGGGCGCTCACGCCCAAAGAGGTTTCTATGTGCCAAAAGTGGTTTGGCCCTGATGGTCAATATCCGATTGTCCATATTGAAACGAGTGAATTACGCGATGTCTGAAGGCTCAAAAACCGCCCTGCCTCAAGATTGGCTGGTGCTGGCGATATTCGGCATTGTGACGGCAGCCGGTGCGACGGGGCAAAGCGCCTGGTTTATTATCTATGGTATCCTCTGTTTGGTGGCGCGGGATATTGCGCATTATTGGGATATAATTTGTAAGGCGTGGAGTTTGCCAGACTGGCGAGCCACAGTTTTTGTATGGTGGAATTTGTTCACGCAAGGGGCATGTTTTGCGTTCGCTTGCTACGGCTTTGGCTTCGGCTTGTATAAGGTTGTTGAGATATTGAAGGTAGTATCGGAATAAATGGTGGCTGAAGTGAAACCGATGCAACCGCTTTAAGTTGTATCGGCTCCAGAACACCCTGCGTTTTTGAACGCGTGACGATCATGCCGTCGGGATAAATCAATAAAATGATCGGTTACACAGGGTAAAATCAGTCCTCAGAAGAGGTTTCTTTGATCTCATTGACGATTTCATTGATGTGCTGATCATTAGACGGCTCGCCTGTTGGCGCATTATCGATGATTGGCACGTTAATCCACATAGTTTCCATGCGGATAAACTGACCCTCTTGATCAAATACAACGGCGTCGGTTGCGTATTGGAGGCCAAACGCTCCTTCTTTAGTGTTCCATCGTAAAGCTTTTACAGGCCCTGAAATACTTCTGATAACCTCATGGTCATTGGTTGTGAAGTGTGATGTTTTCATTACTCTCATTCCACAAATTTACTTGTTTGATAGTTTCCCACATAGGGCAATCTGCCGCGCAGGATTTCTGCGCGGTAAAAAAGACATAATTTACACTTTGCTGGGGTATTGTTTTGCCCCTGCGGGATGATCTATATTACTTTTCAT
>CAWUJS010000075.1:0-9348 GCA_963922705.1 uncultured Alphaproteobacteria bacterium | reverse complement strand
GGAGTGGGATCACTATGGTTTTTACAAGCCATAAGTTCAAATGCAATTGCCATGGGTAAAAACATTGCTTCCCTGTGCTCTCAATGACATGATGAAAGCATGACAAAATTGCCTGCCCCTACGATCGTAATTTTCGACATGGATGGAACAACCGTGCGGCATCTCAACCCCAGATTGTTGGGACTTATGGAGTGGCTGGATGATACTGCTTTTAAAATATCGCGGCTTTGGATGTGGCTGTTTGACCGCAAAGCGCAAGGGCCGATTTTGCTTCCTGCTCCGGATGAAGCCATTAAGCCCGCCAAGTCGATTATTGTTCATAAAGCCCTTCATAAAATGCGGCGAAAGCCTGTTGAACTTCTTGTCGAGCCATGTCCCGGCATTTACTCCGTTTTGTCCTTATTGAAAAAACATAATATTCCTATGGCCTTGGCGAGCAATAGCCTTGGGAAAGGATACGGGCTTGATATATTGAGTAAATTTGGCTTGCATGACTTTTTTCCTGTCACTATTTTTCGTGAAGATATTAAAAAATCAAAACCACATCCAGAGCCGATATTGATGGCGCTTGATCGGCTTAATGTGCTAGTCAAAGAGAGCGATGTTGTTTGGTATATTGGCGATCGCCATAAGGATATTATAGCAGCTCAGAACGCACAACCGCATACGCGTGCTAAAATTGTGCCGATTGCTTATGCGGTTAACGCAGCGATTGCTGCGATTGAAAAAGGATACACGCCTGATCATATTCTGATGAGCTATCAGGATGTTTATGCAGTTTTAAACCAGCTTCTTAGCGTAAATGAAGCTCTTCAAACACCATAAAGTCATTGGGGTTACGGGCAATATGCACCATATCGGAAAAGGAGCCGATCGCATCTAATACACCTTGATTTTTCTTAACAACCTGACCGAGCATGGCTTGCCCTTCAACGAGTTCAATCAGTTTTTCAAACGGTGTTTTGGGTTTTGGCAGGACATCGATATGCAAATTATAGCGGCTTTGTACGCCTAACTCTTTTGCCGTATAGTCAAGAGCGTCATTAAGGCCGCCAATCTGATCCGCTAGCCCAATCTCAACAGCGCGAGCGCCTGTCCAGACACGCCCGCCGGCAATTGCATCAACAGCCTGAGAGGACATGCCGCGCCCTTTGGCAACGCGCGCAATAAAACCGTCATAAACCGCATCCAGCATGGTATTAACGCGCTCGGCTTCGGACTTGGAAAAGGTGGAATCCAGTGACCACATGCCGGCATTACGTCCCCATGTAACACCATCCCAATTCACGCCGATATTCTCAAATAATTCACCAAGCGCAATTTTGCCGCCAACAACACCGATTGATCCCGTAATTGTTGATGGCATGACAAAAATTTGATCCGCATAGGCGGAAATCCAGTAGCCGCCGGAGGCTGCTGTTGCGCCCATTGTTACGATTACTTTTTTGCCTTTGCGCTTTGCACGTTCTATGGCGCGCAGGATGGATTCTGATGCAACGGGCGATCCACCGGGACTGTCAACGCGCATAATAATTACACGTACATCATCATCATCTGCAGCATCGAGGATTGCGGGGGCAATATCCTCTGCGGCTGCAACCGTAGGGCCGCCGCCAAAGCCAGAGCCTTCGTCGCTTCTGAGAATTGTTCCAACCGCATAAATCAGGGCAACTTTTGCATCATCCTGCAGTAATTCGCTGGCTTTAAAATGTTCCAAAGCTTCAGCAGCATAGTCATCAAACATAACAAAAATATCATCATCGGCATTACGGTTTCCGGTCACGGCTTCCTTGATATTTTCAACTAAAATGTCTGCATAATCGGCATGAGTTATGAGCCCGGCTTGTTTGGCCTCCTCGGCGGTGAATAACCCTTGATTGACCAATCCATCAAATTGCGCAGCATCAACGCCGATACGCGGCGGGATTGTGGTTAAAATATCGTTTCGGATATCAGTGATTAAGCGGCTGATTGTCTCGCGGCTTTCGCGTGACATTTTTGTTTCAGTTAAGTTTTCATAGAGGTTTTTATACTCTTTGCGTTGAAAGAAATTCGGCTCTACGCCAATCCTGTCAAGCGTTTTGCCCAAAAACGGCATTTCTGCATTCAGGCCGGTAATGCTGACGGTACCCATAGGCTGCATCCAGATTTCATCAAAGCCGGCAATCAAAGCATAATTGCCTAGCCCTTGCGCGGCTTGACCGTAAGATGAAGCATAAATATGGGCAAATTTACCTTTGCTTTTGAAATCTTCTAATGCCTGATTAAGCTCATAAGCCTGTGTCAGACTGATTTGCGCGTTTTTCATACGGGCAAAAATGCCTTTAACCCGGCTATCAGTGCCCGCAAAGTGAATAACATCTACCATCTCTCGCAAAGTTAAGGGCGGGGTGTCAAACGCATCTGCAAATCCCTGCGTGGTGTTAATTTCATTAATCGCCCCGTCAAATTCGAGATAAAGCACCATTTTTTCTGGCATAGGGGTGATGTCTGCTGTGGTCATAAAAACCGGAATGATGATGAACACAGTGATGAAAAGCTGCAGGAGGACAAAAAAGCCCAGCACCGTTGCCATACGTTTCAAAGCAAGCCAGACAACAGGCAGGATTTTCCATTCGATTTTGGGCTTTGTGACCTCTTTGGGGAGGTTTTGTGCGAATAACGGGCGGTGTTTAAAATTCTTCATGTTTGAGTAGGAGCTTAATCTATTGGATTTATTGCGATAGAGTTTAAAGCGGTGAAGCGAAAATGTATAGGGGCTGAATTTGATGAAAACACAATTCAGCTTCATAAGCCATTAACACAAAGAAGCAACAAGACTAATTCGCATGCGCTCGTAATGACGATAAAAGGAAGCGTCATTGCGAGGAAGCCTGTTAGGCTGACGCTGCAATCTATATTTGTTGATTAAAATGTAACAAAAAATACATTTTTGCGAAATAGTCTCTTGACATATCGCCTCCTGTAGGGTAACGTTTTAAAAATTTTAAGGATATACATTATGAATAAAGAAAATATCGAAATCGAGAGAACTGCAGTTGGCTTTTATCCAGATGAAGAAGGCGGAGCGAACCACACTGCCTTTTATTATTTTAGTCACATGGCTATAGGTGATAACGGTGTCCAGGAAGACGACATAGAAGCTGCGCTTGTCAAAGATGTGCAAGAAATATTTCCTGAAATAGGAATACAAGATATAGATCTTTCTAGTGACGACTATGAGGATTCAGGAACAAGCGTTGTAGTTCATAAGGCGTGTTTTACAGGGCCGTTTAACCGTGAGATCGCAAGAAATTCCAAGATTGATTTTGAGGCACATCGTTATTATTTCTCCTGTGTCAGCTTTGCATTTTCGGATGATGAGCTTGGCTCTATCAACATCGAAGAGGCATCCGAAGTTTTAAGACAAGCCATGCAGAGCTTTAATCAAAAATATGCGCCTCTGTTCGATTTTGATGCGTCAATGGCAAAACCGTTTCAAGAGGACGAACAGCCACAGGATGACTTACACTCATGGCATGAATTTAAGACAAGCATGATATTTAACGGTACGTCTCCATTCGGTAAGGGCTTTCGGCCTCTATCTGGAGAAATCAAGCCGGGTGGTTTTATAGATCGATTGCAATCACATCTTAAATCTGCGTTTAAAGAGGCTGGACTTGATGAAAACACAATTCAGCTTCACAAGCCATTAACACAAAGAACAGATATGATAGGCTTTGTTATCGCTCCGCCAAAATAGCACGCGATGCAAGGCATCCGCTTTTCTGTGGCTTTTTTTCGCGTGAACACTCATTGTCATTGCGAGGAAGCCTGTCAGGCTGAAGCTGCAATCTAAAAAAGCTGCTATAGCTCACGAATATCCGTTAGCCTTCCCGTAATCGCCGCTGCTGCTGCCATGACAGGGCTGACGAGATGCGTACGCCCGCCGCGCCCTTGCCGGCCTTCGAAATTCCTGTTCGATGTCGAGGCACAGCGTTCACCGGGTTCAAGCTGATCCGGGTTCATGCCCAAACACATGGAGCAGCCCGGCTCACGCCAGTCAAATCCGGCCTCAATCAAAATATCGGCAATCCCTTCTTCCTCGGCCATAATTTTCACCAAACCGGAGCCGGGAACAATCATTGCCTCTTTAATGTTACCCGCAACTTTCTTGCCCTCGACAATGCGTGCAACCTCGCGTAAATCTTCAATCCGTGCATTGGTGCAGGAGCCGATAAAGATTTTATCAAGCGCAATATCCGTCATTTTCGTTCCGGCCTCAAGCCCCATATACTCAAGCATACGCTCAACGCTGGCACGCTTATTCTCATCCTCAAAATCATCGGGCGAGGGGACATGTCCCGTAATCGGCACAACATCTTCGGGCGTTGTCCCCCATGTCACGGTCGGCTCGATATCCTCGGCTTTTAGAAAAACCTCACGATCATAAACCGCGCCCGCATCACTCGGCAGGGTTTTCCAATAGGCCACGGCACGCTCAAAATCCTCGCCTTTAGGCGCGCGCGGGCGGCCTTTTATGTACTGAAACGTAGTCTCATCCGGCGCAACCATGCCGGCACGTGCACCGCCCTCAATGGACATATTACACATCGTCATACGCCCCTCCATGGATAGGCTGCGCACCGCTTCCCCGGCATATTCAATCACATAGCCAGTCCCACCAGCCGTACCGATCTCGCCGATAATCGCCAAAATCATATCCTTGGCGGTCACGCCGGCACCAAGCTGCCCATCAACCGTAATCCGCATTGTTTTTGCAGGCTTTTGGATAATGGTCTGCGTCGCCAGCACGTGCTCAACCTCAGAAGTCCCAATCCCGAACGCCAGCGCGCCAAATGCGCCATGGGTCGAGGTATGGCTATCGCCGCAAACAATCGTCATGCCGGGCAGGGTAAAGCCTTGCTCAGGGCCGATAATATGCACAATGCCCTGGCGCTTATCGGTAAGGTCAAACAACTCAACACCGAATTCTTCGCAATTCTTGCGCAAAGTCTCAACCTGAATACGGCTCATCTCTTCTGCGATGGGCACAGAGCGGTCAGTTGTCGGCACATTATGATCCATAACGGCAAGCGTATTTTGCGGGCGCCGAACCCCGCGCCCCGCCATGCGTAAGCCTTCAAAAGCCTGCGGGCTGGTAACTTCATGCACCAAATGCCGATCAATATAGAGAAGGCATGTCCCGTCATCTTGCTGATGTACGACATGATCATCCCAGATTTTTTCAAATAAAGTGCGTGGTTTCATGGTTTTGTATCCTGATGATTTATATTGTAACGTGCATTCAATAAAACCACCAAGGCGCAAAGACTCCAAGGTTTTTTATAAAAGAATTTACACGTGAGTCAGCAGAGCTAACGGAGTTTTTTGTATTTTAAACACGCATCACAAAACGCTGTTATCTTCGTTATCTCACGTGTTCATTTAAACCACAGACACTTGGAAAAAACTATTCTTGATTGTCTGCTTCAGCAGCTTCCGCAGCCTCTTTTTCGGCTTTTTTCGCTTCTTCTTTTGCCTTAATCAGCGCTTCCTGCTCTTTACGTGCAGCGGCGCGTTTAGCGTCTTTTTCCGCCTTCTTTTTCGCGCGTTTTTGTGTCTGTGTCAGCTTCTCTTCCGCCTCATCGACACTGGCATCAAAACCGTGGCCAGTTGTACGCTCAGAGATACGCGCAGACTTACCGCGGCGATCGCGCAGATAATAAAGCTTCGCACGACGCACAGAACCTTTGCGAACCACCTCGATAGAATCGATACGTGAGCTCCAAAGCGGGAATACACGCTCAACGCCTTCACCATATGAGATTTTGCGTACGGTAAAGTTCGCGTTAATGCCGGAACCGGAACGGGCAATACAAACCCCTTCATAGGCCTGCACACGCTCTCGAGAGCCTTCTTTAATGCGGACATTCACGCGGACAGTATCGCCAGCGGAGAATGCCGGAACGGATTTGGATTCTTGTAGTTTTTCAAGCTCTTTGGCTTCGAATTTTTGTAATGTATTCATTGCTTTATTTCCTTATTTTAAACCTCGTAATTAAGCATATGCTTAGCAGGTTTTTTATCTTTTTTTGAAAACTTTGCCAGTTTATACGCGCAAAATTCCCAAAACGCAAGAAAAACTCCGAAATAAAAAGCAGAATGTCAGATGGTCTACCATGGCTAAAAAACCATACTATTCCTATTTAGGGCAAAGCCCATCAAAATAACTTTGTATTTCTTTGTCCAAATAACTTTGCATTATTGATGTGTAAGAATTTCCTTTACCTGCGTTTAGATCAACAGTGACATCTCCATTAGTACTAATTTCTCCTCCAACAGTGACATCTCCAGTAGTATCAATGGTTCCTACGTTTTCTCCTCCAACAGTGACATCTCCAGTAGTATTAATGGTTCCTACGTTTTCTCCTCCAACAGTGACATCTCCAGTGGTACTTATAAAACCATACGAATTTTTTTCAATAACAGCGCCACCAGTATTGTCAATAATACTGCCTTTGTTAAAGTTACCTTTGATATAAACAGTACCTGTGGTATCTATAAAACCATACGAATCGCCGCAGACAACAACACCACCAGTATTTTTAATTTTACCGCCTTCGCCTAGGTCACCTTTGACAAGAACAGGGCCAGTTGTGTCAATAGTGCTACTAAAAGAATCACTTAAGAAGCTAGGTTCTACTGTTTTAATCGCTCCGCGATCAATTTTATGTTTAATTCGCGTAATTCGCTCAAATCTCTGTTTAAATCGCTCAATTAGCTCAATTCGCTTACTTTGCTGTTTTAACCTATCTTTCGAGCTTAAGCTTGAATTGCCATCATATGCTGTGGCTGCTGAAGCGGTCATCAAAAAGGCTGTTGCGGCTGCTGTTGTTTTTACAAAATTTACCATTATTTTATCCTCAAAAGTTAATGCATCAAAAACGTAATAAAATTATGCTTTTTAGTCAAGATTTTTTTTATAGTAAATCCGGGCGTTGTTTTTTCGTAATCTCAAGGCTCTGCGCCGCGCGCCATTCTTTGACACAAGGTTTTTTAACAGGAAGCAGGGAAGATAAAAAAGTGATCTTGATTATCGGTTCTGAAATCGCCGGATACCGTCTTTTAGCAAAGGTACATTAAAATTAATTAAGAACCCGACAGGAAGATTGGTTAATTTCAAATAAGAAATAACTTGAGCTTTATGAACGGGAAGTTGTTTTTCGACGGCTTTAAGCTCAATCAAAACATGGTTTTCGACAATTAAGTCAGCGCGAAAGGCATGATGTGTTGTGCGTTCGTCTATCTGAACGGGAATTGAAACTTGCCTTTGAACGCTCAAACAGCGTTTTTGCAGCTCCTGAAACAAAAAAATTTCGTAAATGTTTTCAAGCAAGCCGGGGCCTAGCTGCTTATGGATAAAAATCGATGCATCTACGATTTCCTTGCAGATTTCATCAATTTTACCATGATCAATATGCAGGCTTCCTCTTCTTTCAAACTTCTTATCTTCCTGTAAAACCTCATACAAATCCGGGCGTTGTTTTTGCGTAATCTCAAGGCTCTGCGCCGCGCGCCATTCTTTGATGTTTTGATGATTGCCAGAGCGCAGCACATCGGGAACCTCAAGGGCTTGACCGCATTCCGCCTCCCACACAGCCGGGCGGGTGTAATGCGGGTATTCCAGCAAGCCATTGGAAAAACTCTCCTCAAGCGGCGTATCATCATTGCCCATCACGCCGGGCAACAGGCGAATACACGCATCCATCAGAATAAGCGCAGCAGGTTCCCCGCCGCTTAAAACATAATCCCCGATTGAGATTTCCTCAAAATCATACGCATCCAGTAAACGCTGATCCACCCCTTCATAGCGCCCGCAAAGCAGCGTAATATCCGAGGCACGCGATAGCGTTTTCACCATCCCCTGTGTCAATGGCTTTCCGCGCGGGGAGAGGTAAATTTTCCGCCCCGGCGCAGGAACCGAAAGCAAGGCGCGCTCTATGATATCCGCGCGCATCACCATCCCCGCACCGCCGCCATAGGGTGTATCATCAACGCTTTTATGAACACCTTGCGCGAAGTCGCGGATATTCACCGTCTTAAACCCCCAATCCCCGCGCTCCAAAGCCTTTCCCGCCAGGGATTGCCCAAGCGATCCGGGAAACATATCGGGGAATAAAGTCAGAATGTTGAAAGTGAGTGTCATAAAAATCCTGTTGCTTTAGAGGCTAAACCCTGTTTAACAAAAATCCATCAGCAATACGATATGATTTTTTGTAACGAAGAACGAAACCGCGAAGGTTTGTGCGGTTTACCTTTGTGCTTCACTTGTAGTTAAACGTTACATAATTTTTTTGACATTGTGGTTTTTATGTGCATAGTAACAACTAAATTAAACCTAAAAAGGAAAAAGCAATGAGTGCTGATAAAAAAACAACCGGGAGCTTCGCGGATGCGACATCGCCACACGCCAGTGAAACATTGAGACCGGCAACGCATGAGGAATACGCAGATTACCTGATCGCCAGATTGCAAGCTGGTGGAAAGATAACCGATCTTTGCAGTTGTGAATCGACGAATGCTTGGGAGCCTGATCATATAACGCGACCCAAAAAAGTCGAAGCTTTGGGCGAAGATCTTGCGCGATTTAAAATTTTTACAGCGCAGCGAGATGGAACATTAGCTGATCTCGGCGGGACAAATAGCGTACAAGTGATCGTGCCAGAGAGTATTAATTTCACGACCGGCGGACACAATGAGGTATTTACCATGGATACGCCTGCTGATGGGTCTGCTCCTCTTTATCTTGATACGGTACGCCTCATGAAGGAAAAAGGATTTGAGGTTGAAAGAGAGCATATGAGCGCAGATGTGACAGATAATAATTGGCAAGAATTTTGTGATACGTATGTCGGAAATCCGTGGACTTACGAACAGCAGGCAAGGGCACGTCAGGAAGATGATCTATTTGCAGGAAGAGAAGAAGATATGGACGCTTTAAGAAGAGCACGGATGAAAGAAGAGTTTGAACCATAGACTTTAAGTGAAATACTCTGCTTTTTCGTATCTTCGTTACAAATACATGGCAATTGCATTTGAAACCGTGATGTGTAAAAACTATCGTCATCCTATTCTTCACCCGTCATCCCATCCCCCACAGATGTCATCCCGGCGAAAGCCGGGATCTCTTCGCTTTAAGGATGAGATCCCCGTTATATAGATGCGAACAAACCTTCGGCTTCCTTACAATGACGCTGTTGTCATTGCGAACGCAGTGAAGCAATCCAGATTGCTTCGTCGGCTCTGCCTCCTCGCAATGACGAACTGGGTTGGTTTCAGGGTTTCTTGCGATTATGCCGCTTTCGC
>CAWUJS010000074.1:0-9351 GCA_963922705.1 uncultured Alphaproteobacteria bacterium | reverse complement strand
AATGCTCCTTAAAGTATTGTCTATACGTTGTCGTCACATTTTGAAAAAGCCGAACAATTTTCGAGGGGTGTCCGATTATAAACTGGAATGGCTATAAAATGCGTGCTTGTATATAGCAGCTTTATGGCTCTGGATTTTGATCCATACCATCGGCAATTGAGCTTGTAATGGAGGGGGCTGGCGGTGGCGGATATTTTTCTTCAAAATATTTCTGGAATTCTTCAACGGTTTTGAATTGTATTCTGTCATAAAATATGCTTCCAGCAACTTTGAGGTTTTTGCCAATTGACCTCAGTGAGGGGCATTCATTTAAGTACATAATAGGCCCAGCAACTGTGAGATTGTCTGGCAAAGCTGTCAAAGATGTGCAGCCTGTTAAGCCCAGACCGCGACTAACTGAGAGATTGTTAGGAAGCCGTGTCAGCCATGGAATATGTGAAAGATTCAGCATGCCCGGATAACGCATCCCCTCGGGCAGGTCATTAGCTGTGTAATATTCACCTTCATATTTGATCAGGCCTGTACTACGGGGGCTTGCGGAAAGAGTCCATTGATTTTCTTTAATGAACTCTTGTATGAAAGCAAAATAATCCGCGATGGGCGGCTTGTTGCCTTTGCCTTTACACTGTACAAGGTTCTTATTGTTAATTTCTATTGTGGCATGCGGCTTGTTTGATCCATCACGCAGCGAATAATATTGATAATTCTTATCTTTAACCCGGGCATCGTAAGCGCCATTGCCGATACAATGCCTGATTTTTACTGATTCAAAATCAAGTGCCTCAGGGGTTAGCAATTGGACGAATTTATAACCGCGCTCCAAATCCTTGATGATTTTAATATGCCCATTCGTGAGCTGTTCTTCAAACGCAGCCACGGAATCAGCGAATTTCTCACGCAGGCGTGCGCTCTTTTTCTTCATATCCTTATCGGCGGCGGAAACAGCATCCTTTAGCGTTGCAAAATTAAAACGCTTTGGGCGTCCTTGACGATCCAGATCATTGACCCATTCGTCATTATCGTTGATCGCACTCACGATCCAGTCTTTGACGTGCTCTATCTTTGCTCTTATATTAGGACAAACGCTCTCGAGATTTAATCGATGGAATGAATCCTCCATAAACTTTTTCGGCGTTAACCATTCCGGCGGATTGTCGGGATAGCTTGTGACTATATAATAGAGTCTCTCTTCTTTGAGCAAAGGCTTTTTGAGGGCGTAGATGAGAAAAGCTTCAACCCTTGGATCATTTGATCCCGATGCGAAACTGGCAAGGAACGCGTCGAGCGGCTTTATGTCTATGACGTTAACCATAAAATGGTTTCTGCCATAGGATGACGACATGCGTCAATAATATTTTTATAATATGACTTTATTTATAGCGTTTTTGTGTTTGTAGTCGTTCCAGTTTATAATTATGGATTATTTCGGGCGGATTTGGCCGTTACCCAATACGTGGTATTTATATGTGCAAAGCTGCTCAAGCCCGACAGGCCCGCGTGCATGCATCTTACCCGTAGCGATACCAATTTCCGCGCCCATGCCAAACTCTCCGCCATCAGCAAATTGCGTGGATGCATTATGCATAACAATGCCGCTATCGACATTGGCCAGGAAATATTCTGTGGCGCTATGATCCTCGGCAAGAATGGAATCCGTATGGTGAGAGCCGTTTTTGTTGATATGGTTGACTGCCTCTTCGACATTGCTGACAATCGCCACGGAAAGCTTGCTATCCAGATATTCGGTTGTCCAATCCTCTGAGGTTGCGGGGCTTATACGGTCATCCAGGCCTTGAGCGATTTTATCACCGACAATCTCGCAGCCTTCATTCAAAAGCGTGCTTAAGATGTTTTTGGCAATGTCAGTGTCGAGGTCTTTATCGAGCAACAAAGTCTCCATTGCACCGCAAATGCCAGTGCGGCGAAGCTTTGCATTAAGGGGGACTTCTTTTGCGATGTCTGGTTTAACGCTGGGATGGACATAGATGTGGCATATGCCATCAAGATGGCTAAAGACGGGCATTGCTGCTTGTTTTTGTACGCGCTCTATGAGGCTTTTTCCACCACGCGGGATAACGGCATCAACGCTGTGTGATGCTTCGAGGAGAGCGCCGACGGCTTCACGGTCTTTGATGGGGATCATAGAGACAGCGGCGCTTGGGATATTATGTTCGGTCAGTGTTTGTTGAATAATATTGTGCAGTGCAAGAGAACTATGCAAGCTTTCAGAGCCGCCTCTGAGAACAACCGCGTTGCGGGATTTCAGGCAGAGCGCAGCCGCATCCACTGTAACATTGGGGCGCGATTCGTAAATCATGCCCAAGACACCAATTGGGACAGAAACGCGTTTAATTTTTAGGCCATTTGGACGGGTATTATCCCAAAGCGTACGGCCAACGGGATCGTCGAGCTTGACTATGGATTCAACGCCGGCGGCAATCCCTTCAATGCGTGGCTCGTCGAGTTTCAGGCGATCAAGCATTGCTTGTGTCAGACCGTTTTGTTCACCTGCTGCGAGATCCTTTTGGTTTTCTGTTAAGATGGTGGGGATATTGGCACGCAGGTTTCTGGCTAGCGATGTGAGCACAGCGTTGATTTGATCTTCTTTTGCTTGAGACAGCAGGCAGCTTGCCTCTTTGGCTTCTCTACAAAGGGTATCAACAATCTCTTTTGGTGATAGCTGCTCAGTTATGGCGTTTTGTGTCATTTTTAACTCCTCATCAAAAAATGGCGCTTGCCAGAATTAGTGGAGTTTCTGACCGATTGCTTTTATAGATTGATCAACTAAGACCTGATTGGCCTTTTTGTCAAGCTTATTGGCGATGATCTCAGCCGTTGCTTCGATAGCAAGATTAGCTGTATGCGCTTTTATTTCATCAATTGCAGCTTCTTCCATACGGGCGATACGTTCTTCCAATTGTCTTTCACGGCGGGAAATTGTTTCTTCTATATCGGCTTCTGCGCTTGCCTTGATTTCAGCTGCATTTGCCTTTGCTCTCTCAATGATGTCGTTGGCTTCTTGTACGGCGTCACGATGTTTACGCTGATATTGTGCAAGCAGTTCATGGGCTTCTGTGCGCAGGCTTTCAGCTTCTTCAATTTCTTCACGAATGGACTGAATACGAGCGTCAATGAAGCCGAGTAGGGCAGGCTTGCCGAATTTCCAGAGTATTCCTGCGAATATCCCAAATGAAATCAGATACCAAAAGTTAGTGTCGTGTAAAAAATCCATTTTAAACCTTATGCAGCTTTCTTGTTGATGTTTTTAACGAGCGTTTCTGCCTGTTTTATATCGGTTGAAATACCAACAATTTTTTCTGCTGCTATGCTTGCAATTTCTGCGGCAATGCTCTGTGTCTCAGCCAAAGCCGATGCTTTCTCTTTTTCAATTTTGGCTTCTGTGCTGTGTGTTAGTTTTAGCGCATGCTCTGTAAAAGCGTTCAGCCTTTTTTCATTTTCGTCTTTTATGTGCTCTTCTACATCTTTAAAAGTTTCATTGGCAGTTGCATGTGCAGTATGAAGAGCCTCTTCATACTCGCACTGCACTTTTTTTGCCTTGTCTTTTAAGTCTTTAGCTTGTGATAAATCATCTTCAATTTTCTCGCGGCGCGTTTCAACTGTTCCAGATATTTCCGGAATCGTTTTCTTTGCAAAAAATACGTAGAGGATAATGAAGAACACAAACATCCAGAATATCTGCGATGTATATGTTGTGAAATCTAATTGTGGGAGGCCTTCAACTTCCGGGTATTTACCTTTTTCAGCAGCGTAACCAGCTGTGATTGTAAGAGCTGTCATTGTTACAACAACAGCTCCCGTGTTTAGAAAAGACAGGATTGATTTTCTCATTGGAAATCCAGGGCCTCTTTATTATTGAACGTTAAGTTAAATGCGCTTTTAGCCGAAGAGCATTGCTGCGCCAAGACCAATAGGAATAATCCCAAGAGCTTCAATAAAGGCAAGGATAACGAAGAATTTTTCATCGAGTTCTTTTTTTGCTTGTGGGTTTCTTGCGATACCTTCAGCATATGATTTTGCGTATATAGCAAGACCGATAGCAGCGCCTAAAGCGGGTAGCATTGCAACAGCTCCGGCGATTAATTTTACAGCTTCTACTTCCATTTTTTCTTCCTTTTCTTTTGTTTAATTAAGGGGTTAAAATTTTCTACATCTAGTGATGAAGCTCGACTGCATCTTTTAAATAGACGCAAGATAATATTGCAAAAACATAGGCCTGTATGAAGGCAACGAGTAATTCAAAGGCAAGCATTAGCATTCCAACGAAGGAAGGGATTAAGCCTAGTATCAATCCAACGCCGCCCATGCTAGCAGCAGCAACTGCGAAGCTTGCGATAATTTTTAGCATAATGTGCCCAGCCATCATATTGGCGAATAATCGTACAGACAACGTTAAGGGTCTTACGAAAAAAGATACAACTTCGATGGGCACGATCATCGGGAGCATGAACCATGGAACACCAGATGGTGCGAATAGGCTCAAGAATTTAAGACCGTGATTAATAAAACCGAATATAATAACAGCAAAGAAAACAGTCAGTGCGAGAGCGCCGGTCACGGCCAAGTGGCTCGTGTAAGTGAATGATTTTGGTAGCAGGCCTAGCAAATTACCCATCAAAACAAAAATAAACAGCGTAAAGACGAACGGGAAAAATTTACGCCCTTTGGAACCGATATTGTCTTTGACCATTTTAGCAACAAACTCGTATAAAAGCTCGGCAGTCATTTGCAAGCGACCCGGAACCATGTCTTTTTTGCCCATGGCGATAGATAAGAAAGTGGTCGATACAATAAAAGCGAGTGTCATCCAAAGAGCGGAATTTGTGAATGAAAGATCAATACCGCCTATTTCAAAGGGGATTTTCTGTTCTATAACAAACTGTGCAACTGGATTTGCCATACTTCTGTAATTGCTCTATTCATTAAAATCGTGCATTTCATAGCGGGTTTTTGAGCATCTGGCAATGGGGCAAAAACAAAAATTATCATTTTTCGTCATCTTTTTTATTTTTGTTTTTTATTTTTGTCCTGTGTTACGGCTTGTTGCGCTTTCCATGTTGCATAAATAAAGCCAAAACTCATCATGCCTAAAATGCCCCATGGCGCAGTATCTGCAAAGCGGTCAATCATGAAGCCGACAATGCCGGAGGCGATGACAGTAGCCAAAAAGCTATAGCCTGCATTTCTTTGCGTATATGTTTCGCCTTTTTCATCTTCTTTATTGTTTTCTTTATTATTGTCGTCACTCATGCGGCCTCATCCAGAAAGTCAAAGCTCTGTTGCAGGTCAACCGATACCAGTTGCGATACCCCGCGCTCAGACATGGTAACGCCATACAGGCGATCCATACGCGCCATTGTCAGGCGATGGTGCGTGACAATAATAAATCGCGTTTCACCGCGCATTGAAATTTCATCCAGCAAGTCGCAAACACGATCCACATTTGCATCATCCAGTGGTGCATCAATCTCATCGAGGACGCAAACGGGTGACGGATTGGTCAGGAACATCGCAAAAATAAGGGCGATAGAAGCAAGCGTTTGCTCACCGCCTGATAAAAGCGATAATGATTGCAGGGTTTTTCCCGGCGGTTGAGCAAAGATTTCCAGCCCTGCGCCGAGCGGATCTTTCGCTTTTGTTTCTTCATCATCAATGAGGGCGAGATGCGCTTTGCCGCCGCCGAATAATTGTGTGAAGAGGCGTTCAAAATGTGCGTTCACATGGTCAAATGCACCTAAAAGACGCTCACGTGCTTCTGCATTGATTTTGTTGATCCCCTGGCGTAGTTCGGCAATAGCCTCCATGAGGTCATTGCGTTCATGAATGAGGGTCGTGACTTCTTTTTCGAGTTCCTGCGCTTCCTCATCGGCGCGTAAATTAACGGGGCCGATTTGATCGCGCTCACGGATCAGATTTTCTTTTTTGCCGCGTAGCGAATCAAGATCACCGAGATTTTTATCCATATCAATGGCGGAATGATCGGGGAGCTCATGCGGCTTCATATCAAATTTTTCTGCAATGGCGGATTCTTGTGTTTGAATTTGTTCGTTAATCACGGAAAAGGTCGCCTGTGCATGGGCGCGGGATTCTCGGGCTTCTGATAAAACACGTTCTGCTTCTTTAAGTGCTTTTGTAGTTTCAGCAACTTCGACTTCACGCTCAGAGAGTTTTTCAGCCGCCTGATCACGTTCTTGCTCGGCATTGGAGATTTTGGATAGTAATTTTTCTTTATCAGCATCGAATGTTTTGGGCTGAGTTTTTAAATCTTTGAGCTTTGCTTCAAGTGTTTCTGAGCGCTCCGTTAATGCCTTGATACGCTCTTTTGCTCGGATCATTCTGTTTTGCAATGTGATCCGTTCATCACCAAGCGCCTGAAGCCTTGCCCTGCGTGAGTTTTGTTTTTGCACATACTGATCATAAGCACGTACGGCTTCGTTATAGGCCTGACGCGTTTTCTGAAGGCGGGTGTGCAGTTCGGTAAGCTGAGCCTCTTTGTCATCCTCATGGCTTTCAACAAAGGCTGCAACACGCTCTTTGTCTTGAATAATGAGCGCTTCCAGCTCTTCTTTATCGCTTTGCGCGAGGCTTTGTGCCTGATGGAGCGCGGCAATATCGCTTTCTAATTTTGTGTAAGATTCGCGGACATCATCCCATGCATTACGCGCGCGGGTAAGCTCCATGTCCTTTTCCTGTAATGTCCGCGAAATATCAGAGCGCGTGTTGCGTAAAGATTCTTGCTCAAGCAGGATTGTTTCCAGAGATTGACGCGCCGCGGTCACCATGGATTCAATATTAGGGCGTTGTTTGAGCAAGTCATGATATTTGTTTTTTTGCTCTAAATGCTGGCTATGGCGGTCTTTTGCTTTTGCTGTGACGCAATAACCATCCCAGCGCCAATAATCACCATCGCGTGAAACAAGCGATTGACCCGGTGATAATTTAGCCAATAAGGCTTCGCCTTGATTTTTATCGCTAACCACACCGATTTGGGAGAGGGCTGTTTCTAATGCTTTTGGTGCAGAGACATGCGGCAAAAGCGCATCGCAGCCATCCGGCAATGACGGCATATTTTTTTGCTGAACGGGAATCCACATGGTATTCGCATCACGTTCCAGTGAGGCTAAAAGCGAATCCCCAAGCGCGCGTGACAAGGCCTTTTCAAAACCGCTATCAGGTGAGACATCGTTTAAAACAGGCGCTGATTTGTTTTGAGAATCTTCTTCAAGAATGCTCTCTAATATACTGACTTCAGTATCAAATTCAGACTTCTTGTTTTCAAGGTTGTTGAGTGCTGTACGTGTTTCATCAACTTTTGGGGTAACGCTTTCAATAGCCTGATGGTTTGCAGATGCTTTTTCTTTGAGGTCAGCTATAAGAGCCTCAAGCTCGGAAACTTTATCTTTAAAGCTTTCCGCTTGGCTTGTCTCACTGCGCTTTTTTTCCAGGGCTTCCAGTTCTGCAGTGTTATTCGCAATGCGCGTGAGGATCGTCTCAAGGCGCTGCTCATTGGATTTTAAGCGCTGTTCTGCAGCGTTTCTTTGGGCTTTTGCCTCTGCTGTGCTTTGCATAAGGGCATTGTGCTGTTCTTCGAGAGCTTTGACTTTCGTTTGAAGCTCTTCGCGTATCTTGTGCTTTTCCTCAAGCTGCCCTTCATGGCTGCCTTCTTCAGCTAATATGCGTTTTTGCTCGGCATCCACATGTTCAAATTGCCCGGATGACTCTTTTAGGACATTTTGCTCATGCGCCAGATCTGCATCGGCTTGATCCTTTTGTGCAATTGTTTCATTGAGAGCTTGTTTAAGGCGTGCCGTCTCATCTTCGATCCTTTGAAGGTGCAGGCGCTGTGTTTGTAGCGTTGCGGCAAGCTCAGCTTCTGCTTTGCGCAAGGCGGGAAGGTCTTCACTTTGTGTATTTTGTGTTTTTGTGAGTTGGGTCACGGCGGCGAGATGTTCAGCAACCTGACTTTCTGCCTCCTCAAATTTCAAACGCATTTCTTTTGCACGCGCGGCAAGCGATTCCCACTCCATATAGGCGATCAAAATCTCCATCTGGCGGATTTGTGTGCTGAGATTGCGGTAGCGGCTGGCTTGACGAACCTGACGCTTGAGACCATTGAGGCGGCTTTCCATGCTGCTGAGAATATCCTCGATCCGTACAAGGTTTCCATCTGCTGCTTTCAGGCGTAGCTCTGCTTCATGGCGGCGAGCGTACAGGCCGGAAATACCAGCGGAGTCTTCTAAGATGAGCCTTCGTTCCAATGGTTTGGCATTGATGATTTTAGAGACTTGTCCTTGCCCCACAAGGGCAGGGGAGTTTGCGCCGGAAACGGTATCGGCAAAGAGCATTTGTACATCGCGGGCGCGAACGGTTTTGCCGTTGATTTTGTAATTGGAGCCGCGATCGCGTTCGATGCGTCTTATCACTTCAATTTCATCGTTGGCGTTATAGGCTGCGGGGGCTGTGCGGTTTGTATTATTGAGCAGAAGTGAGACTTCGGCAATGTTGCGAGCAGAGCGCTTGTCTGTGCCGTTAAAGATAACATCTTCCATCCCGCCGCCGCGCATACGTTTGGCGGAAGCTTCGCCCATCACCCAGCGTAAGGCTTCGACAAGATTTGATTTGCCGCAGCCATTGGGGCCAACAATACCGTTTAAACCCCGACCAATTTCAAGTTCGGTACGGTCTACAAATGACTTAAATCCATTGATACGCAGCTTGTCGAATTGAAGCATTGGGATTTATTGGCTTTCTTCTGCCGATACAGGCGCAGGGTTTTGTGAATCCATAACAGCCTTTTCAAGAATGGCGTTAAATTCTTCATAAGAAGCGCCGCCGGCAATTGTGATTGTGTTGTTGACAACAAAGCTGGGGGTTGAGTTAACGTCAAATTGTTGTTGCGTAGCGCGTATTTTGTCCAGCAAACCTGCTTTTAGCTCTGCATTGTTTATACAGCTTTCAAAAGTTTGCTCATCAATACCGTATTTAGCAAAAATAGCTTTTAATGGTCTTTGAAAATAGTTGCTGAATGCCCAGTCTTGTTGTGAAGCAAATAATTCTTCTATCGCTTTGAAATATTGATCATTATCTTTTATGCAACGCGCGACCATAGAAGCGCTAAGGGCAGGGTTGTTCAATGGGAAATCTGAGAAAACCAGATAGGCTTTGCCAGTATCGATCCATTTTTCCTGAAACTCTTTGAAAGTATTTTTGTGGAAGTTCCCGCAGTGGCCACATGATAGCGAGCTATGCTCACTGATTTTAATGGGGGCTTCTGGATCGCCAAGGACGCGCTCTTGAAGAGCTATTTCAAGATCACCGGGAAGAGATAAAGCC
>CAWUJS010000073.1:0-9363 GCA_963922705.1 uncultured Alphaproteobacteria bacterium | reverse complement strand
AAAGATACATATTGCCATTTCATCCTGCGTAGCCTACAAAATGGCCTATGAATCAGCCTAACTCATTACGCAATGCACCGGATGATAAAGGACATTTTGGCCCTTACGGGGGACGCTATGTCGCGGAAACCCTAATGCCGCTTATCTTGTCCGTCGAACAAGCATGGAATGCCGCCAAAAATGACCCTAAATTCTGGGAAGAATTTGATGATCTCGCAAAACATTACATCGGCAGGCCTTCTCCCTTATATTTCGCCAAACGCCTGACCGAGCATCTAGGCGGCGCGAAAATCTATTTCAAACGCGATGAGCTAAACCATACAGGCGCGCATAAGATCAATCACTGTATCGGACAAGTCCTGCTTGCCAAGCGCATGGGAAAAACCCGCATCATCGCTGAGACAGGCGCTGGACAACATGGCGTTGCAACAGCAACCGTCTGCGCCTTGTTTGACATTCCATGCACCGTCTTTATGGGTGCAACCGATATCGAACGCCAAGCCCCCAACGTCTTTCGCATGAAACTCCTTGGCGCTGAAATCCAAGCCGTAGAAAGCGGCACAGGCACGCTCAAAGACGCCATGAATGAAGCACTGCGTGACTGGGTCACAAATGTTCATGACACTTACTATCTAATTGGTACAGTCGCAGGACCACACCCATTCCCAGCCATGGTGCGCGATTTCCAGTCTGTCATCGGCAAGGAACTCCGCGAACAAATGATGGAACGCGAAAATCGCCTCCCTGATACACTAGTCGCCTGTATCGGCGGCGGGTCAAATGCACTTGGCATGATGCATCCCTTTCTTGATGACCCTCAAGTGACCCTCATCGGCGTCGAAGCAGGCGGTCTTGGCGTTGATACAGATCAGCACGCCGCCAGCCTAAGCGGCGGCACACCAGGGATTCTTCACGGTATGCAAAGCTATTTCCTGCAAGATGCAGACGGTCAAATCACTGAACCGCATTCAATCTCCGCCGGCCTTGATTATCCCGGCATCGGCCCTGAACATGCCTGGCTGTTTGATCAAAAGCGTGTAAACTATGTTTCTGTCACGGATGATGAAGCACTCAATGCGTTTCAGACCCTGGCAAAATATGAAGGTATTCTGCCTGCGCTGGAGCCATCCCACGCTCTCGCACATGTCTTGAAAATCGCTCCCGATTTACCCAAAGATCATATCCTTGTGATGAATCTCTGCGGTCGCGGCGATAAGGATATCTTTACGATTGCCGAAAAGCTGGGCGTAAATATCTAGAAAAAGCGTAGGAATAATAATTAACGAGCAGATCCTCCCAGCCATCGCCGTTTATATCGCCGCGTCCGGCCGGGAAATAAGACGTATGCCGATTACCATTCCACACAATCAAACCGCCGTTTTTGAGCTCCACATTACCCCAGTCCGAAGCGCATTCCTTTTTACCGCAGTGAAAGGGTGTCCAGACATTGTCTCTATCGTTATCCAGCGCAAAGGGCAGGAAAGACAGCATATCCGGATCCGGCTTTTGAAGGTCGTATCCTTCCATCAGCGGCATGATAAACCGGGAATAACGAGAGGTCTGCGCATTTTCGACGAATTGCAGAATATTGCAGCTTTCTATGAAAGCGTAATCATTATTATAGTCGTCGTTGGTGTAATTATTTCGGTTCGTGCCCCAGCCCTGTCCCGTGTAATGCCAGTAATCGCCGCATTTCGAAACGGGTTGTTCTTCACCGCCAGGCGAAACAAGCGTAACGGTGATGCAACCGTCACTATCGCATAACTGCTGGGAGGCCGTTTTTTTGGCCTGAACTTTGTAGATATCCTCAGGCACAGCCTCGTGGATTCCTTCCCGCGACACCGGCGGCGGGTGAGTTTCAGGATAATATGTTCGCAGCCCGCAGGCCGACAGAAACAACAGTGCCAGCAATATGGATACCTTTGTGCCCTTCATGTCTGCAGCTTATATCACATTGATATAATGTCTATATCTGGATACGATCCAGGCATGGAATTTTTAGAACCAGTATCAAATTATATAGGTTCATGGATATGGCTTCTGCCCATCCCGGTTATAATATTTTCAGCCACACCACGCATGCCGTTTTGGTATAAGTCAGGGCGAATTTTGTTTATGTGGTTTGTTGTATTGCTCTACATGGGAGGAATTGTGTACAGAATTTTATCTTCCGAAGAGACCTACATATGCTGTGCCTCAAAAGAATATTTTTATATGAAATACATTGCCTTATTCCTTATATGGAGCTTTATGGTTAATGTTTATATTGGGTGGTGGGAGTTTTTATGGCGCTGCATATATCGCCAGTGGGCATGGCCACCACTTAGAAACATTAAACAGTATGGTTTGATTAGCAATCTTTGTATTTTAGGCTCCGCTCTTTTCACGATTCCATTTGGCATACTTATGATAGCTGTGCAAATACATAAACTATTCTGATCCTTTTTTAGCACTCTTAATGATGCCGGACATTTTTGTTGTCCATGTGTCTGTAATATCAAAATATGTGCCCCAAAACTCTGTCCACCTATAATCGTCAAAAGCAGGATGGTTTGGATCAGATGTTCCGATTTCTTTAATTACGTTTTCTCGGATATCTAAAATATCAGTGAAGGTGTCGCTGAAATTATAAGTCACCTCAGCATCGATAATTAAGCACTTGCCGCTAATTTCAACGGAGCCAATAGTTTCACTTGTTACTATTGCTCCTCCGAGAGGATAAGAAACGCCTTCAAATTCATAATCTCGTTCCGTTGTGTAATACAAAGACCCTTGCTCAATTTCCCTTGCAAGAGCCGCAACTTGCTCCGAAACCCGCGGGAAAATTTCTCCCTCCGCAAAACCAATGACGCCGCCAAGATACCCAATTTCTGACAAAGTTACGGCTTCATCCCCACCATTCCAATAGTGGTTTGCGTAGTCGATCCATGACCATGGTTCTGCGTCATTGATTTCGCTGGTTACATTTTGGGTGATGATCTCTTTGTCACAATTCACAGGCTCCGCCCAACAGCGGCAGTTAAATTCTTCACCGGGGTCGAGAGAGTCGGCGAGATCACGGACGGTTCCATCCAGCTCCGCATGACTGTCACGCACCTTGCTGTCACCGACGGTACGCCAGATATATTTTCCGCTTTGCTTTTTCCCAGCTTCGCTGCTGAGCTTTGCAATAGTTTTATCATCCGGCTTTGCTGTTCCAGTAGGGGGAAGACCTTGATCTTGCTGAAAAGATTTCAGAGCAGAAAACACTGCGGCGTCTGGAATGCCAGTGATGCCGGTTTTCTCATAGGGTTGATAATAACCAAGGCGGTTCAGGGCTTTTTTGATTTGTTTCACGTCGAATTCATCCACGGCGGAGTTTGCCGCAAACGGCTTATTCAGTTTGATTTTCATGATTTTTCTCGAGATTTTAAAAGTTGATTTTGCGCATAAAAAAACACCGCGAGACGGACTCGTGGCGTTTTCATTGAATATATTCCTATATTATCATGGAAAAATCAAGTGTTTTTACAAATGTATGATCTCCACAGGATGACTCCATTCCCGTTGCAAATACTCCGCCAGCAAGCGCCTGTGGCAATTATGCTCTGTTTTACAGACACACAGGAAACAAGCCTGATCAACTTCATCCGGCGATAGCACATTGGCCAAATTACGATGATTGACCAGATCGATATACTGAATCTCGTAATCATCCCAGCTAATCCTGTTGTCTTTGTAGGCCTTCAGAATATCCGCAGTTGGCGCAAGATCCTCTCGATACTCATAATCCGCACCCGCTAACTCTTTCACAAAATAGGGAAGGTCTTTCTTCTTCGCAAAACCAGCAAGCTGCGAACTGGCCCATAAACGCGTGTCGATGACTTTCTTGACTCCGGCATTACGCAAGCGTTCAAAGAAATGCTCCGCGCTGGAACCTGTGAATCCGATGGTGAAAATTCTGATGTTTGAGCAGTTCAGCATTATTTGCGTTTATAAATAAAGGATTTTCATGAATGGAATGAGGCTGCGAATGTTAATAATAATCGTTCTGGCCAGCTACCCTTTCTTCTTTTACGCGTTGTAGGGTTGGGGTCGTTTATATTTGTAATAAGCCCTTTATCGTTGAGATGCTCTAGCTCTTGACGAGCATGTTTGGGTAAAAAGGCGTCTGTTTTCTCAATAACTCAACAAAAAATATCTTTAACTGGTACATCCTTTTGACCTTTAAATTGATCAAAAATTAGCTTTGAAAGCTCATGTGTTTGCGAACCCGCTTCTCCAAACAAATCAGCTTGTGTTGTATCTTTGTTCAGCTCTCTATGGGCTAAAAAAGCATTGCCATGTAAGGGGTCAACCTTCCACATAGCCTCTTTAACTTTTTCAAAGCCCTTTGAGTTACGGCCACAAAAGAAAAAAGCATTATCACGTATGTGTTTTGCATCACGCATCATGAATTTAAGTGTAAAGTCACCGATATCTTTCAGCTTTCTTTCAAAGGCTTCACAAAACTGATCTATAGGTTCTGGATCATCAATAATCGTTTGCAGATCATCTTCACCAACCATAGCTTTTATTTTGTTTACAACCTCTTTATCGGGATGCTCTTTAAAACGGTTCATAAAACCGCACATAAAATTCACGAATATTTCGCTACTATTATTATGCATTAATAATTTGATTTTCTCGTATGGCGTGTGGCCAAATCCGAAAGGATCAATAAAGCTAAATGTTGGGCTTCTAGGATTTTGTTTTAAAGTCTCGACGATATTTTCTAACTCATCTATAAAAACACCCTCTTTAATCTCAATTGTGACGTTTGGGTGTGGTTTCTTAATGGCTTCGATAGATTTCAAATGTTCAAGGGCTTTAATATCTTTATCGATAAATATGAGCGTCGCCTTAAAGCTGGGGTATTTCTGTGCTGTGCTATTTGCATAGTGAGCAGCAATTACAGGCGATCCTTCTTCATCGCCAGCATATTCGCCGGGGCCACAAAAGCCGTCAATATAGTATACATGCGGAAAACCACTATTCGCTAAAATCCCAAACCATTTTCCAAGATAGCTATGTAATATTTCAAGCTTTGCCTTCGTCCTTAAATGCATCGGCCAGCGAGGATCTTTTCGTACCATTTTTACTCCGCTGCCAAAAGTTGATTAGGGTTTGCGCGTTCATCAGACAATTGCGGGAACTCATCCCACGTTCTACCATCAAGTTCACGGCCAGCACTAATCTTTGTGCAGCCTGTTACCGGGTTCCACGTTGCGTTCGTCCATTCAATTTGTGTTTTCTGTGCCATGGCCTTATAAGAACATTTATAGAACAAAACTATCAGTTTTGATATCTATATGCAATGTTATTTCTCCTCCACAATCTGTTTAATCAGCGTATCTATTTGTTTTAATTCCTTCTTTAGGTGTTCCTTGACTGCCAATCGTGCCCGGCCAAGCTCGTGCGTACCAAGCACAAGAGACAGGCTTATAGTGACAAACATCTGCAACCTGTTCTCTCAACGCAAAAACGAGATGTATCACAGGCTTTGTTTTAGCCCATATTCTTGTATGAGCATTTGTCATGTTGTAATCATTACCTTTCCCACCTGGCGTTGATTAACTCGCTGGTACGGACAAAGGTGAGCATGATCAGCTTCAGCGCATTACGCGTCGATTGATAGAGCCGCGCATCGTTCTTTTCCAGCGCATTCACAAATTCTGGCAATTCACGCACATCCAGTGCCGCGAAGTGTGTTTTCTTAACCGGCTTGAGTGCTTCCTTAATGTCCCGGGAGGGATCACGCACGCCGTATCCGCAGGCAATGGCATAACGGAATATCTCACCGCACTTCTGGAGTTGCCGCCTTGCCAGCTCCACCGCGCCGCGTTTCTCGATTTTCCGGATGACCTGCAGGAGGATAGGTGGTTCGATCTCTTTAATCGGATAATCACCAATTTCAGGAAAAATATCGGCTTCGAGTCGCTTTAAAACTTCATCGGCGTAACGCTTCGTCCAGCGGTCTTTGCGGTTGTCGTACCAATCGAGCGCGACGAATTTAAAGGTGTTTTGATAGTTTTGAATGGTTTTCAGCTTTTTCTTCTTCTTTTCAACCATCGGCTCAACACCGTCACGCAGGAGCTTTTTGGCTTCATCTCTGGCTTCCTGCGCCTCTAACAACGAAACCAATGGGAAAGGGCCCGATCGAGAGCAGTTTTTCCTTATTGTTGAAGCTGTATTCTAAACGCCAGAGCCTGCTGCCATTGGGTTTGACGTAGAGGTGCAGTCCCGCGCCATCCGTTAATTTATACGGCTTATCCTTGGGTTTAGCGTTTTTAATCATCAAATGGGTGAGCTTCATAATAGTCGATACCCCCTAACTGGTCCCCGTGAGTTCCAAAATACCCCGTCACGATACCCCGTTTCAGCGTGGAAGACAGCAATCTGAGTAGAGTTTAATATAACTATATGTACTGGAAGCTCTTGATTTAAGCTATGTTCGGGGCGTTCTGTAGAATTCGGGAGGTTTTCATGGATATGTAAATGGCTGGGGTTGCAGGACACCCACTTACTTGAGTTTTATAGCATTGATATAATTAAATTATATTGACTTCATGCGCCTTATAGTCCAAAAATATATACCACTTACATAGTCCACTTTTGGAAAAAGAATGAAGCGTTACTCTTACCTAAAACAACAACACAATACATGGTATTTCAGGATAAAAATCCCGCCCGATCTACGGGAGTTTTTTGACGGTAAACAAGAGATTGTTGAAACACTCAAGACCGCTGACTTATCAATCGCACAGATAAAGAGGCTTGAGAAAGTCGCGCATTGGAAGAATGAATTTAACCGCATGCGGGGCAACACAGATGCGCTGAAAATTAACGCACGAGAGATATACCACAAGACCCTAGAAGAGGAGCGTGAGGGCGGTTATGAAATTACAGACGAGGACGAGGGCGACACCGGTCCGGGCATTGTAATCGACTACCTCTTGTCGAAAGCATCCAAAGAACTGGACAAGCCGGAAGATGAAATAGAACCCTCAGACCTAGACGACGAGACCAGAGCCAAGCTTGATGCTCTTGTCGATTACCAGAAGGAACAACGCACAGGCCGAAAGACAAAACCAAAGCAAACATATCAAGAAACCTTTGAGGAAACGGCTGAGCAGTACATCGAATATGCAAGCAAGGAATGGACATCACAGACCACCGGACAGACTGAGGCTGTCTTTAGGCTGTTCAAAGATTATATCAAGAACAGGCCGCTGGCTTTGGTGAGGGAAGAAGACGTCGCAGGGTTTCTCGATGAAGCGGAAACACTCAGCCCTCACTGGGGGCGATCACCAAAAACAAAAGAGCGAAGCCTTGCGGAAATTAAGGCACTGTATGGCGATGATGAGGAAGGCTTATCAGGTAGAACATTGAACCGGTATGTCTCTGCTTTGCATGGATTGTGGAAGTGGGGAAAGCAAAGAAACAAATGCGCCGGTTCGAATCCCACAGAAGGATTCTATCGAAAAACAAAGTCCAACCCTTGGCACCCCTATTTAGATAACGATCTAAAAAAGCTCTTCATCCCCCCGCACAAAAGTCGAAAATATTTTGAGATACCATATGTAGCTCTTTACTCAGGAATGCGCCTTAACGAAATATGCTCACTGGAATGGGAGAACATAAGAGAAGAGGATGGAGTAGTTTATTTTGACATTACAGCAGCAAAGTCTGAAGCAGGCATTCGAAAAGTCCCGTTGCACCCCCGACTTAAGTGGCTAGCAGAAAGAGCGAAGAAAAATAAAAAACAGGGGCTGATATGGAGCGAACTAAACCCTAGTGGGCCAGATAAAAAAATGAGTTGGAATTATTCCTCAGGCTTTTCCACCTTCAGAAAAAAACGGGGAGCAAAAAGCGCCGCCCAATATCGCATAAGCTTTCACTCATTTAGAAAAAATGTAGTGCGGTGTTTTGAACTGTCCCGCGTCCCACAAACAGAAGCCGCTGAAATAATCGGGCATGAGAAAGCGGGGATTACTTACAGAGTTTATAATCCTCACGGTCTCACAATGCAGCAACGGCTAGACATTGTTAAGACGATCTCATACCCAGAGTTTGAAAAGGCTTTTGAGGCGGCTGAAATGAAAGCCTACACGTAATTGAGCTTAAGGCTATCAACCATCATACGCCCCATGTCTGTGAGGAAGACGCAGCGCACCTTGTAGTTTTCTTTGTCTTTGCGTTTATACACGAGGCTTCGGCTCTCAAGCTCTTTTACAACAGCGGATATATTGATGTTGGTTTGTCCTGTGCTGGCGGCGATCTCCTGTAAGCTTTGACCCTCCCTGATAGCGATCTCGGTAAAGACTTCCACCCAAGATGACGGGAAGTTTTTCTTTCGGGTTTTGAACCCTCTTAATGCGTTACGAAATTGGATAAGTTGTTTCATCATAAAATCCTTGTGTTGTTTTAAGGCGATTTAAAGACCGCTGAGGGCGGTCTAATGGTTTTGGGTAGGTAAGTGGCAATATAGGAATAAAAGCCTTATGCCGTCTTACCGCGCCCTCGTTTATTACCCTCGAACAGGAAGTTGGGACATGGGATAGATATGGACAAGGATGCCCAACCCCGTATTTATTTCTTGAGAATGCGCTCTTGCGCTTTCATTAATTCTTCCGGTGTCATGCCTGTATCAATCACAAGGCGGCCAAAGAAAGTTTTTCGTGCGGCCTCAGAAGAGGTACTTAAAGCTTCATTGTACTCAATGGCGGCGTCCCCCAAATCCTGAAGCGATTCAAATACAGCATTACGGCTTGGATCATATAGATCAGGGTGCAGTAGAAAAATATCATCACCTAGGCCGGGGAGATTTTCTTCAAATTCTATGCCCTTGGGGGGTGCTTCTCCTGACCGGAAAAGACGATGGCGGGTTGCATCATCGACGCCTTTCCATTGCCAGAAGCGGGAACGTTCTTGCAAAAAGTCTGTCTTTTCTTTTTGTGTCGGAGGACGTTCACGCTCTTTACCGTCTTGCTGGAATTTTAGAAAATCCATATATTCCTGTTGAAACTGAAAGAGCTTATCCATGGCCTGAATTTGATCTTTTTGGTTATCAATACTATACTCGTCACCAACGAGGATGCGCTGAAGTTGGTTGTTGTAATATCTAAATTCAGCATCCTGAATGGGACTATTATCTTCCTTTCCCTGAATAACCATCTCCCGCAAACGGCTTTCCCATTCTGTGTTGAGGTCTCCGTTAATAAAAGAGTCCAGCACGTCTTGCTCATCAACTTCGCCATTCCGAATTCCGGCTGTGAGCCGCCGGACTTCATTAGACCTGATTCCTTACCATTATCATAATTTTAATGTTGTATTGTAGAAAGC
>CAWUJS010000072.1:0-9518 GCA_963922705.1 uncultured Alphaproteobacteria bacterium | reverse complement strand
CGAAGCAATCTGGATTGCTTCACTGCGTTCGCAATGACAACAGCGTCATTGCGAGAAAGCCGCAGGTTTGTTTGCATCTACAGCGTGGATTTCATTATTAGATCGAAAAGATCCCGGATCAAGTCCGGGATGACGGGAAAGGCTTCTCTCGTTCACGCCATGGTCGCAAAGGAGACGCAACGGGTTCAATTCTAGATTTGATAGTTATTTTACCCAATAAGCACTGTATCCGTTGCGCCTTCATGGCGGTCTTTGCGTGAACGGTTTTTTTAAATGCCTGCGGCGCGACCAAATCTAGATTGCTTCACTGCGTTCGCAATGACGGATAACAGGAGAACGTCATTGCGAGGAAGGCCAAGGGCCTGACGTGGCAATCGGGATTGTTTCACTATTGATCAATCATCCCGCTGCGTCTTTTCCATACGCTCATGGCGTTCCTGCGCCTCTAAAGACAAAGTTGCAATCGGACGGGCTTTTAGGCGTGCAATAGAAATCGGCTCGCCCGTTTCCTCACAATAGCCATATTCCTCTTCATCAATCGTACGCAATGCAGAATTGATTTTCTTAACCAATTTACGCTCTCTATCGCGGGTACGCAATTCCAGCGCATGATCTGTCTCCTCAGATGCACGATCTGTTAAATCGGGCTTTTGAAGCTCTGTTCCCTGAAGCGTTTTTGCAATTGTGTCCTGCGATTCACGGAGCAATTCTTCGCGCCAGTTAATAAGTTGCTGGCGGAAATATTCCAGCATAACCGGGTTCATGAAATCGCCTTTATCATTTTCAGGATCATAATCTTGCGGGACAATTGCACTGCTTGTTTTTGACATGTTTTTATCCTTCTTTGGACATGCTTTGTTATATAAAAATAAGACGCGGAACTATACGCTTACTGGCGCTTAATGACAAGTACATTTTTCAGTTGCAGAATGGCGCTGTTTCATCCATAGAAACCGTGGATAACTATCTTATAGACAGGGTTTTCTTAAATCTGATAGGATGGGAATATGAATATCGAAATCGATGCTAAGACATTAGAAACGCTAAACGCAGTAGCCGCCATCAAAAATATGAGCGTGACGGATTTGCTGCGCGAATATGCTGACGAACAAGAAACATTTTTGCGTGAGAAAGCAGAAGATAAAAAAACGTGGGAAGCAGCAGAAAACGGTAACTTTGCAAATAATGACACCGTTATGAACTGGATTAACACATGGGGAACAGGGGGGGAACAGATAAAGAGCAACCATGCCCGAATATCAAATAAGATGGTCGCCCCATGCTCTAAATGAACTTGACCGCCTTCGTGTTTTCTTAAAAAATAAAAGCCCTACCGCATCAAAGAAAGCTATTCACCGTATAAAGGATGCGGTGAAGGTTCTACATCAAAACCCAAAGATAGGCACAGAATACGATAAAACCGATAACAGAAGAGAACTGTATCTCTCTTTTGGAAAAGATAATTATATGCTGCGGTATCGTGTGCATGACACAGAAAAATATATCCTCATTTTGCGTGCATATCATGGTCGAGAGAAGCGAAATTGATTTTCGCAGAAGGTATGCAGTCTCTCGCAATGACAGCACATTATTGATTAGCTTGCCTATCCAGAACAACACGCATCTTCGCAAGCTCCACTTGAGCGCGCAAATCAATTTCATCCATAATCGCTGTGAGGCCGGGATCATTGATTTTTTCACGATGGCTTGCCACAACGTCAGCAACATCAATCATATCGCCCACCGTTAACGTACCGCCCAGCAATGAATCACGGATTTTGTCTAGGGCGTTTAAAAGTGTATTCGCCCGCGCACGCATCCGCTTTTTTGCAGCGCCTTGCGTCGGATCTTCCGCACCCTGAATAGCAAGCAAAGCATCAACTTGCGCAATAGATTGCGTTGTCGGCGTTGCGACGGCTTGCTCTGCACCACCTGTCATAAGGTCGCCAAAACTTGCATCAGCAGATGATGTTTTGGATGCTTTTTTTGTATTGGATACGCCTTGCGTTGATCCCGATCCACGAACTTTCATAACTGTTACTCTTTATTATTTTTCTTATCTTTTATCAGTATAACGCATTCAGGGATAGGCGGAAAGATTTGCCGCCTATGCAACCATGGATTTTTTGCCGAGCAGTCATTATTGCTTTTAACGCCCCCACTCTAAAAAACGTTTTTGACATTAAAAACAGAGCCTTAGCCAACCTCTAAAACTGGCACAGTATTCGCATAGATAACACGCAAGATAATAAGCAAGGCAAATGAGGTAGTTCGTGCTTGGGAATGCAAACATAATAGCAAAAAATAAACCATTGGAAATGCGCAATCGATTCCTCCATAGGCTTCTTGGCCTTTTGATTGCAGGTTTGGTTTTTGTCACAAGCGCCTCTTTTAGCCCCTCCCCGGCTCATGCTTCTACATCCCGTATCAAGGATATCGTGAATATAGAAAGCGTGCGCGATAACCAGCTCATCGGATATGGTTTGGTTGTCGGTCTAAACGGAACGGGCGATAGCCTTGGGAATTCTCCGTTCACGCAAAGATCTCTGGTTGCGATGCTGGAGCGTTTAGGCGTGAGTGTTGCCGGGCAGAACCTTAATACCGGAAATGTTGCCGCCGTCATGGTAACAGCCACCCTGCCCCCCTTTTCCAATCAAGGATCACGCATTGATGTCAGCGTGTCTGCGCTTGGGGATGCGGATAGCTTGCTTGGCGGGACGCTTCTTGTGACGCCACTCATGGCTGCGGATAGTGAGATTTACGCAATAGCACAAGGCGAGATCAGCGTTTCCGGCTTTACCGTCCAAGGCGAGGCAGCAACAGTAACACAAAATATCCCGACATCCGGGCGCATTGCAGATGGTGCCATTGTCGAGCGTGAAATTGACTTTAAGCTTGAAGAATTACAGCAAGTCAGGCTTGCGCTGAAAAACCCGGATTTTACGACTGCAAGGCGCATTGCAAATGCTATTAACGGCTTTACTGCGGCGAATATCTCAAAAGCCGAAAATAGCGCAAGCGTGGTTCTGCGCCGCCCTGCCAAATATGATGGAACAATTGTTGATCTCATTACGGATATTGAACAGCTTCCCGTTCAACCCGATCAGCCCGCGAGGATTGTCATCAGCGAGCGTACAGGCGTGATTGTCATGGGATCACAAGTCAAGATCAGTGATGTGGCAATTGCACAAGGTAATTTGACCGTGAGCGTGACGGAAACGCCGCAAGTCTCGCAGGCTAATCCGTTTGCCGAAGCGGGAGAGACAATCACCGTGCCGCGCACAGACATCGAAGTGAACCAGGGCCCCGGGAAATTCGCCACGGTCGATAGCGGCGTCACGCTGCAGGATCTTGTAACGGGCTTAAACAGGCTCGGCATTCAACCGCGTGATGTGATCACAATCCTTCAGGCAATTAAGGCCGCAGGCGCTCTGCAGGCAGAGATTGAGGTGATTTAAATGGATAGGCTATCCCCCGACACAACCCTTGCCATTATGCAGACAACGCAGGTCGATACCTCGAAAGCTGCAAGCAAGCTTAAGAATATCAAAAGCAATATCGACCTGCAAAAAGCAGAAGCAGCCGCGCAGGAATTTGAAGCTGTCTTTATTGCAGAAATGATGAAGCCAATGTTTGAAGGCATTAGCACCGAAGCACCCTTTGGCGGCGGCAAGGGCGAAGAAGTCTTTCGCAATATGCTGCTCCAGGAATATGGCGGCCTGTTATCACAGACTGGCGGGGTTGGCATTGCTGCGGAAGTAAAAGAAGCCATGATCCGCATGCAAAACGAAGCGGATGGTATCGATTTAAGTGGTGCGCAAGGGATAAGCCCAGACACAGCTCAAAGCATTGAAAACGATATTTTAGACCTTTTATCAACAGATGAAGATGACTCAGAAGGAGACAATGATGCAACAAGCAACTAATCAACACCAACACAACCCGGTAGAAATTGCTGAAACAGCCGCTACACATATTCTTTCGAATGAAAAAACACAAGCTATTCAGCAACTCATAAAACTGACAGATAATCTCGCCAATCTCGCAGAGCGTGAGTCGCAGGCCATCGCACAAAATGACATGGTCAGCTTTACCATTCTACAGGATGAAAAAGCTTTAATCGCTGAACATTATGCCGCCGCAGCGCAGGAATTTCGCAATCGCTTGCCTGAATTTCGCGGCATGAATCCAGCGCTTCTGGATCGTTTGGAAACCTTGCAGATCCGCCTTGGCGAAGCAACAAGACAAAATAACAAAGCCATCAAACGCATCCATGATAACGCACAAAAAAGGACACAAACCACACTAATTGATGCACAAGAAATTGGCCAACAGGATAACCGAAAAAGTGAGGTAAAAAATGCCTAAACACACTCAGCCCCAAAACCGCTCCAACATTCCTGCCGGCGCTATGCTGTCTGCCTCACCTGAAAAGGCAATGAAGCAGATGATAGAAACTATCGATACATTGCGCAGCGTTTATATAGAGGAAAACAAAGCATTGGAAAATGTTGATACGCAAGCCTTTATGGACATACAGGGCAAAAAGTTTGAAGCTGCAACACTTTATCAAAAAGGCATTGAAGAAGTTTTAGCACGTAAAGATGAAATGCGTCTCGTTGACACCTCTCTCAAAAGACAGCTTGAAAGAATGCAAGCTGATTTTAGCACTCTGGCGCATGAAAACAAGGAGGCGCTAAAGCGCATGCAGCGCACCATGAACAGATTGAGCGATACGATCCGCAGCGCAGCAAAAGATGCCGTGAACAAACAACAGGCAACAAGCTATGGCAACTCTGGACGCCTCAACACAACAGAAAAACGTGTTGTAACAACAGGGATTAGCGAGACGGCATAAGATTTAAAACGAGCCGATGAAAGTATATGATTAATTTAGCTAGCTTTTTTACAATACAGATACCGGGACAAATACCGGGCGCTCCGCAAATCGGGACAGTGCAACTGACTCCGGCGACAGGGCTGCTTCAAGGTGATATCACCACCCCGAATGAGGGCGGCTCTGGTATTTTTGACCTTCTGCTTTCGCAAATTGAACAACAAATTGATCAGCAACTTGAAAATAGCGGCGATAATGCCGGTGAAAATCTGCAACTGTTAGACCCCAAAAAATCCGAATTACTACAATCAAACAATCCTCTTCTTGAGAAAAACCCGACACTTGATCTGGTTAAAATACTCGCTGACAACGATGGGATTGCAGAGGATATTGCAGGACTGGACTTGATTGAAGAGATTGAGCAAACACTTGCACTTAATCAGCAGGTTTTTGACAATATCATTGAAGCCGGAACCGAGAATAACAATCTTCAAATTGACAAAGAAACAGGTGAAATCACTGTTCCGGATATTGCCAAAGCGCTTAACATTTTTAATGACGCACCGCCAAATCCCTATAAAGACATCAGCGCCTTTCTCGCCGAACAAGATCTCAGCACACTGAATTTAACGCCGCAGCAAATCACATTTTTGCAGGAAGCACAAAATAGCGCCGCACAGATTGAAGAGCAAGCGCAAGAAATTCAAGAAATTCAAGAAATTGTTGAAGCAATAACAGCCGGGTTTGCAACAATTATTGCCCCACCCCCCAAACACGTTCAAAAAAATACCGACCAGCTCAATATTTTTAGCAACGACAATAGCGCGGATGCCCAAAATATTATCAATGCGCTAAAACAAGCAACAAACACGCAGCCATCGCAAAACACTCAAAATAACCTCTCCACTCAGGATACAACAGATATCGCGGCACGTTTGAACACTCTCATTGAGGCTTCAGATGAAGGCGTCACGGAACGCCGGACAACACCGCTTTCTTTTAATGACGGGACGGATATTGATAGTGATTTTGAACAAATTTTACGCTTGGCATCGGTCAAACAATATGCAGGCAATCCCGCTATTGATTTAGCATCGGCGAACAAGCCTGCGCAGCAATTAGCAAGCAACACACCCTCTTCTATACCTGCACCCGCTTTTGTTTTGGAGTCTTTCTCATCAACCCTGATCGGATCGCTTTTTTCCAGCACGAGCATAAGTGATCCGGTTCTTGAACAGCTCGGCCTTTCACTCAACAGCCAGCAAAGCATTGCCCAAGGCAGCCTGATCGCACTTGTTAACCATGCACAGACTGCCAGCCAACCACACCCTGCGACACAAATGGTTGCAGCCACAATTCAAAAAACCGCGCTTAACGGCGATACGGATTTATCACTACAGCTTGATCCGCCGGATTTAGGACGCGTGGATGTGCGCATGACATTTGGCAAGGATAAAACTGTGAAAGCCGTTGTCACAGCTGAAAAGCCTGAGACTTATATGATGATGCAGCGCGATGCTCAAATTCTGGAGCGCGCATTGCAGGATGCAGGGCTTGACGCGGATGGCGGCTTATCATTTGAGCTTGCCGAGCATGGCTTTGATTTCAATCACAATAACCAGCGCGGCGGAGGGCATGATCATGGCGGAACCGGCAGCAACGCTCAAAATAGCGGGAATATAGAAATTATTGAAACAACAATGACATGGCTCGTTGATCCGGAAACAGGACACACGCGCTATGACATTTGGGCGTAAATATAAGGAGAAGAAAAAATGGTATCAGATGTAACAATTAGCTCCGCACTTAACGGACAAGCAAATACGCAGGCTTCTTCCACGCAATTGGCAGAAGATTTTAGTGACTTCTTGAATCTGCTCACCATTCAATTGCAAAATCAGGACCCCTTATCACCAATGGACACAACGGAGTTTACCAATCAGCTCGTCGCTTTTACCGGGGTTGAACAACAAATTAATACGAACCAAAAGCTGGATGATTTAATATCCCTACAACTCAGCAGCTCGACAGGGCAAGCACTTGGATATATCGGTAATGACATCACTTACGTCTCCTCAGAATTTAATTATGACGGCACCAACCCAACAACCATTTTCTATTCACTGAACGATCAAGCCGTTGATTCAACGCTGCGGGTTTTGGATGAAAATGGCAGCATTGTCTACGAAACCAGTGCCGCAACCGCTGTCGGACAAAATGAATTTACATGGGATGGCAAAACCACCTCAGGAAGCACGGCAGAACCAGGTACATATTCTATTGTGATTGACGCGCTTGATGCTGATGATAACGGCGTTGGCTCTACGATTGTTGTTTCCGGCAATGTTACAGGCATCGAAAGTCAAAACGGATCTATTTTTGCGATTGTCGGCGAACGCGCCGTATCACTTGGAAACATCTTGAGCGTCAATCAACCAGAAACAACTACTGAAACAGAGGCCGGAGAGTCGGCAGATACAACCCCGGATGAAGGAACTTCGGATGCGTAATGCTTTAAAAATTAAGAACTTTTCAAACCTTTAAAAATAAAGGGAAAATTAAAAAAGGAGAAAAAAATGGGACTATTTGGATCATTATTTACAGGTGTATCAGCGCTATTTGCGCAGTCACAGAATACAGCGATTATCTCGAATAATATCGCCAATATTAACACAACAGGCTTTAAACGCTCAGAAGCCGCCTTTGAAAGCCTTGTGACATCAGAAAGCCGTCTGACAACATACTCACCGGGAACAGTGACCGTTAACCGTATTCAGCGCGTTGACCAGCAAGGCGCTCTACAACAGACCTCTTCATCCACAGATGCGGCAATTTCAGGAAACGGATTCTTTGCCGTCAAACGCGCAGCAACAGATCAGCAAGAGTTTCTATACACACGCGCAGGGCAATTTTCCGAAGATTCTCAAGGGCTTCTCAGAAATGCCTCAGGCTTTGTCTTATATGCATGGCCTATTGATTCAGATGGTAACCTGCCCGCAAACCAGGGCGACCTGACATCACTCGTACCTGCCGATGTTGCCTTCCTTGGCGGATTAACACGCCCAACATCAGCCGCAGAAGTCGCACTCAATCTTAATGCAGAAACCGTTGACCAGGGTCTTGCAGATGCAATCGCCGGGCCGGTTGATTTTTCTCGCGGCATTACAGTCTTTGACAGTCTGGGCTCTGCACAGGTTCTAACATTCGAGTATACCAAAACCTATGGACCGCAAGGAACAGCAGCCGGTAGCGTTGGTGACTTGCTTGCGACTGATAACCTTGTTACCGAGCTTGGCCTGACTGACGGCGACACATTCACCCTCTCGGTAGATGGCGGTGGCGCCGTGACATTTGAAGTTGATAATGACGGCACTGTAGCGGGTACAAATATTGGCGTGACAACGGTGAATGATATCATCACAAACATCAATACCAATGCGGTACTGAACCCAACACCAGGCTCGCCTGATATTCAAGCCTTCCTTGGCAATGATGGTGAACTTGTGATACAGCGCACTGACTTTACTGGCGGCGCAGCGCAGTTCTTTACACTTTCGCAGGTCGGAAGCGCCTTAACCGGCCTCGGCATTACACTACCCAGCGGTGGCGGCCTCGGCCCGGATAGCTTCTTTTCAGACGACCTGACAGGTGGGCTCTATGATAATGGTACCCCAACAGATTCACCACCTTACAGCGCAGGTGACCTGACAACTGGCCATACATTCCCGACACCGCAATTTCTTCCCGGCGATTCTAACTATAACAATCGCGGCTGGTGGCAGTTAAATATTGTTCACCCCGATGGCACATCTCTATCACGTGGTTTGCTAAACTTTAATGGGGATGGAACACTGAATGCGCTTCCTGACAATAGCGGTAATAAGGATATAAACCTTGCGCAAATTGATTGGAACAATGGATCAGAGCCGCAAAATATTGATATTGATATTGAACGATTCTCACAATTTGCCGGTAATTTCGATGTTATTTTCGCCGATCAAAACGGTGCGGAACTCGGATTACGGACAGGTGTTGAAATTGACCGCGACGGATTTATCATCGCGCGTTTCTCCAATGGTGCAACATCAACACTTTACAAAGCGCCGCTCATTACCTTCTCAAACTCCAACGGCTTGACCGAGGTCTCAGGAACGGCCTATTCCGAAAACTCTGATTCCGGGGAGGAAAATTTACGTGAAGCTGGAACTGGCGGTGCAGGCTTTATTGAGCCTTCAACGCTTGAATCCTCAAATGTAGATTTAGCTGATGAATTTGCGCGATTAATTGTCTCGCAACGCGCCTTTAGTGCAGGAACACGTGTGATTAATACCGTTGACCAGATGACGGAGGATCTCTTGAGACTTCGTTAAACCGTCAATTGATGAGCTTGGTCTCTTGTAAGCTTTGGGTTCATATTACCCTACACCCTAACCCCCGAAGCTAACAGAGGCTGGTTTTTCGGCAATATCCAGAATGGAGACTTTGCCGGGAAACAGGGCGCATCGGGCAATGCCCCGCATGGTAGAACCCGACCCTAAAAGCCAGATGCGCCCCCCTTTTCTTTTGCGAACAAACCTCCGGTTTGCTTCGCCGCGGGGTGATAAGAGCCAGACACGGAAAGCGGGATGCGAACCCACAGTACCAATGGCCGAAAGCAGCAGAAAGAGGTTGCCAGATCGGA
>CAWUJS010000071.1:0-9525 GCA_963922705.1 uncultured Alphaproteobacteria bacterium | reverse complement strand
AGCTCTTGGATGACCTTAAAAATCTTCTCAAACAATATTATTAGGTGTCAGCCCCGATTTTAAAGAAGAGATAGCATTTATAACATTATTATGTGTTTTGGCTAATGATGGAGCACCGGGCTATAAAGGTCGCTATAGAGAAGCTATTATATATCCGCACAATAATGGATCAAATGACATGCATTTGCGTTTTGATGGCAATCGCTATATCACAAGACCAAAGCGTGAATTGTGTTGTTTGATCCCGGTTGATAATTTTGTCTACTCGGAACAGGTAAATAACCAAATGCTCGGATTAACACTCGCAGAAAAAATCCTGACTTATCTTCCGATTAGTGAAGAGCTTTGTATACAAGAGGATACGGCCTTAAGTCGATATCACCAGAAATAATTCCCTAAAAAACCAAAGGAGACCTGACATGGCACTCAACGACGTGGCATTATGCGCACGCGCGCTTATTCGTATTGGCGCAGCGCCGATTACATCATTCAATGACGGTACAGCGGAAAGCGAGATCGCCGGCGCGCTCTATGGCAACACCCGCGATGCGCTGTTATCCGCATATCCATGGACATTCGCAAGCGGGCAAGTCGCCCTCACGCAGCTTTCAACCGATCCGGTTGCTGATTATAGTTTTGCGTTCGGATTGCCCAATGATTATCTGCGGGCAGTTTCCGCCGGAACAGGGACAAAGGGGCGCGGCTTGCAATACCGGATTGCCCGTGGGGCGTTGCATACCAATGCGAGTGCGGTTGCGCTAACCTATATTTTCCGCCCTGATGAAAGCGAGTTTCCCCCTTATTTCGATCAGGCTTTGATCGCCCGTTTATCGGCGGAATTCACCATTCCTGTCACCGAGAGCACGTCACGCGCCGAAACGCATTTCAGAATTGCTGCACAGGAATATGAGCGTGCCAGGCAGATCGACGCGCAGCAAGATACGCCTAATAGAATTGAAAATTTCACATTGATTGATATCAGAGATTAATAAGGACAATAACATGACCCGTATTCGTGAGATTAAAACCACATTCACCGCCGGCGAAGTCAGTCGAGAGCTTTTAGGGCGCGGTGATTTACGTGCCTATCAAAATGGTGCGCTGGCTTTGCGCAATGTTTTTATCAACCCGACTGGCGGTATTACGCGCCGGGCAGGGCTTGCTTATATCGATACTGCGCCGGGTAATGGCAGGTTGATTGCTTTTGAATTTAACACGCAGCAAACATCCTTGCTTGTGATCACCGATAGCCAGATTGATGTCTATACAAATGGCGTAAAGGAGGCGACAATTACAGCGCCCTGGACGGCGGCGCAGATTGATCAGATTGCCTGGACACAAAGCGCGGATACGTTGCTCATTACGCATCCTGATGTGCCGCCCAAAAGATTGCTGCGCAATGCGGATGCAAGCTGGACGCTCTCCGATTGGGTGTTTTTCACCGATAATAATATCATTGATCAGCCCTATTTCAAATTCGCCAATAGCGATGTGACGTTAACACCAAGTGGCACAACGGGCAGCATTACGCTCACCGCATCGGGCAATGTTTTTGCGCAGGAGCATGAAAATACGAGGCTGCGGGTTGCGGGAAAAGAAGTCCTGATCACGGATTACGACTCGCCCACCGTTGTTACGGTTACAACCATCGAAGACCTGCCCGATACCAACCCGACCATTGATTGGTTCGAGCAAGCCTTTAGCCCCGTTCGCGGTTATCCTGTAACGGTTGCATTTCATCAGGACAGGCTGGTGATTGGCGGATCGCGTGATTTGCCCAACCGTTTGTGGTTTTCTAAATCAGGGGATTTGTTTAACTTTAATCTCGGCGAAGGGCTGGATGATGAGGCGATTGAGTTTTCAATTCTCTCCGATCAGGTCAACGCCATTCGCGGCATTTTTTCAGGCCGCCATTTGCAGGTTTTTACCAGCGGTGCGGAATGGCAAGTCACGGGTGATCCGCTTACGCCTGTATCGGTGCAAATTCGCCGTCAAACGCGTATAGGATCATTGATTGACCGTCATATTCCGCCGACCAATGTTGATGGTGCAACATTATTTATTGCGCGTAACAAACAGGAGGTGCAGGAGTTTCTTTACACGGATCTGGAGCAGGCTTATCAATCCAGCAATATCGCGCTTTTGTCGCAACATATTGTCACTGACCCGGTGGACATGGATTATGATTCCAAGCGTCGCCTCTTATTTCTGGTTAGAAATGATGGTGACTTTGCTGCGCTTACTGTGTTTAGATCAGAGCAGGTTTCCGCATGGACATTGCACAATACGGCGGGGAATGTGAAATCAGTTGCCGTTGTCGGGGATGATGTTTTTATGCTGGTTGAGCGCGGCGGCGCGTATCTTGTGGAGCAATTAGAGGATGACCTTAATCTTGATTCAGCGTTGACAGGGGATATTCCAACGCCCGCAACAGCGTGGTCAGGGCTTGATCACCTTGAAGGAGAAACGGTTTCAATTGTTGCCGATGGAGAAGTGCAGCAAAATCAGGTCGTTACTGGCGGTCAAATCACCTTGAGCGAGGCCGCTAGTAGCGTAGAAATTGGCTTGCCCTTTACCCATATTATCGAGCCTTTACCGCCCAGTGAAACGGGTAATGCGGGCGGTGGGCGGCGTATTCGCATGATAGAGGGGATTTACCGCCTTCAGGATACGCAGGCGCTGCGCCTTGATATTGGGCGCGGCCTTTCCGATATTACTTTGCGGGAAATCGGCCAAAATTTGACCCTTGGCGGTCCACCGGAAAAAGTCAGCGGCGATGTGCATGTTCGCGCGCTTGGCTGGTCACCGGATGGCACAAAACCGCTCTGGCGGATTGAGCAGGATACGCCGTTGGCTTTTACGTTGCTGTCTGTGACGACGGAATTGAAGGTGAATGATTAACTGCATTCTTTTGCTTCGTATTGTGCGTGAATAGTGATTTTTAAAACTGCGTTTTGGAAATTGTACCGAGCAAGTGCGAGGCGGTAACGAAAACTAGAAATGCATAGCATTTCGTAAAAAAGGAGAAAACCCATGGGAGCGATAACCCCAATCGCCAGCGGCTTAAGTTCGCTGGTTGGCACATTAAATACGGTCAATCAGATCGTTAATACCGTTCAAACTTTATCCGGCGATAGTCCAAAAAGACAAGAGCAGGATTTGCAGCTAAAACAGTTACAGCAAACGCAGCAACTTGAGCAAGAACGCCTTGCGCAGGATAATGCATTGGAACGCGAGCGCATTGCCCTGGAAGCGCAGCAAGATGAAGAAGAGCGCCGTTCTGCGCTGCGCCGCGCCGTATCGCGTCAACGCGCACAATTTAGCTCACGCGGGATTTCGCAAGGCAGTGGCGGTTCCGCGCAGGCTGTTTTGCTGGGACTTTTCGATGAAACCGAGGACGAGCTGCGGCAAAGAGAAGAGCTTGATAATATTCGCAATCAAGCCCTTGATAATGATGAATCCCAAACCCGTAGCTTGAATTTGTTGCAGGCTACCCAGCTTGCCGAGCGCAGCAAACTGGATGATGAAATTAACGGTTTTGGCCGATTGTTTTAAAGAAGGTGAAAGCATATGAATTTTGAAACTCAAGCTATTCAAGGGCAATTGCAACAACGCGACCCGGAATCTGAATTTGAAACCATCGCGGGTTTACGCGTTAACCGTAAAGAAATCACCCGCCGTTTATAGGCGATAAGGATCAATTACTTTCAACGGGTAGTGTAAAGTTAAGGTCAAATGGTTCTTTTCGTGCAACGCGTAATGGTAACATGATTGAGGTTGATGGTATTGTTGATAATAACATTAGGGATATCTATAATTTTGATAGTGAGACTATTGCTGACAAGACTATATTTAAACCATTTAGGCGTATGGCTACGGAAGGTGATGCAAGGCCTTTTTTAATATTCGGCTCCAGAGTAAAAAGATTAAGAGGGTTTATAGAAGTAGAAAATGGTAAAATCAAAAGCTCTAATTTCAAATGGGAAAAAATTAATCAGTAAATATAGGAAGCTCAGCGCCAAAAATTTTGCATGCAAGGCTTGGTCAATGATTTTAGGCGTGGGTTTTTGGTTTTTGATTGTGTGTTTATTGTATTCTATATACTTTTTTTCAAAACAGGTGTTTTTATACTTTGTTTTTTTATGGGATTGTGAACTGGATTTTGGTTGTGCTCGAATTAGCTTTCTTTTTTTTGTAGACAAAGAAGGTTTTTTATAAAAAATAATTTCTTAAAAACCCTGAAAAAAATATACAAGCAGAGAGGTGATCCTACTTCTTCAGACAGGTTAGCGATTACGGCGCAAGGGTTGAGCGGTTGCTAAAAGAGAGGCCATGGATGAAAAGATGAGTAAATTTAGTATAGGTTTTTCTTCGCTGGGAATGATCCTGGGAATTTTTGTTGGGTGTTTGATGGTATATGCTGCTTTAGATCATAATCCTCAAGATGAATTTACAAACAACCCTGAAGGCTTGATTCCAATTTTTTATGCATGGTTAGCTTTTGTCGCATTTCCTTTTTCCTTTATTGCTTTTGTTATTGAAATCATTGGGTATTTCAAAGGGAAGGCAGGAAAACTTCAAACCCGACCATTTCTTTTAAAAAAGAAACGTAAATAAAGCAGCAAAGGCAAAGGAACAAAAGTGGTTATTGTTAGGCCAAACATAATGCTCAATGTTTCCAGATAAAGTTTTGGCTTTGCAGCTTCTACTTCTTCTGGCATATAATCCCAACTCATAATTTCTATTGCATCTTGAGGGGTATAATAATGTGTAGATATATACCACAAATAGGCACTCAAAGGTGTTAGTGCGAGTGCTGGTATAAAAAACAGCCACCAAAACTTTATAACAAAGTTTAAAAACAGGATTAATTTTTTTCTCATAGGATTTTTTATGATTAAAACGACTACAAGTATTTTTCTCAACTGTTTGACCGTGAAGCCTTCAATACAAGAAAAGCGGCAAGCAGGCAAATCATAATTTCAATCGCAAATGTCCAGTGGAAGAAGTAATTCTTTTGCCAGCTATCATAGCGCGCAGGGATTTCAACCAGTGTGAGGCTGAAATCCGAAAAGGGTGCAAACCAGTAAATGCTTCCTGCGATACTATCCAAAGAAAGATGAAGAAACGTGCCTGCCAAAAGCCCCAGGGGCAATAAAGCAAAATTAGGCTTGAATATTTTGGCCAGCAGCCATGTGGTGAGTGCAATGACAATCCAGAAAAAGGGCATATGCGTCCAGTATTTGTGATGCATGACGGCTCTCTGACCGAAGGTATAAAAATAGAATAAATCGATATCGGGGATAATGCTCCCCAGCAGCACACCCGTTTTCAAAACATGGTTTTTAAAAGCTTTTGAGACAATATATCCGGCGGGAAGATGCGCAATAAACATGTCTCAAGAGTTTACTCTAATCCTTGTGATAGCTTTCTTATGAATCATGTTCTATCGTTGTATGCAAACTTTTTTCAAGATCGGCTTCGAGGTTGTCTGGCTTTAACACTTCAGCAGGCATTGTAAAGCATATATGTGTACCCCCATAGAAATCTTCTTCAAAGTCTGGTCCTTTAATGATTGTAGATTGTTTCCAAAGCCGTCCTGTTTTTTTGGGAATTCTTACAGAAACAAGACCTCCCTGTGGTACATCTTGTTCCGGCCACTGACTAAGCTCAACGCCGCCGCCTAATATTTCAATTTCAGTTCCGGCTTTAACAGTGAAGCCGCCTTTGTTGTATGCTCCTGCCGTGTAAGGTTTTACTTCGTAATTTTCAGGTAAGACAAATTTCTGTCCAGCGTCAAAGCCCTCTGGCCGCTTTATTCTTGATCCTAACTCTTCACGGAAAATCGTGCGTTGGTAATCAAATAATTGTTCCGGAAGCTTTTTGTCTATAGATTCTAAGACTGTGTTAAGATTAGCCATTTGGCCATACAGACCAAGATGGTCAAAATGATCTCCATTGGCATCAGCTAAACCATAGTGGAGAGTGTAGGGATGATCTGGACTCACAAAGGAGTATCTGAGAGATGCTGCTGCGTCAAGCATAGCTTGTCCCGGGTCGCTAGATCGGTAAAGAGCTATGTATAAATATGTTCCCGGCGCGTCGGTTTCTTTTCTGAACAACAAGGTTGTACCATCTCTGAAGTCGCCGATACCGTCTATATCGCCCATGTCGCTATGTGAGATAAATTCGAACCCTGCTTCATTTAAGATATTTGTGTTTTGAGTTTTTGCAACTGCTGTAGATTCAGGTGGCACAGATTCTAATTCAGGAAGAGGCACATAAGTAAATCTACTTCTTTGTAGTAATCTTGGTCTTGTTCCTTCGGAATCAGAAGTTTTTGTTCCAAATGTTGTTGATAAAGCCATAATTTTTTTTCCAATTTTTTATTGTAAAATAATATATAAAGAAACTTATCCTTTATGTCAATAAAAATTATCTTAAGCTGGGACAAATATACCTAAAATTTATAATTTAATCACTAAAAGGAATAAAGAAAAAATGCCTGAACACATCAAAATGCCTGATGTGACGCCGCTTGTGCGTTATGTCGCCAATGGTACGCAAACGATCTTCTCATACCCTTTCCCGATTTTTGCATCCGAAGATCTCGCCGTTTATATCGATGGCGCGCAGCAGAGCAGCGGTTTTATGATTAGCGGTGCGGGTGAGACGGCTGGTGGGACTGTTACTTTCGATACGCCGCCGGTCATGGATTCTATCCTGACTTTCGCCCGTGAGCTTTCTATTGAGCGGATCACGGATTATCTGGAAGGCGGAGATTTCTCTGCGGCTTCTATTAACAATGAGCTGGATTATCTGATTGCCGCGCTTCAGCAGGTTAACCGCGAGAATGACCTCATGCTGCGCTATTCCGATCACGAAACGCCGGGCAATGTTGAATTGCCTTCCCGTATTCAGCGCGCCAATAAAGGCCTGGGATTTGATGGGAGCGGTAATCCGGTGGCGCTCGATTTAAGCGGTGCTAGCGCATCGCCGGATTTTACAGCCACGGGAACGGGTGCGGCGACACGCACCGTTACGGATAAGCTATCCGATGCTATTTCGGTTAAAGATTTCGGTGCGGTGGGTGATGGTCTTGCCAATGATACAATTGCGATCCAGAATGCTTTGGCCGCGCATGACAGCGTTTTTATCCCTGCCGGAGATTTTCTGATTACAGGGACAATTACCCTCACGGCGCGGCAAAGCCTGATCGGGGCGGGGCAATCCTCTGTCCTGAAATGCAATGATAAGAGCTTTAATGCGATCGAGGTTACAGAAGATCATTGCGCCCTGCATAATTTCCGTATCGAAGGCGGCAATATCGGCCTCAAGCTTTACGGTGTTACGCGCCCTGTTGTGCAAACATCAGTAACTGATGTCACCATCGTGCAGCCTAATATCGGTGTGCAGCTTGACGGGTTTAATAACCTGAATTTCCCTTGCTATTGGAATAATTTTGACCGTGTGCTGGTCGAGCAATTCGATACGCATGGTTTTCATTTATTCAGAAGCGGGGCAGGGGACACGCCCAATGCCAACAAGTTTTTTGCCTGCCGGGCTTATTCACTGGGTACGGCTTCAACGGGGCATGGTTTTTATATCGAGGAGGGGCGTTTCAATAATGCGCTGATTGATTGTGAAGCCAATGTTCACGGCACAGCGCAAAGCTGTTTCACCGTGGGGGCAGGCAGCGATAAGACTTTGTTTATCAACCCCTATGCCGAAAGCTATAATCAGGTACCGAATATCAAGCTGGAAGCAGGCTCGATCGAGACATCCATTTTTAACCTGTTATCAGTCAGTGACGGCGCAGCAATTTTTGATCTGAGCGGCGGTCAATATACCGCCTATAATGCAGGTTTTCCGAACAAGAACCGTTTGCAGCGCACAACATGCACGGATATGAATGCAACGCTGCAGCGATATGATACGGAGTTTATTGATACAAGTGGTAGCGTATCGCTGGATTTATCGCATTCCGTGCATCTTGTCTCTTCTTTTGGCGGGGCGTTGACGGTGAATTTGCCCAATGCCGCCAGTGCAGTCGGCGTGATGATGGTGATCAAAAAAGTCGATAGCTCCGCGAATGTAATCACGATTAAGGAAACGAGTGGCTCCGGCCCTGATGGGCGGGATTATTTCCTCGGCGCAGAAAATGATTTCATGATGGCGCAAAGCAACGGCGCGGAATGGTTTGTTTTATCCTCGAACCGCGCACCGGGCAATACGCGCTTTTTCGATGGCTCCGGGACATATGATATCGATATGGCGGTCGATACTTATTTGCTGTCATCCTTTGGCGGCGCAATGACCGCACGCCTTCCCCCCGCCAATGCCGCAGAAAGCACAGGCCGGACGATTACGATCAAAAAGACCGATGTCTCATCGAATGTGATCACCGTGACAGAGCAAGGCGGTTCCGGCCCCGACGGCTTCGCCCAGCCTTTAAACAGCCAGTATAACGCCATTACCGTCGTCTCCGACGGCGGGCAATGGTTCATTGTCAATACATTTTAAGAAAGGAAAATGAAATGGAAAACGACCATAATACCGAAAAGTGTTTTGATATGCGCAGTCAAATTGATAGCTTGGTTCAAAAAATTGAAAGCTACAGGAGCGAAATATCATATCTCAAGCAAGATATTAATGCTCTTGATAACGAAATACGCCATAAACGTTCAGACATGAAAAATAAAATGACATCTTATGGCGTTTCTAGAGATTTTGTTGCTGATGCTTTTGTTCCAAACCCTGTTGCTGCTATTGCAAAGGGAACTTCTGATTTTTTAGGAGCTTCTTCCGCGAGGGAAATTGAAAATTTAATGGATGAAATATCTGAGATAAAAGACAGAATTTCAGGGAAAGAAAGTGAAATAATGGGAATCGGTAGAGAAATTAATGCCTTAACAAGGGAAAAAGAAGATCTGGTTGCAGAATGGCGGTATTTAGGTTGCGGAAGAAGAAGGTTTCGCTAGTTTGTTATTTTTTCACTTAAAACATACTGTGACAGAGAATCTTCGGGTGCGGCGGATACAGCCTTCCGATAAAAATACTGTGCGATATCAGGGCGGTTTATAAAGGCAAAATCCAGTTTTGCATCGCTAAAGCCTAGCAAATGAATACGATCTTGAAGGCTGCCGTCAAAGACTGCATCCATCGTACAAATCTGTTCTTCCAGGGAAGAGCTTAAAAAAGAAGTTTTATAAAAGTGACTGATGCTGTCAATGTTTGTAGTAGTTACAGACCGACCGCACTCCAAAGTTTTATAATCAGCGGATACTCTTATATTATTCGTATTATGATCGTTAAACATCCCAAAAAGCCAGAAAATAAAAAATAGGGTAAGGAGGGAAAAAAGCGAAATGTAGTACACGCACTTGTAATTCTGAATTATCATGGACAAAACTTACTTCAAATTTCCAGTGTTGCAAACAAATGAATTTGGTGAATATGTCGGAAAAATTTACAGGGATAAGCCATGGAGGCGGTAGACTCAAAATTAGAATTAAAAACATATGC
>CAWUJS010000070.1:0-9618 GCA_963922705.1 uncultured Alphaproteobacteria bacterium | reverse complement strand
CGATGTCCGAAGGCCTGCGCTTTGCGATCCGCGAAGGCGGTAGAACCGTCGGCGCCGGCGTTGTTTCAAAGATTGTTGAATAGACAGGAAGAAAGGAAGATTGGAAGAAAAAGAAGATTTTTTAATGGGAACACATAAGAAATACAAATGTCTTCCCTTCTTCAATACTTCCTGTGAAAGGTAAGCATTATGGACGCTCAAACAATACGCATTACACTCAAAGCATTCGATCATCGTATCCTCGATACGGCGAGTGCAGAGATTTTGAACACGGCAAAGCGCACAGGTGCCAGCATTCGTGGGCCTGTTCCATTGCCGAACAAAATCAAGAAATTTTCTGTTATCCGCTCACCGCATGTGAATAAAGGATCTCAGGAGCAGTTTGAAATGCGCACGCATAAAAGACTGCTTGATGTCGTAGAGCCAACACCGCAAACAATCGATGCTTTAATGAAGCTTGATTTGCCCGCGGGTGTAGATGTTGAGATTAAGATCGGACAAATGAAGGCAGCGTAAATAAAAAGCTGAAATTTGATAGCTAAGTTGGACATGGTGTTCAACCTCTGGAAAGGAAAAAGAAAAATGACTGCTGTAGCAAAAGCCCCTGTGGCAAAAGAAAGAAATAGAATAGGCTTGATCGCCCGTAAGGAAGGTATGACACGTATCTTCGATGAGGATGGTCGTCATGTTCCTGTGACTGTTTTGAAAGTGGAAGAGTGTCAGGTCATTGCACACCGCACTGAAGAGACCGATGGTTATTCAGCGGTGCAGCTTGGCGCGGGCAAGGCAAAGATAAAGCGCACAAGCAAGGCTAATCGCGGGCATTTCGCCAAGGCGAAAGTTGAGCCAAAGAAGAAGCTTGTTGAGTTTCGTGTATCCAATGAGAATATGCCTGAAATTGGTGCGGAAATTGGTGCGCATCATTTTATCGCCGGTCAGTATGTTGATGTGACGGGGACATCCATCGGTAAGGGTTTTGCCGGTGCGATGAAGCGTCATAATTTTGGTGGTTTGCGCGCCTCTCACGGTGTATCTATTTCCCATCGCTCACACGGTTCAACCGGTCAGTGTCAGGAGCCTGGAAAGGTTTTCAAGGGCAAGAAAATGGCCGGTCACATGGGTGCGGAGCGCGTCACCACGCAAAATCTTGAGGTTGTGCGTATTGATGAAGAAGATGGTTTAATCCTGATTAAGGGTGCTGTCCCGGGTGCGAAATCCGGCTGGGTTATCATCAATGATGCCGTTAAGAAAGCTGCGCCCGAAGGGCTTCCGCTTCCTGCTGGAATCGTTGAACGTGCCGAACCTGCAAGGGAGGAAGCTAAGCCTGAGGATTCTGCAAAAGGAGAGGCTCCACAAGAGGATGTAAAATCAGAGGAAGCTGCTGAGGAAGCTCCTGTAGCAGAAAAGAATGAAGCTCCAAAAGAGGGAGAAGAGTAATGAAAGTTGCCGTTAAAACATTAGAAGGTAAGGACTCAGGCGAAGTGACGCTTGACAAGACTATCTTTGGCGTAGAGGTGCGCAATGACTTGCTTCACCGTATGGTTAATTATCAGCTTGCGAAACGCCGCGGCGGTAATCATAAAGTCAAGCAACGCCACGAGATTTCCGGGACAGGTAAAAAGCCTTGGGCGCAAAAAGGTACGGGCCGTGCTCGCGCGGGTGACCTCAAGCGTAACATTGACCGTGGTGGCGCGACTGTTTTTGGTCCTGTTGTGCGCTCTCATGCGATTGACCTGCCGAAGAAAATTCGCAGAGCAGCTTTGAAATCTGCGCTTTCTGCAAAAGCGGCCGAAGGTAAGATTGTCATTCTTGATGATGCAAAAGCAAAAGAGCATAAAACAAAGCCAATGGCAGCGGCTTTGAAAAAATTGGAAATCAGCAACGCTTTGATCGTTGGTGGCGCAGAGATCGATCCGAACTTCGCACGTGCAACGGCAAACATCCCATTGATTGATGTTCTGCCAAGTCAAGGTGCGAATGTTTATGATATTCTTCGCCGCGATACATTGGTGCTGACAAAAGATGCGGTCAATGATTTGACTGAGAAATTGAAGGGATAACAGATGATAGATCAGAGTTGATAGAGCCAATATAGTCTATCATCCAACCTCCATCATCGTTGACAAGTGAAACGAGGAAACCATGGCTAAAGACAAGAAAAAAGAAGCGACAGAGCAGAATTATAACACAATCATCGCGCCTCATATTACTGAGAAAGCGACTTTGGGTTCTGAGAATGGTCAGGTGACCTTTAAAGTTGCAATTAAAGCGACAAAGCCCCAAATCAAAGAGGCTGTTGAAAATCTCTTTGATGTTAAGGTGAAGGCGGTAAACACGTTGATTCAAAAGGGCAAGACAAAGCGCTTTAAAGGAATTGCTGGTCGCCGTTCTGATTTTAAAAAGGCAATCGTGACCCTTGAAGAAGGCCAGGTTATTGATACAGGAGTCGGCATTTAGATAATGGATAATCGATGACAGATAACAGGCAATCCATAGCCTAATATCCATCACCCAGAATCGTGACGCATGAAATAAGGAACTAATAAAAATGGCACTAAAGAAATACAACCCCACGACCCCCGGACAAAGGCAGCTTGTCCAGATTGATCGTAAAGACCTTTATAAGGGCAAGCCAGAGAAGGCTTTGACGGAAGGTCTAACGAAGACTGGCGGTCGTAACAATAAAGGCCGTATCACGGCACGTCATATTGGTGGTGGGCATAAGCGCCGTTACCGCATTATCGACTGGAAGCGTAAAAAATGGGACGTTGAAGCTACTGTTACGCGTATCGAATATGACCCAAACCGCACGGCTTTTATTGCTTTGATTGAATATAAAGATGGTGAAAAATCCTACATCATTGCACCGCAACGTTTGAATGTCGGTGATAAGGTCATTGCCGGTGAAAAAGTTGATATCAAGCCGGGCAACGCTATGCCGCTTAAAAACATGCCGGTTGGTACAATCATTCATAATATTGAAATGAAGCCGGGTAAGGGCGCGCAAATGATCCGCTCTGCCGGAACGTTCGCGCAGCTTGTCGGTCGTGATCAGGGTTACGCCCAGATCAAATTGACCTCTGGCGAGCTTCGTATTGTTCGCGGCGAATGTATTGCGACTGTCGGCGCGGTATCAAACCCTGACCACATGAACACAAATGATGGTAAGGCCGGTCGTACACGTTGGAAGGGCAAGCGCCCATCTGTTCGCGGCGTTGCGATGAACCCGGTTGATCACCCGCTTGGTGGTGGTGAAGGAAAATCCGCCGGTGGTCGTCATCCCTGTACGCCATGGGGTAAACCGACAATGGGTTATAAGACACGTAAGAATAAGAAGACTGATAAATATATTATAAGAAGAAGGAAGAAGTAAATGATGTCTTGGTTTTTGCGAGAGCGAAAACATTAGACGAATTTATCCCTGCGAAGGCAGGGATCTTGTAAACAAAAGGAAAAAGATTCCGGCCTACGCTGGAATGACAAGAAAAGGAAAAAACTATGGCACGTTCAGTATGGAAAGGCCCATTCATCGAAAAAAGCCTTCTGAAGAAGGTCGAAGAAGCGCGTAAGGCAGGCAAAAATACAGTGATCAAAACATGGTCACGGCGTTCAACAATATTACCGAACATGATCGGTCTGACTTTTGGTGTTCATAACGGTAGAAAATTTATTCCCGTGTTGGTGACAGATCAGATGATCGGACATAAGCTCGGCGAATTTGCACCGACACGTACATATTTTGGTCATGGTGCGGACAAAAAAGCTAAGAAATAAGAAAGGGAATTTTTTAACCACGAAGTCACAAAGGCACGAAGAGTTTTGATTTAAGAGTTTAGCGCCACAGGCAATTCAAAATTCGATGTTTTTTGATGATTAAATTTTTGAAATTGCGGCTTTGCCGCGGGAATTATAATCTCGGTGACCTAGTGTCTTGGTGGTTTACAAAAAAGGAAAATAAAAATGGGACAACAAAAAAACGATAGAAGAGTAGCGGATAACGAAGCGATGGCATTTGGTAAATATTTCCAAACATCACCGCAGAAGCTCAACCTTGTTGCGCAGACAATTCGCGGCAAATCGGCAGCGCTTGCAATCACAGATTTAGAATTCTCAAAGCGCCGCGTTGCAGGAGATGTCAAAAAGCTACTTGAGTCTGCTGTCGCAAATGCAGAAAATAATCACGGTTTGGACGTGGATCGCCTTGTTGTGTCTGAAGCAACAGTTGGCAAAACAATGAAGATGAAACGTTTTCGTGCACGTGCGCGTGGACGCAGCGCACGCATTGAAAAGAAATTTAGCAACATGACAATTATCGTTAGAGAGCAAGAAGCATAAGGAGCTTTTGATAAATGGGACAAAAAGTAAATCCAATTGGACTTCGCGTAGGAATTAACCGGACATGGGATTCCCGCTGGTATGCAGGACGTGATTATGCTGAAAAGCTTGTCACTGACCTAAAACTTCGCGAATTCGTGCAGGAAAAACTCAAAAGCGCAGGTATTTCAAAAGTCATCATTGAGCGTGCTGCGAAAAATACCAAAGTAACAGTTCATACGGCTCGCCCTGGTGTTATCATTGGTAAAAAAGGTGCTGACATCGAAAAACTCCGCTCACAATTGTCCCAGCGTGCTGGCGGTGAAGTATCATTGAACATCGTAGAAGTGCGCAAACCGGAAGTTGATGCGCAATTGGCAGCCGAAGGTGTCGCCCAGCAGCTCGAGCGCCGCGTATCATTCCGCCGCGCGATGAAGCGTGCAGTTCAGTCCGCGATGCGCATGGGCGCTCTTGGTATTCGTATTAATGTGTCCGGTCGTCTTGGCGGCGCAGATATTGCGCGTACGGAATGGTACCGTGAAGGTCGCGTGCCGCTTCACACATTCCGCGCAGATCTAGACTATGGAACAGCCGAAGCTTTGACCACATATGGTATCATCGGCGTTAAAATTTGGATTTATAAAGGCGATATTATGGAGCATGATCCAATGGCACGTGATAAGCGTATTGAATCACAAGGTGGCGGCCCGCGCAGAGATAATTAATATAAAATCCTGTACTGGCTAAAATTTTTGTAAAAAACACTGGCTTTTATCTTAAAACTACGATATAAAGCGGCAAAATAATCCGTAACGTTATCAACGTTGCAGCATATAGGAACTCTCTTTTGTTAAAAGAAAAGTCTATGTGAATGAGAATTTTGTGCGTTCTGCGCACTTTTAAATGTAAGGAAAAAGCTATGCTAAGCCCTAAAAAGTTTAAACATAGAAAACAGCATAAAGGTCGTATCCACGGTAATGCTAAAGGCGGTTTTACACTGGCATTCGGTGCTTACGGTTTGAAAGCTCTAACCCCTGACCGTGTAACAGCACGTCAGATCGAGGCGGCGCGTCGTGCAATTACACGTCATTTGCGTCGTCAGGGTAAAGTCTGGATTCGTATTTTCCCGGATGTGCCTGTGACATCAAAACCTCTTGAGGTGCGTCAGGGTAAGGGTAAAGGGTCTCCAGATTACTGGGCATGCCGTGTGAAACCTGGGCGCATTATGTTTGAGCTTGATGGCGTTTCTCCTGATTTGGCACGTGAAGCTCTTTCTTTGGCGGCGATGAAGCTTCCGGTTAAAACAAAATTTGTAAGCCGCATTGGCGCTGACAAAGAGGCAGCCTAGAAGGAATTTAAGTTATGAAAGCAGAAGAGCTAAAAACAAAAACACCTGATGAGCTGAAAAAGCTTCTTTTGGACAGTAAAAAGGCGCAGTTCAATTTGCGTTTCCAAAAAAGCGGCGGTCAGTTAAATAATACTGCTGAGATTCGTAAAACGCGCCGCACAATTGCACGTATAAAGACATTTTTGAACGCAAGAAAGGATGAGGGATAACAGGTTTCAGGTGGTGAAGATTCTATAATCCATCATCTAATCGCTATAATCCTGACGAGTGAAACGAGGAAAACATGCCAAAAAGAATTTTAGAAGGCGAAGTGGTAAGCAACAAAACCGATAAGACAATTACTGTTCTTGTTGAGCGTCGCTTCATGCATCCGCTTTATAAGAAATATATTAAGAAGACCGATAAATATGCTGCGCATGATCCTGCAAACCAATGTCAGGTTGGCGATCGTGTTCAGATTATAGAATGTCGCCCAATTTCCAAGCGCAAGCGCTGGACGCTTGTTGGCGCGAATGAAGCTGCGCCAACGAAAGCGGAAAAGCCGGATACGGCAAAATCCGCTCCGAAGAAGGCTGCTGCGAAGAAGACTGAGAAGAAGGAAAAATAAGCCATGATCCAGATGCAATCCAGAATGAATGTGGCAGATAATAGCGGAGCGCGTGAAGTGCAATGCATTAAGGTTTTGGGCGGCTCAAAGCGCCGCACTGCGAATGTTGGCGACGTTGTGATCGTGTCAGTTAAAGATGCAATTCCGCGCGGCAAAGTTAAAAAAGGCGATGTTCGTCGCGCCGTTATTGTGCGCACGAAATTTGGTCTTAACCGTGCATATGGTGAGAAAATTCGTTTCGACACAAATGCATGTGTTTTGATATCCGCGAATGATGAGCCAATCGGTACACGTATTTTTGGCCCGGTAACACGTGAATTGCGTGCCAAGGGCTTCATGAAAATTATTTCCCTTGCTGCGGAGGTTCTATAAGCCATGACTGCACCAAAATTTAAAATCAAAAAAGGCGATGAAGTTGTCGTTTTAACGGGTAAGGACAAAGGCTCTAAGGGTGAAGTGCTTGAAGTCATCACAGATAAAAGGCGTGTTCTTGTTAAGGATGTTAACACCGTGACAAAGCATAATAAGCCTTCGCAAATCTCTGCTGGCGGCATTGAAAAAGTTGAGCGCAGCATTCACATCTCTAATGTTGCATTGGCTGACCCGAAAGATGGCAAAGCAACGCGCGTAGGATACAAAACATTGAAAACCGGTAAAAAGGTGCGTGTCGCCAAAAAGTCCGGTGAAACGGTCGAATAAGGCAGTGGAGTAAGAATAATGGCGAAACCACGTTACCAGGAACTATACGAAAACGAGATTATTCCCGCTTTGCAGGAAAAATACGGCTATAAAAACAAGCACGAGATTCCAAAGCTCGAAAAAATCGTTCTGAACATGGGTGTTGGTGCGGCAACGCAGGATCGTAAGCACATTGAAAATGCTGTCAACGATATGACTGCAATTGCTGGTCAGAAACCTGTCATTACGAAAGCGAAGCAATCAAACGCATCGTTCAAAATTCGTGATGGTATGGCAATCGGTTGTAAGGTAACGCTGCGCCGCGAGAAAATGTATGAATTCCTTGATCGTCTTGTGACAATTACAATGCCACGTATCCGTGACTTTCGCGGTATCAACGGTAAGAGCTTCGATGGGCGCGGGAATTACGCAATGGGTATGACAGAACAAATCGTCTTCCCAGAGATTAACTACGACAAGGTAGATACAATTCGCGGTATGGATATAGTAATTTGTACATCGGCCAATAACAACGAAGAAGCAAAGGAACTCCTGAAAGGGTTCAAGCTTCCATTTAAAAACTAAAGAACACAGCTAAAGGAAGAAAAGAACTATGGCTAAAGTTTGTATGATAGAAAGAGATAAAAAGCGCACAAAGCTGGTTGATCGCTATGCCAATAAGCGCGCTGCTCTAAAAGCTATCATTAAAGATAAAAATGCACCGGCGGATGAGCGTTTTCAGGCGCAGCTTAAATTGGATAAGCTCCCGCGCAACTCATCTAAGGTGCGTAAGCGTAACCGTTGTTCGGTCACTGGCCGCCCGCGCAGTTACTATCGTAAATTAAGCATCTCGCGCATTGCGTTGAGGGACCTCGCATCTCGTGGTGAGTTGCCAGGTGTAACAAAGTCAAGCTGGTGAGCAAAGCGATCCAGTCCCGGCGAAAGCCGGGATCTCGTAGACAAGGAACGAGATCTAAAATATAAGGAACAAAAAAGGAAAAGCAAATTATGACAATGAGCGATCCTCTTGGTGATATGTTGACCCGTATTCGTAACGGACAAATGGCAAATAAATCTGTCATTGAATGCCCGTTCTCGAAGTTGCGTGAGAATGTCTGCAAAGTTCTTGTAGATGAAGGATATATTCGTGCATATAAAGTTGTTGCAAACGATAACAACAAAAAATCACTGCATATTGAATTAAAATATGCTGAAGGCCGCGGCGTTATTCGTCAGATTGACCGCGTTTCAAAGCCTGGTCGTCGTACATATAAAGGTGCAAAGGATATGCCGCGCTTTTATAACGGTCTTGGTATTTTAATTGTTTCAACACCAAAAGGTGTGATGGCTGATCACAGAGCCCGCGATGAGAATGTCGGCGGTGAAGTGCTCTGTCAGGTATTTTAGAGGATGGTTCTCAAGCAGCAAGGCGATAGAACATAAGGAAAAGACAATGTCACGTATTGGAAAAAAACCGGTAACAATCCCAGAAGGCGTTGAACTCAGCGTTGAAGGGCAAAATGTGAAAGCCAAGGGTAAGCTTGGCGAGCTTGAGCTTGTGATTAATGACGAAGTGTCAATTAAGCTCGATGAGGTTGCAAACGACGACAAAACAGAAAAAGTTGTTGTTCTGGAGCCTAAGTCCAAAAGCCGTTTTGCAAAGCAAATCTGGCCAACCATGCGCACATTGGTGAACAATATTGTGATTGGTGTATCCGAAGGTTACGCCAAGAAGCTGGAGATCAAAGGTGTTGGTTACCGTGGCAATCTACAGGGTAAGACTTTGGTCTTATCTTTAGGCTTCTCCCACGAAGTGCGTTACGACATCCCGGAAGGTGTTGACGTGAAAATGCCGGATCAAACAAATATCGAAATTTCCGGTATCGATAAGCAGCTTGTCGGTCAAGTTGCAGCAAAAATCAGAGGCTTTAAACCACCTGAACCTTACAAAGGGAAGGGTATCCGTTATGCAGATGAATTTGTCATCCGCAAAGAAGGAAAGAAAAAATAATGGCACAAGTTAAGACAACAGCACAGCAAAGACGCGCATACCGCACACGCAATAAAATCCGCCGTGTGAATATACAGCAAAACGCAAAGCGTGAAATCCGTCCACGCCTTTCCGTTTTTCGTTCCGGTAAGCAGATCTACGCACAGGTAATTGATGACCTTAAGGGTGTGACAGTTGCTGCAGCATCCACGCTTGAAGGCGATTTGAAAGAAAAGCTTAAAAAAGGTGGTGCTAACGTTGAGGCTGCAACAGAAGTTGGAAAGCTTGTTGCTGAGCGTGCCAAAAAAGTTGGCGTTGAAAAAGTCGTGTTTGATCGTGGACGTTATATTTTCCACGGACGTGTAAAAGCATTAGCCGAAGGCGCACGCGAAGGCGGCCTCAAATTCTAAAAGGCAGTTTGAAGGAATAAAGGAAAAAATAATGGCACAACCACAACAGCAAAATCAGGATCGTCGTGAAGAGCGGGAAGAGCCAGAGTTCATGGAGCGGCTGGTCGGTATTAACCGCGTTGCAAAAACCACGAAAGGTGGCCGCAACATGGCGTTCTCCGCCCTGATGGTAGTCGGTGACGGCAAAGGCCGCGTGGGATATGGAAGCGGAAAGGCTAAGGAAGTGCCCGAAGCGATCCGCAAAGCAACAGAGCAAGCAAAACGCAATATT
>CAWUJS010000069.1:0-9908 GCA_963922705.1 uncultured Alphaproteobacteria bacterium | reverse complement strand
CGACACTAATCCTGATTTCAAAAATTCAATGAAGCCATAGAATTATAAGCAAACTATTCTTCATTAGAGTCGGGATCCATTGACTTTATGGCTAAATCTTACAATCGCAATTTCTACATCTGTAAATTGTTTGTATTTTAAACGATGTCTGTGTTTTGAGTGCCTATTAAAGTACCAGATCCTTCGATAGCAAAATAGTCAATCGTTTCTCTTGCGTGTCTAACCTCATCATCCTGACTTTGATCTTCCTGAACTTTAGTATCAAAACCGTTGGCATCAAGATTATCAATACGCACAACAGCTGCGTCAGGCCCATTATGTGATGAAATATTAGCAATAAGTTGAGGTAACTCATCTAACGCATCGTCAAATAAAACATCGGAAAAAGAATGTTTAATGTCTTCAGAGGTTGAGCCTGCAATAAAGTCATGACCATCACTATTTCCTGCACCTGTTTCAATAGCAAGCCAGCCGATTGTTTCGGGATCATGTGAACCTGAGTTGTAGAGCTCCTCTTCCTGAAGAGCAACATCAAACCCATTCACATCGCTGTTTGATTGACGCGTAGCAACAAAATCAGTGTCGTTATTGGTCTGCACCTGTGTCATAACAGAGGGGCCATCTTCAAAGTCAGTTGTATATGCAACTTCCTCAAAGCCGTTCACGCTGAGGACATTGGTATCAAGCGAACCTACCTCAAGCTTAGTACCATCTGAGAGTTCCCAACTTCCTTTTTCAGCCACTATATAGCTGAAATTTTCAACAGTGTGCCAGCCATCCAGGTATTCGGGCTCTTGCAGATATAATTCAAAACTATCATTTTGTATATCGGTAATACGAGGTGCAGCAAACTGTGAGCCATTAAAGCTTGTCATTGTTACAAAAACAACAGGATCTATGAAGCTGTGCTCTAGGTTTACTGTTGTTCCTGTATGATCCATGCTAAAGGATCCAAATTCCATGATTACCTGTTCAGGATTGTTATCAGAAGGAGTATTGTTAACGTCGTCTATTACATTAATTGTAGAAGTTGAGACCTCAAGTAAGTTGCCTGTCCCATTTCCGCCGTCATATGATGCAAATTGAATGTCGTATGATTCTCCTCCTGTGAAATTGAAATTGTCGTACCTTTCTGAACTAAGTTCCCAATCTGAACGGTTTTCTATACGCTCAATAATGCTTTGACCATCTTGAGATATGGTGATTCTAACACTATCAACTTCAGCGTTATTTATTTGATTGTTGTTGCCGTCAAAATAAGCTTCAAGAAGGAATCCTTCATCGATTGAGGAGAGTATGATTGATTGCTCGTCCTGTAATTCAATCTGGTTGTTGTTTTCGTCATATATTACATAGCGGCCTACATTGTTACTTGATCCGTTATAAATATCATCATCTCCGGCGTTGTTGGCGTCTGCGGCTTTGCTATCAGCTCCTGCGTTTTTGTCACCTCCGTCGTTGTTGTCATCTCCTGAGTTGTTGTCATCTCCGGTGTTGTTGCCGTCTGCGGCGTTGCTACCAGCTCCAGCATTGTTGCCATCTCCGGTATTGTTACCATCTCCAGCATTATCAACATTGCCGTAGACCAATGAGCCTGATTTTATGAGGTCTTGCAGAGTGAAGTCGGCTCCTCTAATGTCTGCAAACTCCTGAAAATCACCATTACCAAGCGGGTCAACCAACAAGATTCTGCCGTTATTCGTATTTTGAAGTAAGACACTATTGTAAATACCATTCTCTGTTAAGCTGCTGTCTCTAGATGACAGTATTGGCTTGATGTCAATTTTATCGACGCCTAATTCAAAATCTTGTATGACATCTAGTGATGAAGTTGATCCGAAAGTTTTATCAATACTGAGAACAAAAGTATCAGAACCATTGCCTCCGTTAAGCCTGTCTCTGCCAGCGCCGCCATCTAAAACATCAGAACCGTCACCTCCATACAAATCATCCTCGCCAGAATTTCCGTAGAGGATATCGTTGCCTTGTTGTCCTCTCAGTTCATCGTTACCAGAATTCCCGAAGAGTTTATCGTTACCGGAGCCACCTTCTAATAGATCATCTCCAATACCGCCGTAAAGTTCGTCATTTCCGCCATTCCCCTCAATCAAATCATCTTGATTGAAGCCGTAATATAGATCACTATTTTGAGTTCCAGAAAAAGTCTGTGCAGCAGAGTCATCTGAGCCAGGGTTATCGTAGTCAATATTATTAATATCAATACGACTGTTTGCCCGCTGATCTACATTAATAATGTAACCTGTCAATAATTCATCATCATATGTCACAGATGGATTTGCATTGAGCCAGGCAACGCTGGCGTCTGCAACGATTTTGACATGTATGACATCTTCATCCAGATCCCTGAATATCGCTGTGTCCGGAGAGTTTCTGAGTGCACGCATAGATGACACTTCACGAATATTCGTAGAGTTATCTTTTGAATATTGCGGATCCTCTGTAAAGCTTGTTGCGATATGAAGACCTTCTAATGTGTAAATAACAGATGAGCCATATGGCATTTCAAGAAACTGGAGATCAAAGGTTTGGTCTTCATTCCGAAATTCCATTTTGTAATCTTCCCCATTAAGGAAAAAACCATGATTGACAGTGCCCTGATGACTTGTGGTTCGAGACCATCCCAGAGTTGAACCGTCTTCACGCGTTACCCTATACTCCCCACTGTCATTATCACGTATTACAACATTGCCGAGCCGTACATCAAAATTAATGATATAACCGTTATCTGCATAACTACCATTATTTCTGGTATCTGCCGCAATTAAATAATTTTCTCCGCGATAAAAATCTGTTCCATGACGCTCATCATACGGCATAATTGTTGCCCCTGCGCCTCCTGGATTACCGTCTCGCGATAAGTTGATGGTGCCTTCATAAGCATCCCAGGGACTATCGTTAGATATTGTGTCACTGATAAGCTCTTCAGTCAGTGAGCCCCTAATGTCGACTACGCCAATTCTTTTATAGTTAAGGGTTGCGGTACCTCCATCAAAGTCGATTTTATTTGCCGAGTCTGTATTAACAAAGGCGACATCTGTGATTGCGTGAGATAACATTGGTTCTACTGCATTACTTTGAACAATCGCATCATCAGAGCCATTGAAGTTATGAAATGTTATTTGATGCGTTGAAGGCCCATCGTAAAAGTGAATACCATCAATTGTTACATTGTCGCTATCATCATACAGGCCGGTATCACCTATAACGACAGCTTCTAAAGATTGGTCTTTTCTAAAACGTGTTCCTATAATAGTTTCAGCAAGAAGAGAGTCAGTTATTTGCATGCCCTGACCTCTCTGTTCCCAGCCCCCAATACGAGACCAACCTATTTGTACATTTTCAATAGCAATGAAATCATCATTACCTAAGCCTTCCGATCCGTATTCATTATAAGATGCATATTGACCATATGTTGTTGCCTCATTGTTTAGTAAAGATCCAAGTGTACCCTGATCGCCAGCTACAGCTACGGCTGTTCCTGAAATTGTATTACCGCTAAAGTTTTCGGGATTATTATCTGTTGAGTTCTGCCATACTACGCCATGACCACGAGTATCTATATCAACGCCTTTAATATGATTGTTTTGGATCTTTGCGCCTTCATACTCAATCCAAATACCAGCAGGGTCGCTATCTGGATCGTTATTCATATCACGTACGTTGGCAATTACATTATTTGTAATATTAACGTTGTTAACTGACTGTCCCCTGCTATCAGCCTCTAAGAAAAGGGCTTGTGAATTTGTTTCATAAATCACATTGTTATCCAGTAAAGAATCGTCACTAGAATGAATGGTTATACCTTTGTGAAAAGAGTGATGTATTGATGTGTTTTCCACTATAAACTGTAATTCTCCATTTTGGCTTTCGCCAAGCTGGTGCGCATGGACTGGATATCGACCCAATTCACCTTCCTGTCCCATATACCTAAGCTCTGCACCATTCATGTAAAGGTCAGCGCCATTCATGATCATGATGTGCCCACCATATGTATCATTTTGTTCATTGATGTTTCGATTATTTGCATAGTTAACATCACCTTGTATTGTAATGTCACTGTTTAGGCGAATAACATTTGCACGAAAATCTGATACTTTTACTTGGCCAGGAACATCTCCAGCCTGATGGGAATATGTTTGTACCTCACCAATATGGTCATGTGCGATTTCGCCATCTAATGTGATTTGATTGCCATCAATAGCAACTATAGTGAATTCTTCGCTTTCATTAAGATCATAAAAACTGGAAGTGATTGCTATTTGATCACCGATTTGCCAGCCAGTTTCTGCATCTTCTACAACTATAGTGTTAACACCTTCGCCGCCTTCAACAGGCATGTCCAGTTTTGTCCATGTGGATTTATCAGCATCATCCGCATGAACATCTATGCGGGAGCCTTCACCCATCGCCATGATAAAGTTATTGTTGTTGCGACCTATCATATTCTCAAGCATATTAGCTTGCGCGTTACTTAAGGGCTCACCGGTTGACAGATTAGAATTTGAGTTAGCATCAAGCTCAAAGCGCTGACCTTCATTGGCAGTAAGATTTATTGTAACTTCACCTTCAAACTTATCATTATGTGAGCCTATGGCTAAGTGGCCGCCATTATTTGCAAGTATCCAATCAGATGAAATTTCGTAATTTGCGTTAGGGGAGTCTTCGAATTCAACGCGACCATTAATTAGAAGGCCTCCAATCTCGATGGGCTGGTTACTTGAGTCCAAGTCAAAAACCAGTGTAGTTCCTTCAGCTACCGTGATGATACTGTCGCTTGTAAAAGACCTCTGGTCCGAAACAAAATCGCTCCATAGTATGATTTCATTATTGTCGTGGCGATTGTCTAAAGTTTGGTAAATGTTGTGTGCATGATTATCACTATTGTTATCCATTATAACCTCCTACTCAGCTAAACAGCATAATTGTTACTAAAATAAACACTAAAAAGATAATATAATTACTTATACTATATTGGTTAAAAATACAAGTTTTATATGAAATTTGTATAATTTAAGTTTTTTGTAAAGAAAACACAAGAATGTGCTTGAAAAGTCTTTATAACTTTATATTGACATAATATTTACTTTATTAAAAGTAATTTTTTTTATAGGGCGTGTATAGATATGACTTTTAAATGGAGTGGCTATATAAATATTATCTGCGAAACGGTTACAGAAAAGGTCGACTGATTCTGCTTATTCTGCCTTCAGAAATGCGATGAAACCACAGGGCTGAAAGGAAATTATTCCTCTTTTGGTTTTGTCATTAAACCGGCGGCGATTTCTTTATTGATGTTAATCAGCACATCAAATTTCTGCTTGCTTGGCTCTGATATAATTTCCATCTCGCGCTTGAATATGAAATTGGCCAGATTGATAATATTGCTCCGCAGATCATTGGGGCGGTTATTTTCTGGATTCTCTAGAGCCGTATCGTAAAACATCATCCATATTTGGCGATTATATTTTAATGTGCTTTCAATCAGGTCGCCTGATGCATTATCAAGATCGCTTTGAAGATCAGCAAGCATTTTTGCGGATTTTAACAGGACACGTGCTTCGAGCTCTCGCTGATCCGGTGTGTTTTTTTGAGCGTTGTCGCCGTAAGCATGCGCAGCTTGCGCATAGGGATTATGTGGAGGGGGAGGCTTATTCTGCTGCATGTTCAAGAAGCTCCCTTTCATGTTCAATTAGCTGTTTGGAGAGTTTAAGCGCTTTGTAATAAGTGCCGTTGATGATTTGATCATTGATCTGCATAAAGAAAATACTGGAGGTTGGCGAGGCTTTTTGAATTTCACCAACCATATTAAAATATTTCTCATGATACTCTTCAGGATTGTTGGATAAATACATACATTGCACAAGGAAATAAATACGTTTACAGGGTGTATCCGCATCTTCTTCCTGCATGACATCTTTTTCACGAATGATGGGTGCTTTACCAGCAATGTGCAGGCGGGTGCGCTGTGTATCGTTCGTGATAACAGCATTGCCTATTAGAATTTTTTCACCTGGTTTGAGATCAATTACGAGCGCCATCGGATTTCTTCCTTTCTTCAACAATGCCTTCTGCATTTATCACATACTATAAAGATAGCATGCTGGAAATAAAAAAACAGTAAAGAATTCGGGTATTGCAATGATTACAGTTTAACTGGAACGAATATATAAAAAAACCCCAGCATTCTGCCGGGGTTTTTGTTTGTTTCGGGCAATGCCCGCATATTTTTGATTAGAACAATCGTAGTACTGATTGCTGTGACTGAGACGCGAGTGACAAGGATGTAACACCCAATGTCTGTCGTGTCTGAAGTGCGAGCAAGTTTGCACCTTCTTCGTTCTGGTCGGCAACTGTAAGGTCGTCTGCACCGGCACGAAGTGTATTGATTGTGTTCTCTGTGAAATCGCGGCGGGAAGTAATAATCGCCAGATCGTTTGCAAGAGATGATCCAAATGAACGAACACTTTCCAGAGCATCACGTGATTGTGTTGCACTGAGTTCTATTTCTGTTGAACTTCGGAAGGTTGCTTCTGTAATTCCAAGACCATTTGATGTGAAATCGACACCTTGCGTTGTCAAAGTACTTGTGCTGTCTTCGTTGAAGAATGTTGTGAGATCATCACCATTCAAAAGATTGATACCACGATATTGCGCATCAACAACCAGACGGTCAATTTGCTCACGCAGTGAGTTGTAGTCACCAGCGAGTGCATCAAGTGTTTCGGTGGAATTGTTGAAGGCAAAGACAACTTCCTGTGTTGTGGTACCAGCGACTGTAATAGGGTCAAGGTTTCCTGTTGTGTCACCAAGGCCGATATTAAAGACGTTGGCTGTACCGGCAACATCCGCTAGAGAAAGTTCAACGTTCCTGACAGAGTCGTCCAATGATGTGATGCTCAGCTGACCAGTTGAGCTATCGAAACTTGCTTCAACAAAGTCACCGATATTGGCATCCTGATTGATGTAATCAACGAGATCCTGGAACGTGTCGCCTGCTGCAATGGTAAATACAGCTGCCGGCGCAGTCGCCGTACCGTCGATATCCAATGTGATGTTAATCGTATCCGTGGCTTCAAAGCCGGAAAATACAGTCGTACCGTCAGCATCAGTGTAGGCGCCAGTCAACGCATCACCAGCCTCAACCAGGTTACCTGTTGATTCGAAGAGTGAAATCGATGTTGCTGTATTGCCTGCGACAACAGTTGTAGATGCAAGGGCAACACCAGCACGTGTCTCGTCTTCGAAGAAGTTACCGAGACCGAGATCGGTGAAACCAGCCAATGTTACTGGCGTTGCACCGGGACCGGCAACATCACCATCAACAATACGAAAGCTTCTTCCATCAGAGCTTTGGATCGATAGAAAACCTTCATCTGTAAGGTTTGCGGTAATCTCACCATTTTGGTTATCAGCGAACTGATTTGTGATACGGGCTGCAAGATCGAAACCTGTGTCTCCATCGTTTAAGGCAATCTCTTCCGTGATTTGTGTGCCTGATGCGTCAGTTGTTATGATTCTAAAGTCCAGACCAGTGTTGGCAATGTTTGCTAAATCTGTAAGGTTGTCCTCGTCGCTGAGGTCAACAGAACCAACGATACGAGCCTCACCTTCAGAAGCGGCGAGTTCGTCACGTGCCTGGTTAACAATGGACTGGGCTTGCTCAACAAGACTGGTAAGAGCAGTAACACCGCCATCGGCAGTTTCAATTGTTCTAATAGATTGTCCGATACCATCCAATAGACGGCTTAAGTCATTTGCGCGGTTGTTAAGGCTTTGCGCCGCAAAGAAGTTTTGTGGATTATCTAAGGCAGAGTTCACTTCGAGACCGGTAGCCAGACGAAGCTGAGTATCATCGATCAAGCGTTGCGTATTCTGCAATGAGAGTAGGTTGTTCCTCAGGGCTGAGGTAAGTACGACATCAGAAGACATGTTTTCTTCTCCTTTTCTAGGTTTGTATTGCTTCCTGCAAGTGTGACAATACTTGCCACTACCTTCTCAGAATATATCATAAAAATGAAGAGATTGTTAAAAAAACAGGTCTTTTTCATTTTTATTCCCATTTAATCCTCATTAGAACAAAACAAGTGTTGATGCTTGACTTTGTGAAGCCAGCGCAAGGGATGTTTGCGCGAGGGTAAGGCGAGTGCCACTCGCTAGCAAAGAGGCGCCTTCTTTGTTTTGATCAACAAGGGTTAAATCATCAGCGCCGCTGCGTAAACTATTAATTGTTTGTTCGGTAAAGTTGCGGCGTGTTGTAATGATGGCTAAATCATTTGTAAGTGTACGACCGTATTCGCGCACCTCTAGCAACGCCGGACGAATCGTATCAAGAATATTCTGGATATTGCTTTCTGTATCAAACTCACGGTCGATGATGCCTAGATTAAGAGAGCGAAATACAACGCCTTCTGTCAAAAGCCTGCTTGTGCCATCTTCATTAAAAATTGTTGTTAAATCATCGCCATCCAGGAGATTAATTCCACGGTAGTGAGAATCAATCACGACACGGTCTATTTGTTCCAGGACTGTTGTAAATTCACGATTGAGTACTACGATAGAGGTTTCAGAATTTAAACTACGGGCGTGATCGAGAAGTTCGGTATTTGGCAGGGCGCGATTATAAATAGCGACATCGGAAATGCGCCCATTAAAATTAAAACCGTTGTTTAGTCCTGATTCGCCATCGTGAAACTGAACATGTTGGGCAATGCCGCCAATTCCTATATTTCCTATGTGACTAGGAAACGCAGTTGCGCCGGAGGTGCTAACAGATCCCATAAAAACACCATCCAGATACCCGCTGAAACTATTGCTTGCAGCATCATAGACAAAAGCTGCGTGATAGGTTTGCCCGGCAACAATATTAATGCCTATATCTGCGCTATTGATGTCAGCGTCAAACCATCGTTGTGCTCCATCGTCATCCTCACCAGTAACATATAAAACATTATTATCCAGATATATGCTGAAACCGTTAGTCTGTCCTCCTTCCTCATAAAGAACCTGACGCCCCGTCACATCATTTGCGTTAAAGGCAAGCTCAACTGTTCTGGCTGTTGTGGGTTGCACATTGATAAAGTCAGAATCGCTAACCCTGATCCGATCATTGATGCCATCAAATTGTACGCTATCATTGCCTGTTCCGTTTGCGTATAGTGCCCCTCCACCAAAAGAGGCGCCATTGTCAAGGGTTGCGACACCGCCGGCTGTTTGAAAGCCTGTGTTATCTGTTATGCTATTTAAACGATAATAAAAATCCGGATCACTCAGTGCAATTTGCTCATTAAGGGGAGCGGGGCTTACATCGACCCCTTGTTCAAAAATTGCGGGATCCGTAGTGCCGGATTGAATAGCAGTGAGCGATTCTTGTGCAATGGATTCGGCTTGATTCAGGAGGCGCTCAACGGTTTCGACGCCTGTCAAAGCTTGTTCAACAACTCTTACACTCTGTCCTATGCCATCAAGCAGGCGGCCTAAATCGCTTGCACGTACATTGAGCGATCTTGCTGTGAAAAAGTTGTTTGGTGCATCCAGGGCTCTATTAACGCGTAGCCCGGTAGCAAGTTTTAAGGATGTGTTATCAAATGCACGTTGCGTACGATTAATGGCATTAACCGTCTCGCGCATAGAAGAACTGATAACAATTTCACGCACCATAACAACTCGTATCCTACGATAGTATTACATACTGTAATATTTCAAGTTATCATAAAATTGTAAATAATAAGTAAGGAAAATACTCTAATCCCCAGTAAATGGTGACTAAACCTGCGGCTTCCTCGCAATGACGCTGTTGTCATTGCGAACGTAGTGAATCAATCCAGATTGCCGTGTCAGGCCTTTGGCCTTCCTCGCAATGACATTCTCCTGTTATCCGTCATTGCGAA
>CAWUJS010000068.1:0-9984 GCA_963922705.1 uncultured Alphaproteobacteria bacterium | reverse complement strand
TTTGCGGCTCAAGAGTTTCAATGGCTTTTCCCAGTTCCACATAGACAGGATTGTAATCCAAACTCATTGGGGCATAGCTTGCCAAGATATCGCCTGCAATCTGAAACAGCGTTGCCCCGACCAGCATTTCCGCCAGCAATTGAACAACGGTAAAGGCCGTACCTTTGCCCGCATCGCTTGCGCCGCTATCCAGAGAATCCCAGTCAAATTCACTGGCGGCTGATCCGAATGTCAGACCGAATAAAATGACCCAGCTTAAAAGCGATATTGCTGTTGCGCCAAAAAGAAGCAGCGTATAGCGTTTTTTGGCTTTATCGCTAAGCATATTGCTGAAAAATTTGAGCGCCACACTGCCAATCGGCAGCAGGCCGGACAGCATCATGGCAAGATAGGGTGCGTCCAAAAATACAGGCGTTCCCGATGCCATGATAATGGCGTAGACATTGGTCGCGCCCATGCCGACAACGGTGATTCCGAGTAACAGTGCGAAAAACAGAATGATAAAATCTTTTATCCAGACCACAAAACGGAACGGGCTTTGAATGGTTTGCGCTTTTTGTTCGCGGAGTTTTGACGTTCGAATTTTGGGATTTGTCGATGATTTCTGTTCTTCCAGTTCTGCCAAAACTTGTCTGGACCGCTCATAGATTTCCTGTGTTTCTTTAACTTCGATTTCAAGTTGCGTGATCTCGGCTCCGTATAGCATGTCATAGCTCAAGCCAGCTTGATCTTTGACCATCTGCACTGCTTGTTCTTGATCGGGTTCGACCATCAGACTTGCAAAAAAGCCATGATCCAAATCAGGTGGCATGCTGATCGGTTCGTCCCTTTGTTTTGTAAGTGCGTTCATGAAAAACTCCTCTTTTAATAGGTTTCTTTCACGCTAACGCATCTTGCTCCCACATTCGGGCGGATAAGGAAAACCGCAGAGTACGGATATTTCTACGGCTGTTCTAATTCAAATCGCAGGTGTCTGATCTCTCACGCCCGAATCCCTCTTTTCTTCGTGTTTGGATGATGGAGGCTGGCAGGCTACGGATCAAAAGCAATAGCGCTGCCCGCATAAACGTGTGGGCTATGGCTTTTGATCCTGATGCAGCCCGCCTTTTTACGCTCCATCAACACCAAAGAAAAGGAGGGCTTAGGCCATGACAAACACATTTTATTTTGAAAATTTAAAAACAGTCGAGGAGATCAAAATCCGCTATCGCGATCTTGCCAAACAATATCACCCTGATCTGGGCGGTGATGCGGAAACGATGAAAACCATCAATGGGCAATATCATGATGCGCTCAAAGCCTGTAACGGACAAATCGCCGATGAGCGCGCCTATAATTACAAAGCCGATATAGAGCAGGAATTGATGGATAAGCTGAGCGAACTCCTTAAACTCAAACAGCTTGAGGTCATTTTAATCGGCTACTGGATATGGGTGACAGGCGATACGAAACCGTTCCGTATAGCCCTGAAAGATGCCGATCTGATCTGGCATCCGAAGCGCAAATGCTGGTACTACAAGCCAAAAAGCTGGCGGCGCAGTTACAGCAGCCAAGGCAGTCTCTACGATCTCGCCCGTAAATACGGCTACCGCGATTTCAAAAATTCCGAACAAGACGCTTTGCCCGCCGCATAAGGCGGGCATTGCCCTTTATCGCAACTTTAATCAATGGAGATTTTACAATGTCTGACTTATCAACCATCGCAAAATTAAACGATCAATGCCGTCAATACATCATGATCCCGATCTTTGGCAAACCCGAAGTGCCATGCCAGATTTACATGACACGCGGGATTATGGCACTCACACCGGAAGACCAGATCATCATCGCTGCCAAAGTGCGAAATTATGATGATTTCACCGAAGATAATGATCCCTACGGCGAACATGATTTCGGCAGCTTCAATCATAACAGCATCAAGATTTTCTGGAAGATTGATTATTACGATCCTGATCTGAAATTCGGCAGCGATGACCCCGCCGACATTTCTAAGACCGTCCGCGTTCTGACCATCATGATGGCGGAGGAGTATTGAAGCTTATATCATAGCTTTCCCAACAGTCCTGTTTCGGCAGGGCTGTTTTTTTGTTCAGGCAATACCACACTTGCCATATGCTTTTAAGATGCGCCATGTATCATAACCGTTAATTATGCAGCAAAGCCTTGGATTTCCCATTTGTTGGGCGTAGGCGCGCATCATGTTGCGCACTGGCGGCATAATTTCATGACAGTGTTGAAGAATGAGAAGATCAGCAGGTTCTGTGAAAAGTCTGTCAATCTGATCGCCGTTTTTGCCCAGATCGGCCACCGTCATGGGATGAAATTTTGCTGGCCCTTTAAATGCGATAGCTGTTGATATGCGCTCATTGTTTAATTTGATGTGGGTCGTGAACAGATCAGACCGTTCGCCGCCCCAATCTTTTAGAACGGTTTGTTCGCTGAGAATTTCGGCAAACGCTTGTTTTACATCGTTTTCAGGAATATCGCGCAATTGTTCTAACACCTTTTTACTTCGCGGTTGCGGAATGTCTCTGACGCGTGAGAAGTTATCAATGCTATCTGGATGAATTTCCAGCCTTCTTTGCAAATGTTTTCCAATGATGCTGCATGACCGGAAAAGATCAGGAAGTGGATTGGCGATGATCCATGGAATGGCCTCTATGCGGTCTTTCTGAATATCGGTGGCCATGCCGAGAACAAGGAGTTGTTTTTGACCGGATAGATTGCACCATGCGGAAGCAGAAGTCAGATGTTCATGATGGTATCTAAAGTGAATTTTACGCTTTTGCCCCAGTTCATCCAGTTTGGCGTAAATTTCAGCCATAGGGATATTGGGTTTGTTTTTATGTAAGGCTTCGGAGACTTGTGACAGTCCTTTGCAGTAGTAATTTGTAAAATGTGTGAAGAGTGTGTTTGGCTTAAAATTTCCACTGCAAATCAGTTGCCCCAGTGTTGGTGGATTACTGGCCTGTATCCATTCCGTAATTTGATTTTTCAGAACTGAAAGTGCCATGGATTGCCGCATTGCATCATCAATGTCACTTAAAGCGTTTATTGGTTTAAGATCATCGGCAACATTATGAGCGCCGACAAGTTCGATCACCCGTCGGGCATTGATGTACCAACAGGTCAGATCAAAGTTGGTTGGCTCTTGTTTCTTCAAATTTTCTTTCATCATCGGCGGTTACTTTATGGCATTTTTACGGGATTGTCATTGTCGTATCCTGTGGCTTAATTTACTCCCGCTTTTGGTTTTTGTGACAGTTTCAGGTTTTATGGCGACCCGCAAGCTGTGTTTTGTACTACGTCCAAAACGCTTGGCAAGGGAACCCGCTGCGCGTTCCCGTTGCATCCCTCCGGCTTGATGGTGAGGTTTCGGGGACAATAATCCGTCCCAAACTTTACCTCACCATCAAAACGTATCGCCGTTTTATCACTCACAGGACTTGGGAGAAGTGCCTCTCCCACCTGCACCGAACCCATGCATGAACGCGTGGGTGTTCAATCCCATTCAGGGGAGCGTTCCTGCTACCCCCAAAAACCCCATGATGATTTCATCAAGACCAACCTTGTGCAGATTGGATGCGCATAAAAAATTATCAGGATTCTGTTTTTACTATTTTTGTGAAACGTTTAAGAATGAAGATGCTGTTATGACTAAATCTTATTTAGAAATTTGTTCATGCGGTAGCTTAATGTGCTTACTGTAAAAAAGAACCTCTGATCCTTTAGGGCTGGAATGAGAGACACTGTATCTCAAATTATAAACTACCTTATTTTTCAGATCGTATATTTCATTTATTGCCTCTGCATTATCATACGTTACAATCCAATGCTTAAGAGGGCTCTTTTTTATTGCATCTGCAACTTTCACATGGTCGTTATGGTCGTAAAAACTGGTATAAAGCTTTTTCCCTTGGGCATAGTATGGCGGATCAAGAAAAACTAATCCTTTGGTTTCTTTTTTAGGTATTGTGTGAGTAATGAATTTTAATGCGTCTTGTCGGTATATTTTTATGCTTCCAGCATGATTGGCTATGGTATTTATTCGCCTGACTAATTCTTCTTTATTGTAGCGAGCATCGATTTTGTAATTACCTGTCTGGTCGTTGCCGCCAATTACTCCAGCTTTAAGAACGCCTGATCTATTTGTCCTGTTTAGAAAAAATGTTGAAAAACCTAGATCGAGATAATCGTAATCATTTTTGTTGGCTTGTATGTCTTTTTGTTTCCGCCATTCATCCGTAGTAACTGGTGTGTCCCATATGCGTCTTATAAACTCATCAGGCTTACGCAATATAGCGCACCAAAAACTGTAAATAGATTTATCAAAGTCATTGATATAAATTTCTGATACATAGTCTTCAATCAAAAGCCCGAGGGCTATGCTCGCGCCTCCTGCATAAGGTTCACTGTAAGATCCTCCATCAAGGCCATTATGAACAATTAGATCTTTTACAAATTGAAACAACTTACCTTTACCGCCAGGGTATCGTAGAGGGGAATAATACTGGCTTTTCTGTGTCATATGCTATGCCGCAGCCTTCTTTTTATTGGATATTAGAGCGTCAAGCAAAGCACATATAAATGGCTCTAAAGTGTTAAAGTCTTCTCTAAGTTGATATGCACTTGTAGAGTGATACGTACCTGAATGTTTGTTGAGGTTTCCGGTATCAGAAATATCCTTTACAGGCTTAGAAAAATCCTTCTTTTGCGCTCGGGTGTAACTCATGTTGTTCATTTGTGAGCCAAGATAGCTTTCAAATGATGTGGTCTCTGACTTGCCCATGAGCGTACATAGAGACTCGAAGAAACTCCAAGCACCTGTATAAAGCAACTGCGGGTGTCTTGCCAAAGATACCACGCATAAGGATTTATATAGACCTATGAGTTTTCGAGACTTCAATGCCTCCAACCTTTTTAGGATTTCGTCCGATGTGTCGATACCATAACCTTGCTTATCTTTTTGCGGGGAGCCACCTGCAGAAGTAGAGGGCGTATCTGTATCTTCTGCTTCGCTGTCAGTAGCATCCCCATCGTCACTTGTTGTCGGTACGCCACTTGTAGAAGTATCTTTACTGCCAGTATGCGGTGGTGCGTCATCACTGGGTGTTCCTGAAGGGTTTCCTTCAGGCGGCTTGGTACGGACATTATCAGGAGACAGCTCAAAGCCCTCCATATATTCATCAACCGCAGTTTTGTCAGCATATTTCCCATTACGGGACAAGCTGAAATCTTTGGCTTTCATAGTCTCTAAAAAGCGGTTTGTTTTCTCGATAGCATCATTCAATAATTTTTTGCTGACGCTTGTTTTTATCCGCTGGTTTCGATCAGAGAAAATGGCGCGTGAAATAACGCCTTTATCTAAAGCTGATTTAAATATTCTGCGAAATACCTCATGCGAATAATCCTTTGAGTCAATGAAATCCGCCCAGACAGGATATTTTCTTTCCGTTTCTAAAAGGACGGCCATTGCATACCAGTCTTTGCCTCCTTCTGTTTGTTGATCGTACCTAAATCTTGCTGCGCTATAGGCTGTCCAGTCTATACGCGATTTTCCTTGTCCGGCTGCATGACGTTCATATACGGTCTTATAGATTAGTTGTTTATTGTTTGAAACCTGAGCCTGAATATCAGAAAAATCTAAATCGTGTTCAGCAAGCAAAGTTTCAGCATGTTTTTTCATTGTGTCAGATGGCGCAAATTTTTCAGGCTCACTTAGAGCCTTAAGTGCAGCCAGCCGTCTGTTTCCATCCAAAACTATATTCTTACCTTTATGCTGATAAACCAAAAGAAGCTCGCCAAGATCATCTTCGGCAATGCTCGTCATCATATTTTTAAAATTAGCGGGACTTTTGGCAAAGATTTTTTGAACGCAAGCAGCTTGATCCTTAGCAGCCATGAATCTGTAATTATCTTCATCCAGCAAAAGGTCGCCAACTTTGTATTTCTGTATATCCTTAAAACGCAATCTTCTTCAATTCTGTTCAGTTAATATTTCATAAGGATGAATACTACCTTGATTATGCGGTTATAACAAGGCGAAAACCTTGTTGTTATCACCTCAAAAAATCATTACATCTTTTAATTTCAATTCCTTAGGGCTACGCGCCCTCAGCGCACTTCAAGAAAAATAGACAAGGCCGTGGCTCAGTATCTTGCGCCCGCACCAACCTTGTCGATTTTTCTTGAAGTTTGCACACCCCGTTTTTCTTGGCTTTCCAAGGGTTGCAGGTGCACCCCCTTTTTGATTTAGAAAGAAGAGTGCTATGTTTTTGAGTATTCGGCTCAAAATAAGCGCGGAATTTCATTGTTGCAGAAATGAGGAAATTCTGTTATCATGGAAATATGATACAGGAAACTACATTTTTGACAGAGCGCGGGACATTAACCCTTCCTGCCAATATCCGTAAATCCCTTGGGTTGCAAGGGAAACAGCAGCTTATCGTGGAAATGACGGATGCGGGGGAGATTGTTTTGCGTCCTGCCGCTATCGTGCCGCTTGAGATGTACACGGAAGAGCGTATCGCGGAATTTTCTCAGGATGATGAAGCTTTAGGCAAGCACCTTGATAAACACGGAGTGTAAGCTTTGTCCATATTTCTTGATGCCAACATTCTGTTTTCAGGCAGCAATGCAAACAGCCATTTACACCGTCTTTTGATCTGGCTGAACGGCAAGGAAAAGCTTGTGACCAGCAAATATGCTTTGGCGGAAGCGGAGCGCAATATTAGGGTGAAACGTCCTGACTGGCAGGATAAATTTAAGGTGCTGCTTTCGTTTGTCGAGTGCGTTCCCGAAGCGCCGCTTGCGCTGGATGCCGGATTACCCGATAAGGATAAACCTATTTTAGGGGCGGCAATCGCTGCAAAATGCAGCTATCTTGTGACAGGTGATAAAAGGGATTTTGGTCATCTGTACGGTAAGGCCGTTGAAGGCGTTATGGTGGTGAGCGTTCTTGAGCTTGCGCAAAAAATGACGGAAAAGCACGCGTCTTAAAACTCACATCTTCATGCCATATTCTTGTTCGTGGGATTGAGCGTGCTGTAACCCCAATTCCCCCATATCCTGATATTTTGCAATGTCTTGGCGGAGGTCACGGCTGATGGTCTGGTGCTTTGCGCGGATGGTTTGAGCATGGCGCTGGAGCTTTTGTCGTTCGGTAAGTTGTTTGTTGATGAGGGCTTGTTTTTCGGCGCGGTCACGGGTTTTGCATTGCACTGTTTCCTGTTCGTTGAGTTTGCGAATACGTTGATAGTTGCCTGTGATCCTGGAATCTCATCATAAATGTCTTGTAAAAGGGTTTCCCAGTTGGCTAATGTGTCGAAAAGCGCGTTCGAAGTATCATCTTCTAAGTGCGCCATACCTAACATATTATCGTTCGACCCTTGTAAAATTGAGAAAAGACAAGAGGTTGGGGCGGTTCGATAAGTATCTTCAAACTGTATATAGAAAACTTTATTCTCACCCACTCCTGAGATACTGAATCGCCTGATCACGTTCAAAGAGATAGAGCAAGGTTTTAAGCGCTTTGCCGCGCTCTCCTTCAAGCTCTGGATCTCGCTCGATAATCAGCCGCGCATCATCGCGCGCTGCTGCTAGTAATTCGGCATGAACAGTTAAGTCGGCAAGCTTAAAACGCGGCAAGCCGCTTTGTTTCACGCCTAAAATATCGCCGCCACCGCGCAGCTCTAAATCTTTTTCTGCAATTAAAAATCCGTCCTCGGTTTCCCGCATAATCGACAATCGTTCTTTTGCCGTCTCCCCCAAAGGCCCGGAATAAAGCAGGAAACAATAGCTCTGATCGTCGCCGCGCCCGACACGCCCGCGCAATTGATGGAGTTGCGAGAGGCCAAAGCGCTCGGCATGTTCAATGACCATAATCGTGGCCTCTGGGACATTCACGCCGACCTCAATCACGGTTGTCGCCACAAGCATATTCAGCTCACCTGCTGCAAAGCGCTGCATGACTTCATCTTTGTCAGCAGGTTTCATTCGCCCATGCACAAGGCCAACCTTGCCAAAACGATGTTTCAGAATATCATAGCGTTCTTCCGCGGCGGCTAAATCCAGAACTTCGGATTCTTCAACCAAAGGGCACACCCAGTAAACCCGCGCTCCATCCTTGATTTTGCGCGCCAGCCCATCGACCATGTCATCCATCTTATCATTGGAGATCAAGAGCGTTTCAACGGGTTTACGACCTGCCGGCTTTTCATCAAGCCTGGAAACATCCATATCGCCATAAGCCGTTAGCGTCAGCGTACGGGGAATAGGGGTTGCTGTCATTACAAGAACATCCGTGCCTTTCCCCTTGCTTGATAATTGCAGGCGTTGATGCACGCCAAAGCGATGCTGCTCATCAATCACTGCCAAGCCCAAATCATCAAATGCAACACTATCTTGAAAAATCGCATGCGTTCCAATAACAATTTGCGCTGCGCCATTGCGGATTTGCTGCAATAGCGTTTCACGCGCTGCCCCTTTATCACGCCCGGTTAAAGTCACAAACCGCACCCCGCAAGCCTCCAGCCATGGGCGCAAAGTTTCCTCATGCTGGCGGGCTAAAATCTCAGTTGGTGCCATAATCGCGGCTTGTGCCCCGGTTTCAACGGCGTTCAGCATTGCCATCGCTGCAACCACAGTTTTCCCCGCGCCAACATCGCCTTGCAGGAGCCTTAGCATTTTCGCAGGCTCTGCCATATCCTGGTCAATATCATGCAGGCTGCGTTCCTGCGCACCTGTTAAGGCAAATGGCAAAATCTCCCGCAGCTTCGTACGCAAACGTTCATCACCGTGATAGCTTCTGCCATGAATGCGCCTTTGGCGATGGCGAACAAGCGCTAAAGTAAGCTGATTTGCTAATAGTTCATCATAAGCCAGCCGCGATCGCAGCGGATTTTCCGGCAAAAGCGCATCAAAACCTTCAGGCTTATGAATAGCCTCCATTGCTTCATGCCAATCCGCCCACCCGTTGCGATTTTTGTAGTCTGCATCCAGCCATTCCGGTAATTGCGGTAAAAACCCAAGCGCTCCCTGCATGGCCTTTCGCACAACCTTATTAATAATCCCTGCGGTTAAAGGATAAATTGGCTCAATTGTTTCCAGAGTATGGCGTTCTAAAACAGAAACAATATCGGGATGCACCATTTGCGGATTACCCTGATAATATTCAACCTTACCGCTAACGACGACTTTTTCACGATCCGGCAGCCGTGATTCAATCCAGCCCTTATTGGCATGGAAAAAGACGAGGCTCATCACGCCGCTATCATCGCGCACCTTAACGCGATAGGGTAAATTTCGGCGAGTGGGAGGTGTATGAGAGATCACCATAACCTCCATTGTGGCAATGCGCCCTTCAGGGGCTTTGCTGATGGTTGGTGAAAAACGTCTGTCTATAAAATCAATGGGAAGGTGATGCAGAAGATCTAAAACCTTTGGCCCGCTTAATAATTTTTCGAAATATTTTGCATTTTTCGGTCCAACCCCGGGCAGGGTCGTTAAGGCACGAAATAAAGGATCGAGTTCAAATGGCCTGGACATAGCTAAAAAACACCTATGCTTTTTTTATCCCGCGCCCAAGCTTTACCGCATAAGCACTGACACCAATGAGCATAAAACCCATGAGCATCAGTGCAAGTGGCCATCCTATTACATCGGCAAAATATTCTTCCGTGAAATATCCTAAAAAACCAAGCAAAGCAAAAGTTGAAATCAGCAAAAGCGTACGGCTATGGATGCGTGTGCTGATTAACATCATGCTAACGGCTACAAGCAAATATGTTATGTCAATAATTTCGTGCCCGTTAACGAGATCAAAGAGTGACCATAAAAACCCGATCCCGCCCAAACAGTACCAAAAAGGCGCAATGGCTCGGTGTTTTGTGCGATCAATTGACCATGCAAAACACAGGATAGAAAACCCAAGAACCACACCAAAGAATTCACCCTCCATACCTGTACGCTCCATGAATATTCCAA
>CAWUJS010000067.1:0-10148 GCA_963922705.1 uncultured Alphaproteobacteria bacterium | reverse complement strand
TGCTTTACGTACATCTCTGACTCCTAACTTATTCAAAGTCAGGTGTCAGCCCCTTAAAATCTGTATTCCGCAACAATATATCCCTATCTGTGCAAGGGAATGGTTCAAACATAAAAGGCGGACGATTTCTCTTTTTAAAATATGGTTCGATTTCAATCCTGATATAACATTCACGGTTCTTATTATATGTTGAAACGCAGAGCATTTGTTTTTGCAACCTAACCATGAGCACAAATGTAGAACATACACACTACCTTTGCAAGGGCGCCCATTGTGATTCCGGTTTTCCGGCAAATCATATCACTAAGTGCCATGTCAGATCTCCTTTGGTTTTTTAGGGAATTATTTCTGGTGATATTTATGCAATCTCATAACCATAATGAGCAAGCATTGTATGTAAAAACTTGATCGCTAACAATAAAGCTTGCGGTCTGTCCGCGCCGTGAATGTATTTATGATCGTCAAATATCTGCGAACATTCAACACGGGATGTATAATGAATATCATCAGGATTTTCTTCTGCCTCATAGGCATAAGCCATAACCTTTTCACCGGTTCTGGAATGCATTGCCTCGATAGTATTTACAATCTTGTTCTGCGCTATGTGTTCAACACCTTCTTGTAGGCATGGTTTCTGACTTTGCGGGAGGTACGCTAAAACCTGCTCAGAAATGGTATTCTTATAATGTTCATCTCGTTCTTCAAGCTCCATATTTAACTGATTGAGAGGCAAATCGTGACAGTACGCACGCTTAACCTGATCGCAATAAGGCTCAGTATCAACTCTTAAAACAGCCTGTTCACCATCGTTATAAGGGTACAGAACATAAGCCCATTTGCGACCTTCAGTATCAATGGTTTCATAATGCATAAGGCTAGATATAGTAAGGTTAAAACCAAGCCATTCTATAAAGTCTTTATCTTTTAATAATTTATATTTATCAAATACTTCTATATGTTGTTCTGCCTTCATTATTCTGTCACCCGCCTCGTTACAGAGCGCGGTTTCAAACCGGATATATGGCTGCTGATTGTGACCATGGATGGAAAGATAGAGCATTTGTTTTTTGGATTCACACATAAGTACAAAAATAGAACATTAAAACCTATCTTGCAAGGGCGCCCATTGCGTTTCAGGTTTCCCCGCCAAACATGCGGCATATCTTGAAATTGTGGTTTTAAAAGATGTTACTTTTCGTGATATCTGAGCAATGTAGTATCTTCTTGCATACAAAGCTCCTCACTGATCGGAAGGTAAGTCAACACTCGTTCGGCAAGTGTTTGTTTATAGGGTGTATTTTCTGCTTCCAGATCCATATCCAAACTTTCCAGGAGAAGTTCACCGCAATATTCACGCTCAGGCATGTATTGATACGTTTCAGTATCAGTTCTTAAAACCGCCTGTTTCCCGCGAAAATGAGGATATACAACGCAAGACCAGCTACGATCTTTACGATCAGGAAATTTATATTGAACCAGTAGACACAAAATTAACCATAGACCTAATCTTTCCTTGAGCTCCGTATCACGTAACAAGATACGATTATCAAACATGTCAATATCTTGTTCCGTATCAATCCTCCTTTTAAGACGTGCATAATACGGTTCAATTTCAAACCGGATATATGGCTGCTGATTGTGACCATGGATAGAAAGATAGAGCATTTGTTTTTTGGATTCGCACATGAGCACAAAAATAGAACATTAAAATCTGTCTTGCAAGAGCAGCCTTTGCGCTTCAGTCTTCATAAGGCTCTATCTCCGGGAATTGGGCAGCATAGTCTTTAGTGTACAAACATCCCACACCTTTTCTCCATTTTAGCCCCGCTTCTAAACATGCATATGGGTACGATAATGTTCCCTCGGGAGCGTATTCACATTCGCGTAAATCGTCATCCCAATACCCACCATGATCCATGCATATTTCCATGTCTATAGAGTCTATATGAAAATCATTCAGCGCGTATGTGATAAAATCAGGAATCGCAAAGAAAAGAATGTAAAAGCCGTAAATCCAGCAAATAATCCATAAAAATGGCTTTTTGCACTTTTTTAGAAACTTTGAATCTTTAATATTTTTCATCCAAATCGTCAGGCCTATAAATTGCACACGCTTCTCGCGCTGATGAGAAGTTATCAGATCTTGCCGCCTCGCGTCCATATTTATTGGCCTTTTGATCAGCCTGTATATCACTGCCAGGGTATACTCTGGATCACGTCCAAACTACCGTCATCACAAGCTTTATGCTTGTGATCTATCGATTTGGATGACACGAACGAGCCGTGCAATGACGATTGGTCATTCGCTTTTAAAAGATTTACCTATCCTTGTAACAAAAAATGGATGCAGCCTTGCGCGGGATGCCCGGAAGAGGAAAGGCATAAGGGAAAGCGGCAAGGCTGCATCCTGGTGGGTCGTACGGATGGAATCGTGCACCGTGACGGCTTTATGAGGCGAGCATGAGAGAAAGGGCTCAAGCCGTCTGCACTATAAGCAGCCTAATAGGCCGCAATCGTTACAGTGCTGCCGTCATTGGCTGTGACAACATAGAAAGTTGTCGCAGGCGTTCCATCGGTATCGACATTCGCAATAATTAGATCATTAACGCGCAGCATGCCCGCAGCACTATCGAAATAGTTAGCTACAGTCACATCTGCATCAATTGTGACATAGTGCCACAGGGTAAAGTTATTGGCGTAGGCGAGTACGCTCAAATCGGTTGCTGTAAAAGCCATAAGGGCCTCCATTTTGTTATTGGTTTCATGGGTAAAAGAATCTCCGAATCTGAGATAATCAGAATCTCAGAATGCTCTTAATGTCTGAGATTCTACGATTCGGAGATTCCAAGATTCTTTAATCCGGTGTCTCGTCACAATTGATTGTGATGATTCCGTTTTCATCGATCAGGCCTGCACCCTGGCTCATCATGTTATTCACAAAATGTGCTGCGCGGTCACCGTGCCAGCTAATGTCTGTTTCAACATCGCTTGCCGCAGCATGACCAACAGCCGTTTTGTGATACCAGAAACATGAGCGGATATCATTAGCATCAATCGGAAGACCGGAATGCGGGATAAAGATTGTACCAAGGAACATTTTGGCCTGCGTGATAGAGGCAAATGGAAGGGCTTCGGCACCGATGTAATCTGCATTAACGAATTCGTCAATCGACAAAAGCTCGCTCCATTGTTTCCAGCCAACGATACAAAAACGCTGCCCGTCATCGGGCACGTCTTTTTCACCGAAGGTTTCGAATGCATTGAGGATTTTATCCTTGGTGAGGCCAATATTACCATCTGCGATTGTATTGGCGGAAGCCGTTGCAAGCCCATCAATGATCAGCTCGTCCGTTTTACGCCCCAGCGCATTCGCACCGGCATTGGCAATGACCTGACGCTCATCAATATTGATTTTCAGCTCATCAAGGCGATCAATCCAGTCACCGGCATAATAATCATTCAAGACCACTTCGATATTGGAGTGATCAAGATTCATGACCGGAACCATACCGTGGGTTGATTTGGTCGAAGCTGTTCCCTTGCCGATTTTCTGGAAGACGGCGGATGAGCCATTCACGTTTGAAATTGTACGAACAGTGTTCCGTAATTTAGAACCTTGTCGTTGGTAGGCCTCATGCACTTCGCGTTCGAATTGCTTGATAAAGGCCTGATCTATTGTCGTAGACATATTCTGTATACCTTTTGTTGAGAGTTGGATAGAGATTTCATGAGGCCCGGCCCTCAAAATTGAGTTATCGTTTAAAACGGCTTTTAACGGGAGCAAACAGGCGCCATGCGTTCTCTGTTTACTAAAGATACAATTGTGGTGTTGATGATTTTATAATAGGAAATAATTCCTATTAAATCAAGCTTTTTTTTTCAACAATTTGCATTAAATTAATGTTACCTTGTAGAATGCATAAAAAAATATAAATCTACCATAGATGTTCAGGGGATCACGATGTTCGGCAAATTTTTTAAAAAATTAAAGGCTAACAATAATAATCAAAATTTTGCGACGCGCAGGCGTTTCTCACGGCGATCATGCGATAGCTCTGTTGCAATCATTGATGGGCAAATTTACCCGGTTGAAAACTGGTCAATGGGCGGCATTGCGATTAACGGCGATGCACGCGAGTTTGGTGTTAATGATACAGTTTATATGACGATTAAATTTAAACTTAGCAGTCACGTTCTCGGCTTGTCACATAAGGCACGTGTTGTTCGCAAAACAACGCATCGCGTTGCTTTTGAATTTGCACCATTAACGAATAATTTTCGTAAAGGGCTGCAAAGCGTTGTAGACGACTATGTCTCTTCACGCTTTGCAGAAAGTCAGCTTGTTTAAAAGATAATTTATATTCTATTCACCATAGATTTTTTGAAACCCTTCGGTGACTTGACGCACAAAAGCGGGATCTTTATCGCGCCAGTATCTGGGGTCGCGCATCATGGATTGGATATCCTCCGCATTGTGATCAGAGGGATTGGCTGAATCCTTTTTCATTCTCGGCTCTTCTGATTTCATCATGCGGTGGAGCGCAAGAACACCTTCGAAAGAGCTTGCGAGATTTTCAAGTACATCGGCTGGCAGATTTCTTTGCCCAAAAGATAATAGCTGATGCGAGACCTGTTTCCATTGATCTGTCCCGCCAAAATGATTAATCAGCTTTTCAACTTCGCGATCAGCAGAAAAATCGATGGCAATTTGCTTGACGAGTGGCATTAATTTTTCCGCAGCAAGGTCATAGACTTCCTGCACCTGTTCTTCACTCATGCCTTTAGAATGAAGGCGTTGATTGACCATCTCATCCGATCCGAACATGCCGTGATCGCATTTAACTTTATATTCATGATAGGATGATGGCGCTGTATGCATTGGCTTTTCGGACATTTTTCGCTCTAACTCGCCATATGAATTGATGAGTGCTTCGAGGCGGATTGCACCTGTCTCCGGATTTTTAAATTTCTCCGGCATGATTTTGTGCAGCATATCCGGGTCAATATCTTCGATTAAAAGGTTAGTCATTTTGTTTTCTCCTTAATTAGGTGTTTTAAAAAATTTGATAAAAATTATTGCGGTTTTTTGCCGCGATCGATGAGACGCAAAATAGTCGCCACCATAGAGCGCTGGCCTTCGATATAGCGAAGCTGTTCATCAGCAACGCCCGGCCCTAATGCGCGCTGAAATGTCAGCACTTGCAAATGCGCCAGAACTTTTTGCCCGTCATCCGTTGAAAAAAGGCGTGCAAAAGCTTTTTCGATCTCGCGCATTTCAACTTTTCCGGGTTCAGGAACGGCATAAGTTAAGCCTTTTTCTGCTGCGCTCATCGGCAGTGTCTCCTTTGGTTTTAGATAATCAAGAATGTCATCTATCATGCTGTTTCTCCTTCTTGGTTTATGGTTTGTTCGAGTGTTTGAAGCGTTTGTGCAATATTGCCCAAATCAAGTTGCGCGCTATCCTGCCGGATCAAATCAGCAGGAACACCCATCGCATCCCCCAAATAACGCGCGACTTCAGGAAGGTTGATTGATGCCGATGCTTCCGGCCCCATAGACAGGACAGATGAAATCCAGCTCAATGTGTTCTGGACATTTTTCTGCCCCTGATTAGTGGCCAAAGGCGAGCGGTAATCGATCACAACAAAACGCCCATCAAGATCAATATCGGGTATCTCACCGCGCCGCTTCAGGATGGAAAAAGCGCGTTTGATCAGCGGTGTTAAAAGCTCGGATTGCAGCCTTCCATATGTTGCACCCAGAATGAGCGCCATTTCTGCGCTACGCTCAAGTATTTCGGTGGCGGTTCTTTTGGGCGCATTTGCAGGCAGCAAACGATCCGCCAGCAGCGCATGACGAATACGCGATTGCAAGCTTTCCAGCACCAGTTGCGAGACATCAAAACGCCCCGGCATATCAAGGGCTTGTAAGCCTTTGGAGCCAATCGCTTTGGGAATAATACTCCCCGGTGTGAGCTGAATATTAGCCGGGTTCATCACCCCATCATCATCAGCCTGCCAGATGCCCGTTACTGCGATTGATGCATTTTTAAGGATCAGCTCAACCACTTTATTGGCGGTTTTGATATCCGGCAAAGCCTTCATCACAGGGGATCTACCATAAATCTCACCGGGGGATTTGAGCCAGCGAAAGGATATCACGGGATTTTGCGCAAACGCGCCGGAGGATAAAAGCAAAGGCTGATCTGCTTCTTCCATGAGAATAGCATGATATTCATAGATCAACCCTTGCGGAAGAACCGATTCCAGAATTTTAAAACGTTCCTGCGGATTTTGTGCAGCACGTTTGATCACATCATGCGGCATCACAGCATCGGGATACCGCGCTGTGATTTGTTCCTGCGTCAGCATAAGCTGGCGAAAGGCATTATCGAGATACCCCTTTTCTCCCTCTTCTAATACAAGATGGGTTAGCGGTGTTGCTGCGAAATGGAATGCGGAAAAACTCCCCGGATCTGTTTCTTCGAATGAGAGGCTTGCTGTGCCGCCAACAACCAGATCAAGGTAGCATTGATGGATTTCAACAGCAAAATTAGAGCGATCAAAATGACCCTGAATGGTTTTTGCGGCTTGCTCTAATAATGGCGCAAGGCGGCTGGCTTCTTCATCGCTCAACGCATGCCCCGGTTTCAGGCCAAACCATTGTGACCATGTTGGGGTCAGATTACCCAAGATGCTGGAAGCGAGCTGATCTGCGGCATCCATAGCGGTGGCATCATAAATATCGGTGGTGCGGCTTTGTCCGCTGATGGGCGCATTGGTAAACCCGCCGCGCTGCGGAAGCGCATAATCATAGCATTCCTCCCACAGGCTTTCCCAGTTTTTGCGTTTATTATGCGCGGCTTCAAAGCGTTTCAGGATAAAAGCGAGCTTATCCTGAACCGCATCTTGATTATCTGATGTTATAGCGTTGTTCATCTTATTCTCCTAACAGGGTTTTGCGTTGCGGTGCATTTTCAGCCAGCCCCAATAGCCCTCTGAAACTGGTTTGTACGGTTCCGAAACGGCTGCGTTCGCGCCCTAATAAATTCTGACGACGAATTTCAGTATCGGTTTCCTGCTGCGCTTCTTGTGCAGTTTCTGAAGGTGTTTGTGCAGGTGCAGGCGTTGATGGTGCACTGCTGGGCTGCGGGACAAATACCTGTTGCGGCTGTGGGGCGGGCAATTTTGGCCCGGATGTTAAGCTTCCCATGCGAAGTCTCCTTTAATTGATTGTTTACAAGATTTTTCCGCCAACTCTTTTTGCCTGTCTTTTTGCCGATATTTTTGCAAATAGCGGTAAAGCTGCCATGGCGTAAAAATGAATGCGTTATGAATGCCCAGAATGCGTTTAACCGCCTCGACACAGGAAAAAGGCATCCAGGGGGCTTGTTTGTCGCGATGCTCAATTGTGGCGGGGACAATCATATGCCCACGATTTTTCATCCATAGCGAAAGATTAAAATTCAAAGGCATGTCATGCACGCTGATATCCGTATAGTTGGAGAGAGGATCAACGGTGATCCAATGCTTTCCATCATCCAGCAGAATATAACAATGGCGATATCCTTTTTTGAGGATTCTCAGCCACGGCAAGTCTGTTTGTCCGGAAAAGACGACCCATGCTTTAATCTTCATGTCATTTCGTTTGCGAGCCGATTCCCACGGCTCGCTTTTTCGATTTCCGCTGTTCAATCCACACTGGCGTGTGGACGCGGGGATGACGTTAAAGAGTTTTGTGTTCCTGAATTCCATCACCCAATCACCCCGCGTGACGCATTTTCCTGCTCACAAATATAGGCTGGCATATCAAATTTGCTGGATCGCCTGACAATGCCCTTTGCGATGAGGACATCTTCAATCATATCCAGCGCTTCGCGCCATAAATGATAAGCACGCTGCTCTCTTGGACGAAAACGGTCTGGTGCCATATGACGACGCCCATAATGACGCAGAACCAGCAAATGATCGCGTTGCAAACGGCGGTTTCTATAGAGGCGATCCAAAACCTTTAAAATATCAACAGGCTCACAAGGGCGTTTATACAGCCCGGCACCTGCGACAAATTTAGCCCCATCATTTTTTGCATCCTGCGCGGCGATAAACCAGAACAAAGCTTCTTCGGCATTTTCAAAGGACGTTGCACCGGGTACTGCAAAGTCTAAATCCCCTGTTTGTGTTTGTGAGCAATATATTTCGTGATTCATTGGTGCGATCCCTTCTTCTTTTTTGTATTGTTTTAAAAACAAATGTTCACTTTATGTTCCTATATATGATATAAACTTTATCCGTTGTCAAGATAAAAATAGGATAATTTTCCTATTTACCTTTTCATGGGTTGATGGGACTATTCTACTATGTTGACTCACGATGATATCTGGATAGCGATTGAACGCTTTGCCAAGGCGCATGGCTACTCCCCGTCCGGTCTTGCACGGCTTGCAGGGCTTGACCCAACTTCCTTTAACAAAAGCAAGCGCGTTAGCCCGGATGGAAAGCTCCGCTGGCCTTCGACAGAAAGTATTTCAAAAATTCTGGCCGTGACCGATTCGCAAATGAGTGAGCTGGTCGCGCTGATTGAAGACGGCGATAAAAAGAGATTTACATCGCTTACGCGCAAAGAAATGGCTTTGGATGCGGCTAAAATCTTGATTGAAACCGAATCTGTTCTGTTTAATGCGAAAGAGCCTTTTACTTTGAAATCCGGGCGGAAAAGCCCTGTCTATATTGATTGCCGACGGCTCATTTCTTTTCCTGATGCACGGCAAAAATTAATGGATTGTGGTGCGCAAATCCTCAGCGATGAAGTTGGATTTGATCACATTGACAGCGTTGCAGGCGGCGAGACGGCGGGAATCCCTTACGGTGCCTTCATTGCTGAACGTCTTGAAAAGCCTATGATTTATGTACGTAAAGAGCCGAAAGGCTATGGGCGTATGGCGCAAATTGAAGGGCATCTTGCTGAAAAAGGAAAACCGAAAGTGATTCTGGTTGAAGACCTTCAAACAGATGGCGGCTCCAAAAAAATCTTTATTGATGCGCTGCGCGATGCAGGGGCGCAAGTGCTGCATACATTTGTTGTGTTCCATTACGGAATTTTTAAACAAAGCGAGAAGAATATGAAGCAAATGGGGGTTAAGCTGCATGCTATTGCGACATGGTGGGATGTTTTGGAAGCGGCGAAAGCCAACAAATATTTTGATGATGAAACATTGCTTTCCGTGGAATCTTTCCTGAATGATCCCGAGCATTGGATTGCATAAAACATGGATATCTCTTTTTATGCGGCCAAACATAAACCCCGCGCTCAACAAGCTTTAACCGAGCTAAAAGGGCTTTACGGGCATGTGGAGCCGGAAAAAGCGCAAGTCATTTGCGTTTTGGGCGGCGATGGGACTATGCTTCATGCTTTGCATGAATTTGCTGATTATCAAGCGCCTATTTTCGGGATGAATCTGGGAACGCTCGGGTTTCTATTAAATTCTTACAAGCGTGAAGACCTTCATGAACGGATCGAGCAAGCCAACCGCTATACTATTCATCCGCTTGAAATGAATGCAATTGATAAAGACGGGGAGGAGCATAAGCTCGTTGCCTTTAACGAGGTTTCTATTTTGCGGGAAACACATAATTCTGCGCGGATCAAAATTTCACTCAATGGTGTGGTTCGGCTAGAAGAATTGGTTTGCGATGGGGTTTTGGTTTCAACACCTGTTGGCAGTACCGCTTATAATTCTTCGGCGGGCGGGCCTATATTGCCTTTGACGGCCAATATTTTGCCAATCACCCCGATTTCAGCCTTCAGGCCGCGCCACTGGCCCGGTGCGCTCGTGCGTAATGACAAGAAAATCACTATGGAAATATTAAAGCCGATTGAACGCCCTGTTAGTGTGACCGCCGATTCGCGCGAGGTGCGTGATGTTCGTGAGGTTATTATTCAAGAAGCAACAGATGTGACCAAAACGCTTTTATTTGATGATGGTAACAGCCTCGGCGACCGTATTTTCAGGGAGCAATTTGCGGGGTTTTCGGGTTAGCCTGTTTTGTATAATCATCCCCGCGAAAGCGGCGTAATCACAAGAAACCCTAAAGCTAACCCAGTTCGTCATTGCGAGGAAGGCCAAAGGCCTGACGCGGCAATCTGGATTG
>CAWUJS010000066.1:0-10772 GCA_963922705.1 uncultured Alphaproteobacteria bacterium | reverse complement strand
CCATCATCATAAATCAAAGAGTCCGAAGGCTCATCAAAACGAATGCGCAAATTCCTGACCTCCTGATGCTCTTCATATGGCCTTAAAAGGCCTTTGATATTAATGGGTAGCACAGCCTCATAAGGCTCAGGACTCTCTCGAACCAAACTCACAAGCTCTTCACGCAACTTATTGTAAGTATTTCCTTGTGGGGTAAATATTCTAACAACATCATCAATATCATGTCTGTTCAATAATCCAATCAAATAAGCCGCATCCATGGGTTGCTGCCAAAAGCGAGAATGGCTCCTAAAAGCCTTAGGATCAACCCTGATACCGCTTAAATCACGCCCATATTCGATAAAAGCGTCGCTGAGTAATACTTCTAAAGCATGCAGCGTTTCCTGGTTATTTTCGCCCTGATAAAGAGCCTTTATCATCTCAAAATGATAGCTATATTGGTTGAGGCCATGCGTCCAGGCCTCCTGCAAAAGCTCCAGCATGTCTTGCGCATTATTATTCGGCCTGTTTCGCCGCACCCAATAGGGCTTAAAGTCACGCCCTTCATAAAATTCAAGTAACACTTTCGGGTTTTTAAGCTTATGCCCCTGCGCTTCTCCCGCATGCAAATAGTCAATGATGCCGTTTTGCCGCATTTGCACAGGGTCATTAAAATGAACAATCTCGGCCTCAGATTTGATTTGTTTTAAATCACTTAGCCCCCATTCATAAGAAGAAACCTTAACCTCGCTGCGGCAATATTGATCCCCGGTGCACGCATATGCACCAACATGCGACATCATGAAAAAAACAGATGCAAGCAAAAACAAGCGACATAAGGAAATAAAGTTCATATCTCAGGCACAATTTAAAAAAACGACAATGTAATCATTACACTGTATCACAAAATTATAGCCTGAGATTCTTAAGAAAAATAAAAAGCCTAAATATCAACAAATGTGTGCGTTTCTTCCGCGGCTCCCGGATGGGTCACAGCACCGCCGCGCGCATTCCCGACCAACGCCGCATATTTCTGCAAAGCACCGGCATTGTAATCCGTTTTACGCGGCGCCCAAGCTTCACGGCGCGCCTTTAATTCCTCATCGGAAAGGTCAACAGACAACGTCCCGGCCTCGGCATCAATCGCGACCATATCGCCATCTTTGAGCAAACCGATCGGCCCGCCTACAGCAGCCTCTGGCCCGACATGCCCAATACAAAAACCACGTGTCCCGCCGCTAAAACGACCATCAGTAATGAGCGCAACCTTCGCACCTTGCCCGTATAAAGCCGCCGTCGTAGAAAGCATTTCACGCATGCCCGGCCCGCCTTTTGGCCCTTCATGGCGAATAACAATCACATCACCATCTTTATAATCGCGGCGCTGCACGGCATCAAAAGCGGCCTGCTCACCATCAAACACACGCGCAGGGCCTTCAAATTGCAGCTCTTCCAAACCCGCAATCTTCACAATCGCCCCTTCCGGTGCCAAATTACCCTTCAGGCCAACAACCCCTCCCGTAGGGTGAATGGGATCAGAGCAACGAAAAACAACATCCTGATCCTTTGGAAACTCAACATCCTTATAATTCTCCGCCAAAGTCTTGCCCGTTACAGTGATACAATCACCATGCATATAACCATGATCAAGCAACTCTTTAATAACAACGCCAACACCGCCAATATCATACAAATCCTTGGCAACATATTTCCCGCCGGGACGCAAATTCGCAATTAAAGGAACTTTTTTGAAAATCGCCGCAACCTCTTCTAATGGAAAGTCAATTCCTGCCTCATGCGCCATTGCAGGCAAGTGCAAACCCGCATTGGTTGACCCGCCCGTCGCAGCAACAATCGCCGCCGCATTCTCTAGTGCTTTGCGCGTAACAATATCACGCGGATAAGGCCCGCCATTTTTGATCAAATTCATCACCGCCTCACCGGAGGCCTTTGCATAGGCATCACGGCTCTCATAAGGCGCAGGTGCACCAGCGGAATGCGGCACAGCCAAACCAATCGCCTCGGAAACGCAAGCCATTGTATTGGCTGTAAATTGTCCCCCACAAGCCCCCGCAGAGGGACACGCCACCTCTTCTAATTCCTTTAAATCCGCATCTGAGAAATCACCACAAGCATGTTTTCCAACCCCTTCAAAAACATTGACAATATCAACATCATTGCCACGGAAATTCCCCGGCAAAATCGTCCCACCATACATAAAGACGGACGGCACATTGAGGCGTATCATCACCATCATCATACCCGGCAGGCTCTTGTCACACCCCGCAAGACCGACAAGCGCATCATAACAATGCCCGCGCATCGTAAGCTCAACCGAATCCGCAATCGCCTCACGCGAAGCCAGCGAGGAACGCATCCCCTCATGCCCCATCGCAATCCCGTCCGTCACCGTAATCGTGGTGAATTCACGCGGCGTTCCTCTCGCCTCTTTCACACCAATCTTCACCGATTGCGCCTGACGGTTCAGCGCAATATTACACGGCGCAGCTTCGTTCCAGCATGTCGCAACACCGATCAAAGGCTGGTGAATCTCTTCCTCACTCAAACCCATTGCATAATAATACGCACGATGCGGCGCACTCTCCGGCCCTTCGGTCACATAACGTGATACAAGTTTTTCCTTATCCCATCCATTCGGATGCGCGCGCTTTTCGTTATACATATGCAATATCTCCATTAAAAAATCAGCTTATTACAATGCTGCAAGACAAACAAAAACACAAGCCTTTCCAAGAATGTGCCACGCCCTCAGGTAAAACATATCTTTGTTGACATATAGCAGACCCTTCTTATAGTGTGGCATTAATGATTAAATTTTTTAAATGCCTGTATATAAGGAGAGTAAAACATGCCTGAATCAGAAAAGGATAAAACGATTCTGGTGGACATAGTAATTTTGAAATTTAATGGTTGTATTTTTTGAGCGTAATCGCAGGGAGAGGTTTTTACGATTGTGGCTCTTCTGCAATACCGTCTGTTTGCGCCTGCCTGTATGCGTCTAGCTTTGCGGCGAGTATTTCGTCCGTGGTTGCGAGGATAGCAGCCGCCAGAAGCCCCGCATTCTTTGCCCCTGCCTTGCCAATGGCAAGTGTTCCAACGGGTATCCCACCGGGCATTTGTGCAATCGATAAAAGGCTATCCATACCTTTCAACGCCTTGCTCTCAACCGGAACACCCAGAACGGGCAGCGGCGTCATGGATGCCGCCATACCGGGAAGGTGTGCGGCACCCCCTGCCCCTGCAATGATAACCTTAAGGCCACGTTCTTTCGCCGTTTTGCTATATGCGGTGAGGCGGTCGGGGGTTCTGTGCGCGGATACAATTTTGCATTCATGGGGGATTTCGAAATCATGCAGGATGTCATGCGCTTCTTTCATTGTCTCCCAATCGGATTGAGAACCCATAATAATGCCAATAAGAGGATTTTGATCTGAATGTGTCATAGTCTCTATTAACCACGAATAGAGGCGAATGAACACAAATATTTTGATATTAATATATCGCACAACTCATAAATGGTTACAGCGGGGGCTTGTTTTTGGGTACAATCAATAATTATCGTCATCCCCGCGGCGAAGCAAACCACAGGTTTGTTCGTATTTGTAAAGTAGCAAACCGGAGGTTTGTTCGCATCTACAGCGGGGATCCCGTGCTAAAATCGAAGAAATCCCGACTTTTGCCGGGATTACAGTTAGGAACACCGGATGACAGTGGGGGCACGAGATGACAGGGTGAATAGATTTGAAATGTTGCTTTCTTTCGTTCACGCCACGAACGCAACGGAGACGCAACGGATTCAACTCCAGATTTTATGCTTATGGTTATCAAGCAAGCACTGCACCCGTTGCGCCTTCATGGCGTTCGTGGCGTGAACGAATATTTTTTATGGTTGTTTCAATTAGAGGAGGAAAAGAAAGTGGGAACGCATCTATAGCCGGGATGACAGGAGTGGATGGAATGACCGCATCAGGCAATAATATCAGGAAGCAGGTCACTTTCGATCTTTTGGATCATATCTTTAAGCCACAGCTTTTTTTTCTTAAGCTGTTGCATTTGCAGCAAGTTGACAGGCTGATCACTCACAACGGTGCGCTCAATCATTTCATCAAGCGCTTTATGCTCAAGCTTGTATTCAATCAGCTTGGCCTGTAATTCTTCTTCATCAATCATGGGCGTAAAATCGTACAAGTGTTTAAAACCCTATTTCTTAATGCTATCATATAATTACTTGTTAAGTAATCATAAAATAATACCATTCTTTTTTATTTTAGACAACTGGTTAACATGTTACTTTAAGAAAAGCAGATAGCATTCATTTCAGGAGCGGACATGTCCAAACACATAGCGATTTTTACAAGCGGCGGTGACTGCGCGGGACTAAACGCGGTAATGCGCGCCGTAGTGTTTCGTGCGTATGGGCTTGGCTGGACAGTCACGGGGATTGAAAACGGTACGTCCGGTTTACTCGAAAAACCGCATAAGATCCGCACTTTAAAGCCTGAGGATTTTGATGGGTTTATCATGCGCCGCGGTGGCACAATTCTAGGAACAACCAATTCTAAAAATCCCTTTAAATACAAAAGACAGGATGGAAGTGTTGAGGATCGATCCGAAGAGTTAATTGCCGAAATTCATAAGCTTGGCATTGATGCGCTTATTGGTATTGGCGGCGATGGAAGCTTTGATATCCATAGCCGCATCGCAGAAAAAGGCGGCTTGAATTTTATCGGCATTCCCAAAACAATTGACAACGATTTAGCCATGACAGATGTGTCTATCGGCTTTGATACTGCCGTCAGCGTCGCGACAGAGGCGCTTGATCGCCTTCAGCCAACCGCAGCCTCCCATGACCGCTTGATGATTTTAGAGGTTATGGGACGCGATGCCGGGCATATTGCTCTGAATGCCGGCATAGCAGGCGGCGCGGATGTCATTTTGATCCCCGAGATTGATTATTCCATTGAACATGTCGCATCAAAAGTCAGGGCTGTTAAAGATTCGGGGCGTAATTTTGCGCTCATGGTTGTCTCGGAAGCAGTAAAAACACCTGATGGACAAAAACATCAAGTGGTCTATCATGGTGGTGAGAAACGCTATGGCGGGATTGGTGAATATCTGGCATCAAAACTTGCCCAGGCAACCGGTTTCGAAACACGGGCGACTGTGCTTGGTCATGTACAGCGCGGCGGCAATCCAAACTGGAACGATCGCTTACTAGCAATGGCTTTGGGGGTAAAAGCCGTTGATTTGATCGCGGAAGAAAAATTCATGCATATGGTGGCCTGGCAAAATCGCTCCGCAGTTGCCGTCCCCATCAAAGAAGCCATCAAAACATGCCGCATTGTTGACCCGGATAGCAGCCTTGTCCATACTGCAAGGGCGCTCGGAATTTCATTCGGGGATTAATTAAGGTTTTAATATGCTCTATGTTCAACAATCACTAGCCCCTGATGAAGAATTAATTTATGTAGGGCATTTTCATTGGATGTATACAGTAAATGCTTTTATGTCTATATTTTTCGGCATGTTAATCAGCATCATTATTATTGTCGCCGGCATAATTTTTAAAAAAACAACAGGTGATTTCCCCCCTGATTTGCCAATAACAATTGCCATTCCCGCCCTGCCCGTATATGTGAAAGGGATGGCATTTTTAATGTTTGTCTTCGGCGTTTACAGCTTTGCAATCAAGATGGTTCATAAGGCAACAACCGAAATTGCAATTACAGATACGCGCCTTATTTACAAAACAGGGGTTGTCGCGCGGAATGTCGGCGAGATTAGCGTTGACCGGATTGAAGGCGTAAATGTCCTGCAAAGCGTTCTGGGGCGCATCTTTAATTACGGGCGGCTTGCGGTTCGTGGAATGGGGGTTGGTGAAGTTATCCTGCCACCAATTGAAGATCCCATTTCCTTTCGCCAATCTATAGAAAAAGCACGGACGATGGATTCCATCAAAAACTAGAACGAGGAATTATGACAGACAATAAAACTCAACCAAATAAACGCCAAGCGCGCCGTAGATTTAAAGCTGACATTCAATCTATGCTTGTTGATGGTGAAGAAATCATCGAACAAGGGGTTATTCATTCCGGGATTTACTGGAAAGCTATAGCTGTTTTAATTATCGGATTTCTCGTTGCGATATTTTTAGTAACCGAGCTTGGTGTATTGCTCGCAGTCGTTTCAATCATTATGTTTATTTACGCAACGCTCAAAAAAGAAATCCTGCTTTTTGTGCTAACGGATAAGCGGATTTTTGCACGCTATGGGATTTTACAAATTGATGTTGTGGATATGCGTTTTAGCAAAATCGAAAGCGTTGAACTTGAGCGCATGTTACCCGGCTATTTGATGGGGTATTCGAACCTGATTGTTTCGGGGACAGGGAACAGATTGATTATCATCCCCTATATTGCAAACGGTGTACAAATCAGACGCCTTTACAACAAAATGACCCTTGCGGATGAAGAACCGCAAGAGGTTGTTGTTGTTAACAAAGAACAATGAATAAAACTCTAGGCATATTAGGCGGTGGGCAGTTGGGTCGCATGAGTGCGATGGCGGCGGCACGGCTTGGTATATCCTGTGTGATTTTTACGCCTGAAGAAAACAGCCCGGCATCTCATGTGGCGCAGGAAACAATCATTGCTGATTATAGTGACGAGCAAGCTTTGAAAAATTTTGCCGAAAAAGCTGATGTTATTTCTTATGAGTTTGAGAATATCCCTGTGAAAACAGTATCTTTCTTACAAAAACTTAAACCTGTTTATCCGGATGAGAAGCTTTTAAATGTGGCGCAAGACCGTATTGCTGAAAAAACCTTTCTCAATAGGATTAACATCCCGACAACACGCTGGAGTCATCCTAAATCCCCGGAGGATATTAGGGAGACATTATCCGCATGGAATGCGCAAGATGCAATCATCAAAACGGCACGGTTCGGATATGATGGGAAGGGTCAGGCGCGCATATCAAGGGATACAGATTTCGAAACGCTCTGGCATGAATTTAACGGGCAAGAACTTATTATCGAGGAGATCGTTGATTTTGATTGCGAAATCTCTGTTATCATTGCGCGAGATATCAATGGGAATTCTGAAATTTACGGCCCGATGGTCAATGAGCATAAAAACCATATCCTCCATAAAACCACCATGCCTTGCCCACTTGATAACGCTATCCAAAACAAAGCGAAAGAAGCCGTTCTTAAACTTGCGGATGAGGTTAATCTGGTCGGTGTTTTAACGCTCGAGCTGTTTGTTACGAAAGCAGGGGAGATCCTCGCCAATGAAATTGCCCCGCGCACGCATAATTCCGGTCACTGGACGATTGATGCCTGCGCGGTTTCGCAATTTGAAAACCATGTACGTGCGGTTTGCGGCTTGCCCGTTGCATCCGCCGGGCAGCATAGCGATTGCGAGATGATTAACCTTATTGGGGAAGATGTGAAAAAGGCCTTCACATATGAAGGCCCCTTTAATGCTTGTATTCATCTATACGGCAAAACGGAAATCCGCCCTGGCCGGAAGATGGGTCACATAACATTTTTAAAGTGATTGTGTTCGAAGTTCAGGTTTTATTGATGCGCCTGCTGTAGCTGGACGAACCGGTTCTACTGGAACTAAATCAAAAACAGAGCCTTCGCTAGCTGGAACACTAGAAGCAGCTTCCTTGAACGAGCCTGCGTTAGTATTTGCGATATTATTATTTTGATCTGATGGAAGTTTAACTCCACTTGCAACAGATTTAACCATTTTCTCTTTCTCCATAAGGTTAAATGTTCTCAGCAAAATTACTGACACTCTGTCATATAGAAAAAAAGTATCAAATGTCAAAAAAATTTCAAAAAAAATAGATGTTTTCACACATTTTTTATCTTTTTTATGAAAGACCATTGTTCCTTAAAGCCAACAAAGCTTGTCTCATAATAACGCGGTCATTAAATGTCGTATTTGTTTTGTCATTAATACGATTCTCAAGGCTAGTAGCACTCATATAAACAGTAGTTTCATGAAACTCTTCCGTAAGCCTTATGGTTGCCTCTGGCTCACCACTTAATGTATTTTCCTTTTTCAAGCCCTCAAATTTTTTAAATCTATCTCGTAATTCATCACGCATTGTTTTTTCTCCATAATCTATTTAACAATTTCTGCACCTTACCCCCCCCTTAAAGTTTATGTCAACAAAAACTTTTCTAGACTCTTAAAAAACTCCGTGTACTGTTATGGTTTATGGATTAAACGACTAACCGGAGAATTCCAGCATGAGCGCAGAAAGAAATGAAGATATTGATATGACACAAGAAACACGCACCGAAACAGATTCCATCGGCACGATTGAGGTTCCGGCGGATGCCTATTACGGCGCGCAAACGGCGCGCTCTCTGATTAATTTTGATATCGGCACGGAAAAAATGCCCGCGCCGATTATCCGCGCTCTTGGGATTCAAAAGAAAGCCGCCGCGCTTGCAAATCTTGCGCAAGGCTCACTGGATGAGAAAATCGGCAATGCCATTGTCTCTGCTGCTGATGAGGTGATTGACGGCACGCTTGCGGATCAATTTCCGCTTGCTGTATGGCAAACCGGATCAGGAACGCAATCGAATATGAACGCCAATGAAGTCATTGCCGGGCGCGCCAATGAAGCCTTAACCGGAACACGCGGCGGCAAAGACCCTGTGCATCCCAATGATCATTGCAATATGGGGCAAAGCTCGAATGACACATTCCCGTCAGTCATGCATATTGCCGCAGTTGAGGAAATTCATCACCGCCTGCTGCCTGCTCTGGAAAAACTGCATGCGTCTCTGGATAAAAAAGCCAGAGCGTTTGACGGGATTGTGAAGAATGGCCGCACACATTTACAGGATGCAACGCCGCTGACATTGGGGCAGGAATTCTCCGGCTATGCCAAGCAAATTGAATATGGCATTGCACGCATCAAGGATACGCTCCCCCGGCTTTATCAACTGGCGCAGGGCGGAACTGCGGTCGGGACAGGGATCAATTCAAAGGCCGGATTTGATGTTGAATTTGCAAAACAGGTTGCGGAGATCACAAAGCTGCCTTTCATCACGGCTGAAAATAAATTTGAAGCACTCGCCGCGCATGATGCGATGGTGGAAAGCTCCGGTGCGCTTAATACGGTTGCTGTAAGCCTGATGAAAATCGCCAATGATATCCGCTTGCTTGGCTCCGGCCCGCGTTCCGGGATTGGGGAGATTATTTTGCCTGCCAATGAGCCTGGCTCTTCGATTATGCCGGGTAAGGTTAACCCAACGCAATGTGAGGCGCTAACGATGGTTTGCGCGCAAGTCATGGGCAATCATAGCGCCGTATCAATTGCGGGTTCGAACGGGCATTTTGAGCTGAATGTTTTTAAGCCTGTGATTATTTATAATGTGTTGCAGTCCATTCGCCTTCTGGCTGATAGCGCTGTGAGTTTTACGGATAATTGTGTCGATGGTATTGAGGCAAACGAAAAACGCATCACAGAGCTGATGAATAATTCTTTGATGCTTGTTACTGCGCTCAATCCGCATATCGGCTATGATAATGCGGCGAAAATCGCTAAGAAAGCCTATGCGGATGGAACAACCCTTAAAGAAGCAGCGATAGAGCTTGATTTGCTGACTGCCGAGCAGTTTGATGAATGGATTGATCCGCGCGCAATGACCAAGCCGCGGGATTAAAAAAACCGAAGGATCCAATGGCTTTGAGATCCCTCGCCTTGCTCGGGATGACAGGAAAGATTTTAAGTGCTGTTTTCTTTCGTTCACGCCATGGACGCAAAGGAGACGCAACGGGTTCAGTTCCAGATTTTATGACTGTGGCTATCAAACAAGCGCTGCACCCGTTGCGCCTTCATGGCGGTCTTTGCGTGAACGGCTTTCGCCGCCGGGATGACATAATATTGAAAAAATGAAAAAACGCTCCATCACTATTCACGGTCATCCAACCAGCATTTCCATGGAAGAGGAGTTCTGGGATATTCTGAAAGAGATCGCCGGGAAACAAAATCTCTCGATCAATAAGCTGATTGCAAAAATCGACGATGAAAGAGAGGGCAAAAACCTTTCAAGCTCAATCCGTGTCTATGTGCTAAAGACGCTTACTGAAACAACCCGCGGATAACGCCTTCGATTGCTTCTTGTGTTTGTTGTTCTTGCGTCTTTGCGGGTTGCTGTTCTTGCAAAGGTTGCGCAGCGCCGCTTTCAGCAGCAGGTTCATCGCTTTTAGAATTGCTGCTAGACGGTAAAATTCCAAATTTTTGCAAAGTATTCCCGATTTCCGTTCCTTGAAGCTTATCCTGAATCTGTTCCTGAACAAACCGCCCGGCCTGCGCACGCAACAAATCTTGCCCGATATTGGCGAGCGTACTCACCGGCTTATCAATCGGCCCTTTAATAGAGAAACTGAAAGGATCAAGCTTATCCGTTTGGTTAAAGCTAACCGTATGCTCGGTATCCATAGTCCATTGCGGCAAAGATGCACCGCCTGTAGAGGTAATAGAAGCACTCGGGCCATTCATTGCCATCGATTCAATTGTAACAGCGCCCTGTGCAATTTTATATGCACCATTTAGTGTATCAAACGATGTGCTGCCGCTGCTAAATGACTTTAGAGCGCCGAGAATATTCTCGCGATTATCGCGCTCCACCGCCATCGTAACAGCCTCCAGATCAAAGCCCTGCAAGACAATATTGCTCCCTTCGAGCTTTGCTGATCCGTTCAAGCTGCTCACCAGCGCCTTTTGCGAAGCACCGCTCC
>CAWUJS010000065.1:0-10782 GCA_963922705.1 uncultured Alphaproteobacteria bacterium | reverse complement strand
AGTGTTACCTATGTCTCAGGTATAAACTGTAACCCATGTATCCGGTATGGACCCGCGGATAAGTGGCTCCCCGGGCCGGATTCGAACCAGCGACCAATTGATTAACAGTCAACTGCTCTACCGCTGAGCTACCGGGGAACACTGAGCGACATACATAGCGAACAATAACCCTGCTTGTCAACAATGCATATGGATCATTTTATATACATCTAATAATTATGTTTTAAGCTGATAAAGCTCGGAGCATTTGAGGGGTATAATTGTTACTCATGTATTGACATAGAATTTTCCTGCTGTTAGTTTTGGCGCACTAAGGAAATATCTATAATATGAAAATTTTATTGCAAAAAGGTGTGTTGGACTTAATAGGCTTACATAGAGTTGTAGAGCCTAAAGCAAGAATAAAAAACTCCGATAGATTTGCACGACAAAAAATTTATGCGGCAGATAGAAAAGACTTACGTTTGCGTGCAGAGAATTATGACTATGATTGCGCTGTTTTACAGGTTTCTACGCTCGAAGAAAGATTTGAGCAATTGAGGGATACTGTGCGTGAATTGCACGATCAACTTCCTGTTGGTATTTTGAATTATGGTGGCATAACGTTAAGCAATAAATTTTTGCGCGTTGCTGGTGCTGGTAAATACCCTGTCCGGATTAAGGGTATGCAGCAAGAAGGTGCAAGCGCAGAATTGCCTGCATTTTTGGCATCGCTGAGCGGTGCTTTTTACGGCAACGAAAACCCAATTCTTGAATTAGGAAATAACTATACACTGGATCGTGTGCAAAGACAAATTTTTGATCCCAATGGAGATACCGTTAGTATTAAACCCGTTGAATTTCGTATTATAGAATATTTAGCTCATAGCAAAGAAAGGCCAGTATTAGTAGATAATGTTGCGTCTTATATTTGGGATATGACTGATAATGATATTGAGAACATGCAAAACTCTCACGCAGTAACATTAGCCGCTTTAAGGCAGAATTTAAATGCGAATTCCCAAATAAATATACTATCAAGGAATGAAGGAATACCTTACAAATTCACTTGTCTAAGCGAGCATGGCCATTTTGCAGATACATTTAAGGTGGCTATAGAGAAGTTGGATGATTCTTTAAAAGATAAAACGGGCTTCATCATTCCTCTGGATGATGGCCAAAAATTGCTACGTGTTGGTGGATTACGTTTTCATACAGCCTATACAATGCTACTAGTTGACGGTGCTGTTGATCGCTTGACTGAAAAGGAATGGAAAGCCATGGTGTCAGTCGTTAAGTCTGGCAGCGCTGGTGTATCAAAAGAAAATTTGAACATCAGAGATAATGAGCATAATGAAGAGTATACATCTGACTCTGAAATGAAAATAGTCATAGCCATGATTTCAAAGGTTCGGGCAAAGCTGCATGATTATAAAAATATAATACCATGCACGCGTGGTCGTGGAAGCCGCGCCATATACAAAATCGACTCAAAAGCCTGCGAAGCATCAGAGAAAGCTTATTTCGCGCGCATGACACAACAAAAACCGGATGTGCCTGCAACGCCAGAATCATTCTCGCCTTGAGCTTATTTAAACAAAATATTTCGTAATGTTTTGACATAGGCTTTTGACATTATTAATTTATCCGCATTAAGGAAATTATTGCACTATGAAAATATTACTACAAAAAGGTGTGTTGAACTCAATAGATTTGCATAAAATTATCGATCCTACAAAGAAATTTATAAACATTGGTATTTCTACACGACAAAAAATTTATGCTGCAAATTGCGATGATTTACCTCAATTTGCACAAAAGCATTCATTTGATTGCGCCGTTTTACAAGTTTTTTCTGTGCTCGAAGAAAATTTGCAGCAATTGAGGGATACTGTGCGTGAATTGCACAATCAACTTCCTGTTGGTATTTTGAATTATCTTAAAGTGTCATTAGAAGATGAATTTTCGCGCGTCGCCAATGCCGAAAAATATCCTGTCCGGATTAAGGATATGCAGCAAGAAGGTGCAAGCGCAGAATTGCCTGCATTTTTGGCATCGCTGAGTGGTGCTTTTCATGGGAATGAAAACCCAGTTCTTGATTTAGGGAATGGCTATACACTGGATCGAGCGCAAAGGCAGCTGCTTGATCCCAACGGCAAGATAGTGCGCACGCGTTCAGCTTGTTTTCGGATGCTTGAATATATGGCAAATGAGATAGAAGTGCCAATATCGGCAGAGGATTTAGACCATTATATTTGGGATATGCCCGATAGTGATGCTCTTAGTAGAATAAAAACTATGAGAACGAACGCGTTATCACATTTAAAGGATCATTTAACTGAGCATCCTCACATAAATGTACTGGGAGCAAGAGAGGGTGTACCTAACAAATTCATATGTTTAAGCGAGCACAGTCATTTTGCAGATACATTTCAGGCGGTTATTGAGAAATTGGATGATTCTTTAAAAGATGCAACCGGCTTCATCATTCCTCTGGATGATGACCAAAAATTGCTGCGTGTGGGTGGATTGCGTTTTCATACAGCCTACCCAATGCTGTCTATTGATGGTGCTATCAAAACTATGAATAAAATGCAATGGAAAGCCATGGTATCAGTTGTTAAGTCTGGTAGTGCTGGCGTATCGAAGGAAAACTTGGGAATTAGAGAAAATGCTTGCACTGATAATTATATTCCTGGATCTCAAATAGAGGAGAATATCATTTCCAGAGTACGCAAAAAGCTAGGTTGCTATAAATATATAATTCCGAGTAAGCGTGACTGTGGAAGTCAAACTCTGTTCAAAATCGACTCAGAAGCCTGCGAGGCGGCAGAGCAAGCTTATCGCGCGCGCATGGCGCAACAACAAGCATACGATACCGATCTCGATACCTACAGCCCTTAAAAAGCCAGGCCACTTCTGCAATCCATTGCATTATTGCCTGAGTGCCGCGCTTAGGCGGGCTAAAGTCTCGCAGTCATCATTTTAAAGGTTTTATATAGCGAACATACTGTTGACATAAAGGAAAGCAATGCTTACTTTCTCCCACTCTACAGAAAAGGCATAAATATGAATATTTTATTGCAGAAAGGTATTTTAAGTGCCATGGGTTTGCATAGCATTTTTGAACCTCAAAAAACGCGCATGAATACTGACAAACGTACACGGCAAAAAATCTGTGAAACGTCTCTGGAAGATATAGCTCTTTTGGCAAAGGATTATTCTTTTGACTGCGCCGTGTTACAGGTTTCTGCGCAACAAGAAAGCTTTGAGGCATTGAGAGAAACTGTCCGTGAATTGCGTGCGCATTTGCCTGTCGGCATATTAAATCACTCTAATCCTTCTTTAACAAATGAATTTTTATATGTTGCTAATGGTAGAAAATATCCTGTCCTAATTCAGGATATGCAGAAGAAAAATGCGGATGACGAATTGCCTGCATTTTTAGCATCACTTAGCGGTGCTTTTCATGGCAATGAAAACCTAATTCTTAATTTGGGAAAAGGTTACAGACTGAATCGCGTAAAACGACAACTTCTTGATGCACAAGGTGAGACTGTGAAAATATTATCAAACGGTTTCGAAATATTAGAGTATTTGGCGCTTGGATCAGAAAAACCTGTCTTGATAGAGGATCTGCAACGTTACATTTTAGATAATCCGGATAGAGATGTAAAAAATGAATATAAATCAATTAATGATCATATTTTTAATCTTCAAAAAAGCTTACAAGGCTATCCCACGATTAATATTTTAAGACAAAATCAGGGTGTTCCAAAACATTTTGTCTGCTTGAGTAAATGTAAACGTTTTGAAGATACATTTAAAAACGTAATGGAAGATTTGGAAGACAAATTAAAGGAAGAAGAAGGGTTTATAATACCAATAAATCAAGAGCATAATTTGTTGCGTGTCGGTGGATTACGGTTTCATACGGCTTATCCGATGTTGTTAGTCGATGATGCTGCTGTTTCTTTAAATCGGAGGTGCTGGAAAGCAATGGTATCTATCATTAATTCTGGTTTGGATATTGGTATTTCACAAGAGAGTTTAAACATCAGTCGTCATTCCTTTACTAGCGCAAAAGATAGTAATAATGTGTTGGCGGAAATAGGTGGTGCTGTCAGGGTCTTGAAAAGCACAATGGGTGATTATAAAGAGATTATCCCTAGAAATTGGCCAAAGGCTGCAGATAAACGTTACAAAATTGACTCAGAAGCCTGCAAAGCAGCAGAGAAAGCTTATCGCGCGCGCATGGCAAAACAACAAGCACACGATACCGATCTCGATACCTATAGCCCTTAAAAAGCCAGGCCGCTTCTGCAATCCCTTGAATTTTTACATGAGTACCGCGCTTAGGCGGGCTAGAGTCTCGCAGTCATCATTGCAATAGTTCTTTACAGCAAATACTTTGTTGACATAAGGAAAAACAATGCTTACCTTTTCAAATTCATAGAAAAGGTATAATTATGAATATTTTGTTTCATAATGGTATGTTGAGCACAATCGATTTGCACCAAATCATAAAACCTTCAGAAAAAGTGAAAATATCCAACAAACTTGCGCGGCAAAAAATCTCTGAAATGCCTCTGCCGGATATAGCTTTTTCGGCAAAGGATTATTCTTTTGACTGCGCCGTGTTGCAGGCTTCTGCGCTGGAAGAAAAAAACTTCAAGACATTGAAAGAAACTGTCCGTGAATTGCGTGCGCATTTGCCTGTCGGCATATTAAATCATTCTAATGTTTCTTTAACGGATGAATTTTTATATGTTGCTAATGGTGGGAAATATCCTGTCCGGATTAAGGATATGCAGCAAGAAGGTGCAAGAGCAGAATTGCCCGCATTTTTGGCATCACTGAGCGGTGCTTTTCATGGCAACGAAAACCCAATTCTTGATTTAGGGAATGGCTATACGCTGGATCGTGTGCAAAGACAGCTTTTTGATCCCAATGGAGATACCGTTAATATTAAATCCACTGCTTTTCGCATGCTTGAATATTTGGCGTTTAGGCTAGAAAAACCAGTTTCTACGGAAGATTTACAATCTTACATTTGGGGTGCAACTGATGGCGATATTGATAATATACATAATTTATTAAATGTAATGTCACTACATTTAAGGACTAGTTTAACTCAACATCACAAATTGAGTATGCTAGGGAAAAGGCAGGGAGTGCCTTGTAAATTTATTTGCTTGAGTGAGTATAGTAACTTTGCAGAAACATTTCAGAAGGCTATAGAGAAATTGGATGAGTCTTTAAATGATCAAGCTGAATTTATCGTGCCTCTGAGCGATGGTCATAAACTTTTGCGCGTTGGCGGATTGCGCTTTCATACCGCTTATCCAATGCTGTCTGTTGATAGTGAAGTTATTTCTTTGACTAAAAAGGAATGGAAGGCCATGGTATCAATTGTTAAGTCCGGCACGGATGGTGTATCAAAAGAAAATTTGGAGCTCAGAGATAATGCTTATACTGATAAGTATATATTTAAATCTGGAACGGAAGCGGCCATCATTTCAAAAGTTCGGGCAAAGATTTCAAATTATGGAAATATAATTCCACGCATGATGGGTAGAAAAACCGCTATATACAAAATCGACCTCGAAGCTTGTGAGGTAGCAAAACAAGCGTATTTTGCGCGTGTAAACGAGCAGTCGCAAGAAAGCAATTGTGACACCTACTCTCCATAATTCCGGCTTTCGCCGGGATGACAGGTGTAGAGGGTGGGATGACGATGGTTTTTACAAATCACGATTTCAAATGCAATTGCCATGGGCTAAGCAGCAGCTTGCGCGCTTTCTTCAATTTCTGCCTGTACAGCCTCAACATGACCTGGAACTTTCACTTTACGCCAAATGGCGGCGATCTTGCCACTCTCATCAATCAAAAAGGTCGATCGCTCTATGCCCATATAGGTTTTGCCATACATTGATTTTTCTTTCCAAACGCCATAATCCTCGCATGTTGTGCCGTTTTCATCCGAGGCAAGCGGGAATTGCAGATCATATTTGGCTTTGAATTTATCATGCTTGGCAACGCTATCTTTTGATATGCCAATAATCGTTGTATTAAGTGCGTTGAACGCCGGTAGAGCTTCGCTAAAGCCACATGATTCTTTGGTGCATCCCGGTGTGTCATCTTTCGGATAGAAATACACAACCACCTTTTGCCCTTGAATCTCTGATAAAGTGATTTCACCATCCCCGTCAGTCGGTAACGTAAAGTCCGGGGCTCTATCCCCAATTTGCAATTCGGACATTCTCTAAATCCTTTCTTTTTGTCTAAAAAATCTTTAAATCAAAATGATGCGCAAACAAAAAAAGTCAAATCCGCAAGATGATAAAGTGGTGAAACCGCCTAAAAAGCGATTTTTAGGTCTTTTATTCGGCGTTTTTGGCACGGTTTTTGTTGCTCTTCTTTTGCTTTTAAGCGCCGGAATTTGGAAAATTTCTACCGGCCCTTTGGATATCGCTTTTGCCAAGCCAACAATTCAGGAAGCTTTAAAAGATTCCGATACCGGAATGCGTATTGATTTTGATCAGGCGTTATTGCACTGGCCTGACTTGAAAGGTCCGCTGTTGCTTGGGTTGCGCGGCGGGAAAGTCTATGACCGTGATGACAGGCTGGTTGTTTCTATTGATAGCGCTGCGCTAAGCCTTAATAAAGCAAAGCTCTTATTGGCACGCATATCACCCGAAGGGCTGATTTTGCGCAAACCTTCTGTGCTTTTGAAACGCTCAATTGATAATGAGTTTTCTATAGGATTGAACGATGCTGGCGATAATGCGAGTAACCATGAATCTGCGGCGCAAGTCTCTTTGGATGATATTTATGCGCTTTTCGGCAGCCCTGACAGTGATCGACAGGGACGGCTGGCAAAATTAAAACTTGTGAGGATTGAAGACGCGCAAGTTCTGATTGATGATGCAGTTCTTGCACGATCATGGCAAGTGCCGCGTGTTGATTTGTCTTTAAGGCGCGAACAAAACGGATTGCGCTCCACCTTTGATATTGACTTGCCAAGACTGGTGCAAACACCCAAAGAGATTATTCCGAATATTGAAGGGAATATTTTTACTGCTTGGGGCAGTGAGCAGATTGAAGTAGACACACTTATTTCACAATTCCACGTTAAAACATTGAGCGATAAAATCCCCGAACTGGCTGATCTGGCTGCTCATGATGTTAGGCTTGATGCGACTGTTAATGCTGTTTTAGGGCAGGATTTCTCGATCAAAACCTTTGAAAGCGTTTTATATTCCAAGGCTGGAAGTGTTCTTATACCCGAGGAATACGAACAGCCAATTGCCTACAGGGATTTTGGTTTAAAAATTCTTTATGACCTTGAAAATAAACAAGCCAAGCTTGAAGCACTGAAATTATCGCTTGATGGCTTTGATATCCAAGGTCATGCCAATGTTGCTTTCAAAGGCGCGGATTTTCATCAAGGCTTTCATGCAAAAGGGCGTATCCATATTCCAGAGATTGCGCATGAACAGATAGTGCCTTTATGGCCAAAATCTCTTGAAGATGATGATGCAAAAGAATGGGTGATTGATAAGTTATCAGACGGCGTGTTTCGTAATGCTTCCGCTGATTTTGAAGTCATCGGTAGGCCTGATGATACAGGGGATATGGTTGTTGATTTGGACAGTCTGGTTGCTTCGCTTCAATTTGAAAACCTAAGTGCAAAATATCTGAGCACAATGGCTCCCGCCACAAAGGGAGCCGGAAAAGCAGAGTTTGATTACGAATCCGAAGCGTTGCGTATCGAATTAAAATCAGCGCAAATCATGGATATGAATATTCCTCAAGCTGATCTTAATTTTAAAAATATTATCGCTGCCGGAAAAGGTATGGCGGATCTTGATATTGCCGTTCAAGGCTCTTTTCAATCAATGCTGCGCTATCTATCAGATGAGCCTATTGGTCTCAAAATGGACGCAGATTTAAAGGATGTTAAGGGGACAATTGACACCAAGGTAAAGCTGAAATTTCCAACCAGAGATGATGTGCTTAAAGATGAAATTGAAATTGGCGTGAAAGGCATTGTTTCCGATGCTTATTTGCCAATGGTTGTCAAAGATTTACCGCTTTCCGGCGGACCTTATGCAATTTCAATACAAGACGGCCTGTTTAGCCTTTCCGGGAAAGGGCAAATTGATGGGCGAGGAATAGATCTATCCTATAGTGAATATCTGTTTTCAGAAGGCAAGCCTTACGCCTCCAAAACAACTGCAAAACTGGAAGCAGATCAGCCTTTACGAGAAAAGCTTGGTATTGATTTATCTGAATTCCTTGAAGGTTCTGCGGGTATAGAAGTTGAATATATCACACAGAATGACGGTTCTGCTGTGGCGGATATCAAAGCCAATATAACACCAGCAAAATTTTTCATGAAGCCGTTTGATTATTTGAAAATGCCAGGTGACGTTGGCGAGACCACATTCAAAGCACATTTGCAAAATGAAGAGCTGATTAAGATTACAGACCTCAAAGGTACAGCGCCGGATGTTACTCTGGCCGCAACAACGCTCGGCTTTCGAACCGCAAACGGTAAAACTGAGTTATCTGCTGGACAGGTCAGCGCGTTTTCTGTTGGCCAGACACGCGGTAGTATTGAATTTGAAGTCACACCGCAAGGGCTTTTAAAACTTGCCATGCAAGGGCCATTTGCTGACTTGCGTCCTTTCCTGGACGATGACGGCAAAAAGAATGAGCCTTATGCAGCGCCCCCAATGCAGATTTCCGCCAGTGCGGATGTTATGCGCACAACGGATAAAGGCACCATTAAAAAAGGGAAAATCTATGCCGATTTAAATGCAAAGGGCCAGTTTAACCAGTTTGAGTTTGATGCCATTGCCGGCGATGGTATGTTTTATATGCGTTTTAAGCCTGATGCGCGCGGTAAACGTGTCTTTCGTTTTGAAGCAGATGATGCCGGAGAGACTTTAAAAGCCTTTGACATCTATCCTAATATCCGCGGCGGCAAAATGGTTGTATATGGCGAGCCAATCCGTGGAATTTATGATCGCAACCTGATCGGAAAAGCTGAGATTAAAGATTTTCGAGTCGTAGATGCCCCCGCCCTCGCGCAAATCGTATCTGCGTTATCCTTGCCGGGCGCAGCGAAAATGCTTGGCGGTGAGGGGCTAACATTCACCAAGTTAGAATCAGATTTTGACTGGCTTTTCCGGCCAAGAGGCAGCTTGCTTGTGCTGAAAGAGGGGAGAACGTCAGGAAACTCGCTCGGACTTACTTTTGATGGCACATTTGATAATGCTGCTCGCAAAATCGATGTTAGCGGTACGATTATTCCATTATCCGGGGTTAATAACCTTTTGAAAGATATCCCGCTTGTTGGGAATATTCTTGGCGGCAATACGGGACTTTTTGCGGCAACTTATAGCATTAAGGGCGATGGCAAGGAGCCAGAGGTTTTTGTAAACCCACTTTCCGTCCTTGCACCCGGAATTTTGCGTAATATATTATTTGAAGGTGGGCCACCATCTGAATGATGGCACCTTGGCAATAATGCCGCTATCAACAGTAAAAATATGGCATTGCGACGACATGTAATCGGATAATGCATAAAACACTATAGCAATAATGTTTTTAAAGATTTAATAGGGCTTTAGTGCCCTGTTTCATTCATTTCCGGTGTGGAGGGTAATTTCACTGTGACCGTTGTGCCTTCGTTAATCGCCGATTCAATATTCAAAGAGCCGTTATGCAGCTCTATCAGCTCTTTGGTAATCGCAAGCCCCAACCCTGATCCTTCATGTGCTCTCGCGTAAGATGGTGAGACTTGCTCAAATGGGGTTGTGATGGTCGCAAGCTTATTTGCCGGTATGCCAATGCCGTTATCAATGACTTTTAGCGTGATTCCTTTTTCTTCTGCTACGCAATTAAGCACGACTGCGCTGCCTTCTTTTGAAAACTTAATAGCATTCGATAGGAGATTGAGCAAAATTTGTAACAGGCCGCGCCTGTCTGCAATGATTTTTGTATGATCATTGGGGGATTCTTGGGGGGATTCTTGATATCTTAATGTGATCTTGTTTTCGAGCGCCCGGCCTTCCATCATATGAACGGCAAGCTGTAATATTTTATGGATGCTTAGCTCCTCTAGTGCTAACTCATATTTACCAGCCTCAATTTTGGACATATCCAAAATATCGCCGATAAGATCCAGAAGATGTTCGCCGCTTTCACGAATGCCGCTGATATAGTCAGTATATTTTTCATTATCCAACGGGCCAAGCAATTGTCTTTCCATCATCTCTGAAAAACCGATAATCGCATTAAGGGGTGTACGTAATTCATGCGACATATTCGCCAGGAACTGTGTTTTTGCCGCATAGGCGCGCTCGGCTGTGTTTTTTGCTGTCTCTAATTCCCGCTCATAAAGCATGCGCTCTGTCATATCCTGCATAATGCCGAATAGCGCAATCACTTCGCCCTCATCATTGCGTGAACAACGCCCTTCTGAGCGAATAAAACGCTCTTCACCATCCGGGCGTTTAATAAAAAACTCTACCTCATAGTCATTTTCTTCAATGATGGCACGTTGCAGGGCTTGGTTCACACGGTCAATATCATCTTTGTGAACCATTGCATTCATATTATCGAGTGTGGTTTCAAAGGCCTCCTGATTAACGCCAAAGATACGGTATATTTCTTGCGACCATTTAACAGAATCCTCTCCAAGTATCCAGCGCCAATGTCCTATACGTCCCAAGCTTTCCGCCTCTGAGAGTTGTGTCTCATGTTGGTGCAATGCTTTTTGCTGGTTCTTAA
>CAWUJS010000064.1:0-10806 GCA_963922705.1 uncultured Alphaproteobacteria bacterium | reverse complement strand
ATTCCTCACTGCTGCCTCCCGTAGGAGTCTGGTCCGTGTCTCAGTACCAGTGTGGGGGATCATCCTCTCAGACCCCCTACAGATCGTCGACTTGGTGAGCCGTTACCTCACCAACTATCTAATCTGACGCGGGCTAATCCTTGAGCGATAAATCTTTGGACCGGAGTCATTATGAGGTATTAGCGCAAATTTCTCTACGTTATTCCTCACTCAAGGGTATATTCCCACGCGTTACGCACCCGTGCGCCACTCACCTAAAAGGTTCGTTCGACTTGCATGTGTTAGGCCTGCCGCCAGCGTTCGTTCTGAGCCAGGATCAAACTCTTAAGTTTGAATCCATCATCAAAAGAATCGTTGGTTGTTCTACAATTAAGTAGAACAGCAATAAATTTGTCACAAATAAATGCGACTTAAAAATTGACATCTTTATCTGAAGTAAAGTTCAGATAAATACTGCTTGCTTGTACACTTTATGACCCCGTCAGGAATCATAAAGTTGTGCGTAGAAACACGCTTTAGCAACAGTTTTATCTTTGTCTGTATGCATTCAATGCAATATCTCTTTCGAGACCAGAACTGCTGCCTGCGTATTTCTTCTTTCCTATTCACGATGTTCAAGAACCAAATCTTAATTAGGCCATTCTCACAAATAGCCGAACCAAGTAAGAAGAAGCCTTCATAAAAACTTCTTTTTGCTTAGCTTTTTCTAAAAGGTCGGTTTTTACTGATTGCTAAAAATATAATCATTATACATTTGGCAGTCAATAAAAATGTGGAAAGAATTAAATTATCCTTTGACCCTTTAAAGACCCGCTTGGAAACAGTATTTCGCTGCGGTGAAAGGATGTATACAGAAGGTAGCTAATGCTGTCAAAAGTTTTTTCATCTTTTTTTTAAAGTTTTTTTTAAAATAGCTGGTAAACGCACGGCTATTCCTGCCTAATGCTAAAGATACTTCATTCCTCCACAATCCGGGACTAAACATCTAGGCCTATAAAGTCAGGACACCATCAACAAACATTTGATGCATAGGCGAAGGAAAATCAAAAGTCAGTTCAGGGTGAAATGTCGATGCCATATTTTTAGAGTCTGTGATCCATGTGGGTTTGTTGTTTCGGGTCGCCAGAATATTCAGGGTATCTGAAGCATTTGTTAGAACAGGTGCGCGGATGAAAGATACGTCATAGCCGTTTATCTGCATGATTTCACTTTCCAACTGCCTGCCATAGCCATTGCGGATTGCAGTATATGGCATCAGGGCAAAAGATTTTTGCTCAGGGTTTTCAACTTTTTCGGCCAATAAAATTGCCCCTGCGCAAATGCCCCAAACAGGTTTTTCTGAGAATTGTTCTGCCAATATATCCCAAAGATCAAAGCGCTCAATGAGTTTGAGCATTGTCGTACTCTCACCGCCGGGTAAAATAAAGGCATCCATTTTTTTGATGTCATCCGGCGTTTTGACGGCTGAAAATGTGGCGCCTGCCGCTTCTATATGTGGACGATGACGCTCAACGCAACCTTGTAATGCGAGGCATCCTATCTTTAATTGTGTGCTCATAGGCAGTAGATATAAGAAATAAAAGTTAGAAAACCAAGCATTTATAGGCTTTATAGATGGTTTTTTACTGAAAGGCTGCCAGCGTTCCGTCTTCACCTAAAAGATAAAGTGTCTTGTTGGCGATGATAGGAGCCATAGTGGTTTCGATATCTGTCTCCCAATCCCGAATGATTGTTCCATTTTCCGGGGATACTTCGATCATCCGTCCATCATTGCTGGTAACAATGAGACGTCCGCCGGCTAAAATAGGCCCTGCAAAGATTGTCACAGGCTCTTGTGTCGGCAGATCGGTAACCCATCTAATAGTTCCTGTTTCCCGCCCTAAAGCAATCAACTTATTATCGCTGGAAAGTACGAATAAATGATTGCCGGCCATCCATGGGGTTTGTGCGCCGCTAATTTCGCGTTGCCAGATGCGTGTGCCTGTGCGCTCATCAACCGCAACTATTTTTCCTGAAAAGCTAATGGCGATGACGAGACCTTTATCAATAACCGGGAGGGCTTTGATATCTGAGATCGTTCCTAAGCCTCCAAGACGGCGCGCATTCGATAAATTATCTGACCATGCAACAGAGCCATTGGCAGCGCGTAAGGCATTAATTTCACCGGAGGAAAAAACAGGAATGACAATATCGCGGTTGGCCGCTGGAGAGGCTGCGCCGACAAGCCCTGCTGTTTCAGCAATGCCCAAATATTCCCACAAATTTGCACCATCCGTTGTAGAAAGCGCGAGAAGCTTATTATCCAGCGTGGTCACAAAAACGCGGTCATCGACAATGGTTGGCGCAGCTCTGGCGGGGGCGGGGAGTGTTTTGCGCCATAGAATGTCACCGGTTTTAGGAGCAAGAGCAAGCACTTCGTTATAGCCGTTTGTTGCAAAAATACGCCCCGATGAATAGGCAATACCGCCACCAATAACGCGGTCATCTTCGTCCGGGCTTTCTATGGATGTCTCCCAAACCAGCTTACCGTTCTCGGTACTATAAGCGCGCAATTCGGCTTCTGTGTTAAGGGTGAATATCAGGCCGTCTACCACAATAGGAGAGGCTGTTAGCGGGATTTCATCAGTTGATCCCTGACCTATTCTTGTTTTCCAGACCTGGTTAAGCTTGCCGCTGCCGAGAGCCAGATTTTGCATCGAATGGTTGGGGTATCCACCCGATTGCGGCCAAAATTCATTGCGCCATTCATTTGGCGCTATCAGACCTTGTGCCTCCAAAAGAGAATCGTCAGGCTCCAGATTTTGTTGTAATTCGAGAACAGAAATACGCTCGCCTTCCAGAGGAGGGCGATCATCTTCACGGAACATATCGGAAAAGCCGGAACATCCGGTGAGCAAAGTAGCTGTTAGCAGAATTGGAAATATGCGCATCTTATTCAATTGGTCTTTGTTGAAGATTCACTGGATTGATTTCCAGCAATGACATGATGCAATTTTTGCGCACGCTCGTAAAGGCTTGGTGGCAGATTCGGGGTATCTGATACCATATTTAACAACTCTATGGCCTGATCCGGGTTATTTTCAGCTTGCAGCAAGGCTGCATCAATTTGTGCATGTGGCTTCCACGGGCTTTTGCTACTGAGGATAGGGTCCAGTGATGTCAGTAAAACCGCCTTATCGGCCTCTTCACGATCCATCTTCAGGCGCATATCCATCAAAATTCCCAGAAAACGAAAATCATCCGGAATTGTTGTATCTGAGGCGAGGCGGGCATAAAGCTGCGCTGCTTCGTCCTTTTTTTCCTCGCCCATAAAAGCGCTCGCGGCAGACAGTAAAACAATGCCTTTTAAGGACGCGCGCATTTCCAAATTTGCATCAAGGATATTATTGGGATAATTAGAAGCATTCTGTAATGCCAAAAGCTCAGCAGTTTGCTTTGTTTTGACATTATCGTCCCACGCCCGATAGCCGGATGTGGCAGCAGCCGATAAAATAGTCAAAGCGATAAAAAGGATGATATAGAGCTTATTCTCATGCCAGAATTTTTCCAGTTTTTCCTGGCGCATGGCTTCATCAACTTCGGCTAATAAATCAGACATTGTTATTCCTTATTTCTTTGCGCTGATATTAATGAATTTTGCACTGGTTTCCAGTCTTTATTTCCATTTAATAGAACAGCCCATGGAAGAAAATTGTTCTTGTGTGCTGGTACCTGTTTCAGCAATTTCCAACATAGCATTGATAAGCTCTTTTGCTGTATCATCACTCGCTTCGTTAGGGCCTGCGCTATCGAGGCGACCGCGATATTGCAACTGATTATCCATGTTGAACCCATAAATATCAGGCGTACAGATCGCATCATAAGCCTTTGCTACTTCCTGTGTCTCATCAATAAGGTAGGGAAATGTAAAGCCATGCGTTTTTGCAAATTCTTGCATATTCTCGAAACTGTCTTCCGGGTAATTGTCAGTATCATTGGACATGATTGCCGCAATACCAATCCCATGACTTTGTAGGTTTTTGGCATCATGGACAAGGCGGTTAATAATTGCCTTCACGTAGGGGCAATGATTGCAGATAAAAGCAATGACAGTACCTTTTTCGCCTTTGATATCCTCATAAGACAGCATATTGCCGTCTATATTTTGAAGCGAAAAATCAGGCGCATAAAGCGTATCATCTTTTTGGGGGGTATGCATAAGAGCCATAATATTTATTCCTTGAACGATTAATGATATAATAAGTTACATGTCTGAGATTATTCCGTTTTCACGGCAAAGTCACCCATCAGGATTTACAAATCTGCAGTTCAAGAAACTTGATGGTTTGTATTTGATGGCCTGCGCTGCCAAAACACTTACATACCGGACGGTCGATTGTGATTTTGATGAAGGTATCGCAACCTACACCTATTATAAATCAGAGCATTTTGCGCCTTATTTGTCGTTTGTCATCCGCCGCGTTGGACCACGCACAACCATGTATGAAGTTTATCTGCAGGATAAGGGGCGAATCATAAAAAGTGGTTTGTTTGAAAAAGCGTTTGAGCGCCTGCAAGAAGAGATTGAACGCCTCAATTAAAATGAAAATTGAACTTAAAATTCAATTACTTCAGCCAATCCAATTCATGTTTCTTAAAACGCTTCCCAGAAAAAATTGAGCCAATATGGGGCGTATTGTGGTATTTCGGCCCGAAATAGCTTTTCTTTACGTTTTTGCGCTGTGGATTCATGTATTCCCAGACAACTTCCTTATATGGCGTTACCTCAAAAATCCTGCCCGGGTGAGACGAAGTTACCAGGAGATTGCCATTGGGAAGTGGATCAACCATAGAATTATAAGCGCTGAAAAAAGGCTCTTCTTCAGTGCCGCTATATTCCCACTTAATAGCCATATCATTAATGTCTATATGTAATATACGTGATGTTTTACCCTCACTTTTCAGGCTACCCATATTATCAAATAAGAAAAATGAGCCGTCATCCTGTATTTCCGGGTCATGCTGCCCCTTCCATGGGCCATATGATGCCCAGGTTATTTCCTCTTTTTCCGGGTCAACAATCACAAGAAGATCCAGATTTCTAAATGATACCATCAAATGGTCTTTTTTGAGCATAGGCGCTTTACCCACAGCGGCCTCTGGAATGACTTCCACCGTATTGGAATGCAATATATCTCCGTATGGAAAAGTAGAGTCCAGAGGCATTGCAGTCACTTTTTTCAAGATAATATTGAGATGAGATTGAGCAAAAAGATCCAGCATCGAAATTCTTTTGATTTCTTTGCCATTTGCATTGTCGATAATCAGAATTTCCTCATCCATAAAAGGAGGCTCAATACTTCTAATGCCCTTTAGTTTTTCGGTTACGAATTTTGTCGTCAGCGTGTAGACTTTCGTTCTATCCTCTGAAACAGAAACATCGTGATGTAGCTTGTCATCAAATGTCCACTCGACTTCATTATCTTTGTTATATTTCGCAATACCAACGCCTTGACCGATATCAGAGCGGGATGCGTATATGATATAAGCATCACCGGTTTCAGGATCGAGCGTTGCCCTTGATGTTGTAAACGTATCCTTGTAGGGAAAGCGCGCATAATGCTTTCTGTCTGTCCAGACATCTTTTGGATGCTTTCCCCATTCATGGACAACAGTGCCATTTTGATCTATAAGCCTTGCTGTCAACTCATCTGTTCCCGTGAGGAACGTGTAACCAGAATAGCTTTTATCCTCTTTGTTAATCGTCACACCTGTTTCAGCACTTTTTTCCGGCTGCCAAAAGTGCTTTGAATACGGCGTATTCATATTTTTCAATAGTGCGCCAGCCTCTTTTATAGTATTGATGGGATCAGCGAGTACTGTCTTGTATAAATTAGGAAGAAAGATACCTGAAAAAAGAAGTGTCAGATAACAAAATAGTATGCTTGCGAGAGAGATTATATATTTCATGACCGAACATTAAAATAGGAATTGTCTTTTGTCTATATTGAAAGTTAAAAACCCAATCGTTGAAATTGACGGTGATGAAATGACCCGGATTATCTGGGCGTTTATCAAGGATCGCCTGATTCTCCCTTATCTGGATGTGGATTTGAAATATTATGATCTTTCCATCCAAAATCGTGATGCAACTGATGATCAGGTCACGATTGATGCGGCGCATGCGATCAAGGAGCATGGCGTTGGCGTGAAATGCGCGACGATTACACCGGACGAAGCGCGGGTTGAAGAGTTCGGCCTTAAGAAAATGTGGCGTTCCCCCAATGGGACAATTCGTAATATCTTGAACGGAACAGTTTTCAGGGAGCCGATTACAACCAATAATGTGCCGAAATATGTCCCGGGCTGGAAAGAGCCGATTGTCATAGGCCGTCATGCTTTCGGCGACCAATATAAAGCAACTGATTTAAAAGTCAGCAAGCCGGGCACGGCCAAAATTGTCGTTGAGTATGACAATGGCGAGCGTGAAGAGCATGAAGTTTTCAAATTCGACAAGCCCGGTGTTTTGATGGGTATGTATAATCTGGATGAGAGCATAGAAGGCTTTGCGCGCAGCTCTTTTAATTACGGGCTTTCCCGCAAATATCCAGTATATATGTCAACCAAGAACACGATTTTAAAACAATATGACGGGAAGTTTATCGAAATTTTCCAACAGATTTATGATGCGGAATTTAAAGCCGAGTTTGAAAAACTTGATCTATGGTACGAGCATCGCCTGATTGATGACATGGTCGCACAAGCCATTAAATCCAAGGGCGGTTTTGTTTGGGCATGTAAGAATTATGACGGCGATGTACAATCTGATATCATTGCGCAAGGCTTTGGTTCGCTCGGACTTATGACGTCTGTTTTGCTCACGCCCGATGGGAAAACAGTAGAAGCAGAAGCTGCGCATGGAACAGTCACCCGCCATTACCGTGAGCATCAAAAAGGCAACCCAACTTCCACCAACCCGATTGCGAGTATATTTGCCTGGACACGCGGGCTGAAATATCGCGGGCAGTTTGATGACACGCCTGATGTTGTAGCTTTTGCCGATACTTTAGAGCAATGCTGTATCGATGCTGTTGAAGATGGGTACATGACCAAAGATCTGGCTTTGCTTGTTGGTGAAGGGCAAAAACACCTGACAACCACAGAATTTATGGATAATGTGGTGGGGAGATTAGAAAAAGCGATGACCTCATAAAAAAACTTTCCATTTTGGAAATTTTTTGTTATATATATCAACTATGAATAGTGAAAATAAAATTGATCAAATTCTTGAGCATGTCGTCGGATTAACTTCCGATGTTTCTGTCTTGAAGCAGGATGTATCGGTGCTCAAAAAGGATGTTTCAGGCCTAAAAGGATATGTTTCGCTGCTACAAGAAGATGTATCAGTTCTTAAAAAAGACACATCCATGCTTAAACAGATTGTGACGCGCATGGATGCCAGAGCGGCTAAAGTCGATCATGTCATGGCAGGTTTGTATCAGGAAAAACACTGGCTGAGCCTTGAGGTGGACGATATTAAACGTCGACTGGACAAACTTGAAGATTCGCGGCATTCTCCATCTTGATGATAACGTACCGTTTATATTTTTTGTTTTTATGCGTATTTTTGCTGCACCCTCTGGGTGCCTTGACGCATGCGGCCTATGATAAACCCTATATTGGTGAAACGATTGAATATCGCGCCGAGCATGAAGATACATTTGTTCATTTAGCGCGCGATTATAATCTTGGCTTTGTCGAGATGCGCGCAGCCAATCCTTATGTTGATCCGTGGCTGCCCGGCGATGGCACCAAAATCATACTGCCTGCACGGCATTTGCTCCCCGATGCAACGCATGACGGGATTGTGATTAATCTGCCGGAAATGCGACTCTATGCTTTTATCAATGGCAATAAAGCCCCAACCAGTTTTCCAATCGGCATTGGGCGCGAGGGGCTTAATACACCGGAAGGTGTTACAAAAGTTACGCGCAAAAAGGAAGGTCCAACCTGGACACCAACACCGCGTATGCGACGCGAAGATCCTGAGCTAGAGCCGTATTACCCTCCTGGCCCGGATAACCCTCTTGGCACGCATGCGCTTTATTTGGGCTGGCCGACTTATGCCATTCATGGCACCAATAAACCGTTCGGAATTGGTCGCCGCATTAGCTCCGGCTGCATTCGTCTTTATCCTGAGAATATTACCGAGCTCTATGAAACCATCCCTGTTGGCACACGGGTGCAGGTTGTAAATCAGCCTATTAAACTGGCGTGGATTGATGATCGCTTATATTTGGAAGCTCATCCGGAATTGGAACAAGCCATTCAGATGGAAGAATATGGGGTCGTGCGCTCACCAAAACTATCGGAAAAGGATTTAAAGCGGATTATTAAGGCTGCGGGCGCGTATGAAGAAAAACTTCGCTGGCCTGCGATCCGCATGGCAATTAAAGATCGACAGGGCTTTCCTGTAGAAATCGCACGCAGACCAAGGCAAAGTGACAGTCAGAAAATCTTGATTGAAGAGAATGATAAGCAAGCCTCTGCGGAGACAGGAACTATTGATAAAGAAAAATATGGCCCGGAGATACAGGCTATCATCACCGAATTAACGGAAAACGAGATTGCCCCCGCAGAAACCGAAAAACAGACAGCGCAAGATCAGCTTGATTTGATCTATGACACTGACATGACAAACGATAATGAAATTGCTATATCTGAAACAGAGATGTCTCCAGAATTCAGCAATAGAAATTTTAACCAGTAAGATGACATCGCATGTATTTTGTGGTTATATGAAATGACGTATGTCTCTGATTACAGACCTCATTCAGCGCATTACCCCATCTGATGATGCCAAAGAGCCGCCAGAGCCGCTTCCCGATGCAGTCTCTGAATTTAAAGAGCCTCTGTATAAGCAGGATGAGCGACACCCTTCTATCTCCTATACATATCTTAAAAGAACGTTTCGTGATTTGGGACGGATGAATGCGATTATTGAGACACTGGGGCGTGATTTTTTAACGGCGATGCCTGATGGCGCTTATCAGAGTAGATTAGGGCAAATTGCTTATCTGTATAGAAGGATGCATACCGATCTTACATCGGATGATGTACAACGCTGGCTTGATCGTGCGCGCGGACATAATTATAAGCATCCGGATCAATGGGATGATTGGGATAAAGCCAATTTGAATGAGATGACAAACATGTATCTCATGTTCACCAATGTTGATCCTGATCTCATTGAACAAAAGGCCAGATTATCGTATGAAGGGCGAAATCATCATCGTATTCTCAAAGATACAGGAGACTGGGAACAAGCCAAAGGCTTTTTGTCAGCACAAATTGATTTGCACCGCCGGATTGCTGATGCGCGCTGTGTTTCTTTTGGCGAAGAGTCTCACTATCAAATGCTCATGCAGGAATTTATGCCCGGCATGACAGTCTATGAGGTTGAGATCTTATTTAATGCGCATGAGGACACATTAAATGACCTTTATCCTGAAATTTGTAAAAAGCAGGATGCTGAAGAGCCTCCTTTAAAAATAGACTCACATTATGATGCTGAAAGTCAGATGTGGTTGAACCGTTCATTATTAGAAGTTTTGGGTTTTGATTTTAATCGTGGCGGCCTTTATGAAACAGGCCATAATCCGGTTGAGGGCGGCACGGTTGACGATACGCGCCTTGTCATTAGTAACGTCAATGAGGAAAATTTTATACATTCCATGAAAAGTGCTCTGCATGAAGGTGGCCACGGCCTGTATATTCAGGGGCTTCCGCGCCAAAGCTGGCGCTATCAGCCCGTAGCGATGGATCTCGGTGCTGCTGTTCATGAATCCCAGGCGCTGCTCATTGAAATGATTTTAGGCCGTACGCTTGAGTTTTTTGAATTTCTGTCTCCACGCCTTGAAGGCTTGTTTCACGGTATGAATAATGAAATTTTATCAGCAGAAAATCTTTATAAGCGTAAAACCCGCATTAAGCCGGGGGTTGACCGTAAAAAAGCTGATGAAGTTACGTATTTTTATCATGTGAATTTACGCTTTAAGCTGGAACGTGATTTAATTGATGGAAGCCTTGATATCAATGATCTCCCAGAAGCGTGGGTTGAAGGTATTCATGAGACTTTGGGTGTTCTCCCTGAAAGCCATCTTGAGGGATGTTTACAGGATGTGCATTGGTTTGTAGGGAAATTTGGATATTTCCCAGCCTATGCTCTGGGGCATATGATGGCGGCGCAGCTATATGCGACAATGCTCAAGGATATTCCTGATATGCATGCACAGATTCGGGCCGGCGATTTTTCTGACATTCGGTTATGGCTTCATAACAATATCTACCAATATGGCCGCCTCATGCCGATGAAAAAATTGCTTAAGAAGGCAACAGGTAAAGACCTTCGCGCAGATTATCTTGAAAAGCATTTGCGCGTAAGATATTTAGCCTAGGTGTTTGATCCCACTCAGAGATTGCGTCATATGATTGCTGAGTATGAGCAAGTGAGCAGCCGCAAACCAATGGCAAGGCTGAGAGGTTCTGGCGCATGGCGATTGCATTTGGATTTATAGTCATTACTGCTTCAATACCGTCATCCCCGCGAAAGCGGCGTAATCGCAAGAAACCCTAAAGCCAACCCAGTTCGTCATTGCGAGGAGGCAGAGCCGACGAAGCAATCTAGATTGCTTCACTGCGTTCGCAATGACAACAGTGTCATTGTAAGGAAGCCGAAGGCTTGTTCGCGCATATACAGCGGGGATCTCATTATTAAAGCGAAGAGATCCCGGCTTTCGCCGGGATGACAGGTGAGGGGGAATGGGA
>CAWUJS010000063.1:0-10971 GCA_963922705.1 uncultured Alphaproteobacteria bacterium | reverse complement strand
GAAAGCCGGGATCTCTTCGATTGAGGCATGAGATCCCCGCTTTCGCGGGGATGACAATAATTGTTGATTGTGCCCAATAACAAGTTTTCGCTGTAGATTTGAACAAACTTGCGGTTTGCTACTTTATAAATACGAACAAACCTGCGGTTTGCTTCGCTGCGGGGATGACGGTATTGAGGCAGAAACCGGGCTATTAAATCCAAATGCAATCGCCATGGAGCGTATGCGAAGCAATCTATTCACCGTTAAGGGGATTGCCGCGTCGAAGCTGTGCTTCTCCTCGCAATGACGAATATACTTTTTACAGTTTCTACCGTTAGCTTGCCATGGGATGACATATTGTGTGCGTGTTGCAATCTCTAAAAGCTATCCTTTCGCTTCCGTAGCGCGGCAAATTCTGTGGAGTTCTTTGCGTGTAGAAAAACATTCGTCTCTTTTTCCAGGCCAATCGTAGAGGGAATTGTAGGCTGATCTGTTGCCCGCAAAGCGCTCACCTCTTTTAATCGTGCCTGAATGGCTTTGTTTTCCTGCGCGATATGCAAACAAAATTCCGCATTCGATAAACTATATTCATGACCGCAATAAACACGCGTATTATCCGGCAAAGCTGCCAGCTTTTGCAAAGAGTTATAAAGCTCCTCTGCCGTTCCATCCAAAACCCTGCCGCATCCCATGACAAAAAGCGTATCTCCTGAGAATAAAATTTTGCTATGGGGGAAATGAAAGCATACATGATCGCTTTTATGACCGGGTGTTTGGATTATGTGGCAAGTCTCATTGCCAAAGATAAATTGCTCTTGATCATCATGATTTTTGCCAATCACAGGACAATCATAGCGCTCTTGTAATGCAGGAAGCCCCGCAACATGATCGCCGTGATAATGCGTAATCAAAATCATATCAGGCTTGATATTACGTTCTTCCAGAAGCGTAAATATTGGATCAGCCTCTCCGGGATCGACAATCGCTGTTTGTCCATTATCGGCCATTAAAAGAAAAGCATAATTATCGGACAGGATGGGAATCAAATGAACATAAATCATAACTTAGTCTCCTTGGTTGATAACGCATTAGCAAGCCTTTCCTGCGCACTGCCTGGACGCATGGGTTTTTGCTGATTCTCATGTGGTGCCCAGCCAATCATGAAAATAATTTCAAAACTCGCAACAATGCGTCCATCACTCTCTGAAAAATGCTCCGCGTAATGCTGCGCTGCTTTCATAAAAAACTCTTTGCCGACATAATGTTTGTCTCGCGCCTTGATGATATTTCCTTCGCCCATACCGCGAATATCTGCGAGCAATTTAAACATATGCTCATAGGTTACGGTCACGATCTCAGAATCAACAACCGGCAGAGCAAATCCGGCACGCTGCAAAAGCGCGCCTAATTCCTGTTTATCGGCAAAAGGAAAAACACGCGGAGAAACGCCGCCGCGTATCTCCATTTCCGCAGAAGAAAGCGCGCTGCGCAACTCATAAAGCGTTTCCCCGCCAAATAAAGCCGCAATGAACAACCCATCTGCCTTTAGCGCGTGCTTAATCTGGATCAAAGCACCCGGCAAATCGTTAATGCTATGCATGTTCAATGCGCTGATGATCAGATCAAGGCTTTGCGGTGCAAAAGGTAAAAACTCTTCATCACAGATAAGCGAGGGTTGAAAAGCGTTATTAATGTCGCATATCAAAGCATGATCAAGAATGGGTTCTCCGCGTGCGCCAATTTGAAGAACATTTTCAAAATCACGTTTGATGATCTCAAGACGATCACGCAAATTACGAATAGCCCATTCAAACAAAAAATCAGTATCGGAGAAATTGGCGGCGGCTCTCTTGCGCTTTAATGATAAGAGCCGACGGTCAAAAATCTGGACATCGCTTTGCGCCATTACCATTTCTCAGGTTTGGGATTATTTTCAATTTCTTGTTCCAAAACCTGCATAAAATCATCAAATTCCTTTTCAAAGCTGGCATGTATATCCGGCGCATTGTCTTTATGCAGATCCGCCTTGCTTTCAGCCTCAGCCGATGTTCCCTTATCCTCCGGCTTTTGCGCCTTTTCCTGCGCATGGAATGGCTCAGGGGCTTTAACTTCTTTTTGTTGTTTTTTCTCAGCATCCTTTTGCGGTATCTTACGGTCATGTTCAGGAAGCTTACTTCTGTTACGTTTTGCAACCTCAACCGATTCATATGAGATCGGAATCCCCCAACTGGGTTGAATATTGTCAAAACGTTGTTTTACAATTGCCTTCGCACGCAGCTTTGCGTCAAATTTGATATCATCATTAAAATAACGATAAGCCCGTGCAATTGCCGTCATAAAATGTGGCTCTTTGGAAATAAAGCGTTGCAATAGAGCCAATTGATAAAAGGGAATGAATTTTGTTGTAGGGTCTTTAAAAGCCTGTGCAGGGGCGGCAATTGCATAAGGGTGGATGCGCTGCGGTGTCATCCCGACATGGGCATAATAACTCTCTCCCATTTTGATAACCATTTTAATATCAATGCCAAACTTATCGGCAATAAAACGTTTAATTTGTTTTTGGTGTGTAATGTCCGGCGGTAAATCAAAGCTTGGTGCGGAAATGGTTAGGCCATTGCTTTCATGGCGCTGTGGAATAGGCAGGTATTTTGTATTAATCCCTGCATGCACATCGCCTTTCAAATCTTTGGTAATAGGTAAAACTACAACGGTATTAACACTCTGGTCTTCACGCACTACAAAATCGACATCCTGCGATGTTAAACCCGAAATCGAGCCGCGTGTATTGCCTTCTTCCACAAAAACAGAATGAACAGAGCGAATCTGTCCGGCTGTTCCTTTAATGTCCTTAAAGCGATCATCCCTTTTTCCCAAGGCTTCCAGAAGGTTCCTGACATTTAGTTTTTCATTAATCTTGGAGATTTTCAGATTTAGCTGTTTATCACTCCAAGTCTCAGCTTTCATCTTGAGATGTTGAAATAATGACAGGATTTGTAGCTCAAGCCGCGCATTGGGCAGCATGCCAACTGTAATAGAATCCAGAACTTTCTGCGCATCAAATTCCCTAATAGCGCCCTTGGCTTGAAATTTCTGAGAATGTCCAAGAAAGCTTTTGGGCTCTATATTACCTTTTTTCTCACTGACAGACAGATAAAAAGTTTTGACCTTCTCATCAATATAATCCGGGGCAGGGTAGTAATCCGGGCCATGCTCTAATATTGCTCCCGAAAAAGGTTTTAGCCCAAGATAGTCACGTGCAAATTTAACACTGTGTTTGATGTCAAATTCTTCCATGATGGACATAGCTTCGCCATCAACGGCAACAGGCTCAATCATGTGGCCTGACCATGTTCTGCCATCAACATGTATGCCGCTTCTGGGGACTGCATTGGCAATAGAGCGTGGAATTCCATCGTGGAGATAAATTTTCAGGCGCTCTTCTTCGTCGATCCGGTAAGGGATAATCTCGCTCACATCCAGATTGCGCGAGACAATATCCATAATCTCTCCTGTTTTCTGATTGCGCATAGCCGAGATTTTCAAGTTCCCTGATTCACTTGTGGAGGGGCGGCGCTCTTCGAGGTTCAAGCTTTTGCGCTCAGACATTTTAATGGCAACGGCAATAAAGCAAGTGGGCGGATGTCCTAAGGGTTGCCCGGTTACATCGTAAAGCCGGAAGCTTCCTTCAAATTTTTCATTGATGATATCTTCATCCCAATATGAGCCGGAATATTGCACCCGCGCGCCGAGAGCGCGTAATTCTTTTCTAAATTCTCGCCGCGTAAAAAAAGTATACTCCATGGGTAAGGCTGCATCCCATGACTTGCGGTCATCTTTACGCATGACGAATTCATACGCCCACTTGTAAGGGAGCTTGAAAAGACGCGTTTTGGGAATGCGTTCTGGAAGTTCTTCCAGGAAAAAGCCACCACAGCCCGGGTCCTGGCGCGGCCGCGCACGTTCCGCATACCATAACAATAAATCAGGTTCAGATAATTTAGCCAATTCATCTCCGGCGCTTGTTTCATCCGGCATTTCCATCAAAACAAATTCTTCCGGAGGCGGGCGTGCATAATCTCGAATAAACATAACGCCGCCTTTTTTCAGCATTTTGAAATGCTTCCTGAGAGTGTCGGCAACAATTCGCTCATTATAACGGGAGCCTGAATAAACCTCATGCAGGACATAGGTATTGATGATGGCATCAATTGAGTTAGCCTCGAATAGCTCGCTAGAGACATCACCAATTTTAAACTCAAGATTAGGCAGTTTGAACTTTTGTTTGGCTTTATTGATCTGGCGCTTGGATTTATCAAGTCCCGTGAATTTCAGTTTTGGATTCATGGCTGCCAGACAATAGGCAAAATCCCCTTCATCACATCCCATATCAACGACCCTGGAGCCATCCGGGATTAAAAGATGCGAAGACGTAAACCAGGCTTTTCGGATAATTTCCGGCTCAATATCCTTGAGCAGGAGATTCCGCTTTTCACGATAAGTCTCCGGCTCAATCTCTGTTTTTTCTTTTTCTTTTGTTTCTGTAGCTATTTCAGCCATAATCTTTTGTCTTTCCTGCGAAAGCAGGAATCTCTATACCAAATACAATAAGTTCCCTATTTTCACAGGGAAAGCATAATGAAATAAAGCTTATAGCCTATAATGAAAGAGAAAATCAAAAGAATTGCCCTTAAAGCTTCTGATATAGCGTTGGATACAATTCTTCCGCCCCGTTGCGTTATTACGGGCGAGATGGTTGAACAGCAGGGTATGATCGCATCTTCCGCTTGGGCAGAACTTGATTTTATTCATAATCCAAAATGTTATAAATGCGGTGTTCCTTTTAGTTTTGACGTGATGGGCATTGAAGATGAAGCCGGTATGAAATGCCTGCAATGCCATGATTATCCGCCGCCATTTGATAGCGCACGGGCTGCGCTGAAATATAACGATCAAAGCCGTGATTTGATTTTAGGTTTCAAACATGCCGATAAAACCCATGCGGCGCGCGCTTTTGTGCCATGGCTCAAAATGGCCGGAGCCGAGATGTTAAAGGATGCCGATGCACTTATTCCTGTGCCGCTGCATCGCTGGCGCTTGCTAAAGCGCCGTTACAATCAGGCAGCAATCATTGCACATTTTTTGGGCAGGAATACGCATGTACCCATTTTGTATGAGGCCTTGCTCAGGACACGTGCAACACCGACACAAGGACATCTCAATTTCAAAGAACGTCGCAAAAATGTCAAACACGCCTTCGCCGTCAATAAAAAATATATCGAAAACATCGAAGGTAAGAGCGTCATTTTAATCGATGATGTCTATACAACAGGCTCGACCGTCAAAGAATGCACCAAAGTGCTGAAAGGCGCTGGCGCACGCGCTGTTCATGTTTTAACGGTTGCCCGCGTCGCGCAATATGAATAGCTATTGTCATTGCGAGGAGGAGCTATGCTCCGACGTGGCAATCTTGAGCCTATAGCGCCTCACCGCGCGCCAGCCTTCCGGCATCAAGCGCAGGGGCAAGCCCGATGCGCATCGCAAAGCGCTTTAAAGGCGGCGCATAGGATAAAGCCTTTAAACCTGAACGCCGTAAAGATTTAACGGCATCCAGATCATGACTAACAACGCGCATCATGCTATCCACGCCAAATGCGCGTGTTTCGATATCAATGCGCCTGCGTTTCTCATAAGCGTTCAGAACAGTCGATGCGCCAATATCCTGCCCTACCCTTGCAGCATCAATGATCACTTCGGCAAGTCCTGCGACATCGCGCAAAGACAAATTAAGCCCTTGCGCGGTAATAGGAGACATGACATGCGCGGCTTCCGCAATAAGAGCCACACGCTCTGCCGTTAAAGTTTCGGCTTTAATCGCGCATAAAGGCCAGCATTCAGGCTCAGTTTCAAGCGTTATGCCGCCAATAATATCACTAATTTCATTTTGCAGTTCTTCTGCAAGATGCGCCTTGGCAAGTGATAAAAGCTCCTCACAGCGATCATTCTTATTCACCCATACAATAGCCGATTGATTAGCCGGCAAGGGCACAATCGCAAGCGGCCCGTCACTGCGGTGAAACTCAGTCGATATATCATTATGACTTTTCGAGTGATTAATAATAAACGTAACCGCAGATTGATTATAATGCCGTTTTTTAATGCCAATACCTGCAATTTCGCGGGTTTTGGAGTTGCGCCCATCCGCCCCGACAAGCAAATTTGCATTTATGATTGTGTTATTATCGCGTTTTACATGAACCTGATGACCATGAACCTCATAGCTTTCAAGTTTGCTCTCTAAATAAAACGTAATATTATTCTCAGCGTTGGCTGTTTCAAAGAGCGCCGCCCTTAGAGTATTATTCGGGATGTTATAGCCGAACTGCTCTTCACCAATATCCTGTGCATCAAACGCTTCTTCAATCGGTATGCCCTTGCTGATATCTATAAGCGTCATTGTTTTGAGGGGATTGGCAATATCTTTAAGCCCCGGCCAAACGCCTGCCGCTTTTAAAATATTCAGCGAGCTATTCATCATCGCGACGGTGCGCCCTGATAATGCCTTATCGGACAAAGCTTTTTGAGTGGCAGGATCAATAATCGCAACGCCGAGACCCGCACGCGCCAATAAAATGCCAAGCGTTAATCCTGCGGACCCTGCGCCTGAAATGATAATATCTGTTTGCTTCTCGCGCATGAATACCCTACTTCTAAGTGTCATTCCGAGGCGTTTTCGACGAGGAATCTCATTGATAATTGTGAGATTTCTCGCATATGCTCGAAATGACAGTAAATATAGTGACTAAAAGGAGAACAGCCAATGGCTAAAGTAGAAATTTATTACTGGACAACATGCCCATTCTGTACACGCGCACGTGCATTGCTCGATGGTAAAGGCGTTGATTATATCGGCTATGACATTACGGGCGATGAAGATGCCCGCGCCAAAATGGTGGAGCGCACCGGCGGCCCTAAGTCCGTACCGCAGATTTTTATCGACGATAAACATTACGGCGGGTGTGATGATATTCATGCACTGGATGCCAAGGGTGAGTTGGATAAAGTGCTCAATGCCTAAAATAATCAAAGCAGCCTGTGTTCAGATGACAAGCGGTGCGGATGTTGATGAAAACCTCAAAGTCGCAGAAGGCTTTATTCGTGAAGCCGCAGGACAAGGGGCAGAATTTATTGCCACGCCGGAAATGACGGATTCTATGCGTCGCTACACTAAAGATAAATTGGCCGATGCGAGCGATAAGCCTGCCGCGCTGTTTTCAAAACTTGCGAAAGAGCTTGGGGTTTGGCTTTTAGCTGGCTCCTGCGGTGTTAAAACCACAGAAGATAAGCTTGCCAACCGTTCCATGCTTTTTGCTCCCGATGGAAAATTACGTGCGCATTACGATAAAATCCACATGTTTGATGTCAAACTCTCCCGCACCGAGTTTTATAATGAAAGCAAGAAATATAAGGCTGGAGATCGTGCTGTTGTGGTTGAATGTAACGATTTCAAGCTTGGCATGGGCATATGCTACGATCTCCGTTTTCCACATCTTTGGCGGGATTTAGCCAAAAACGGTGCGCATATCCTGTCCGCCCCCGCCGCTTTTACGCTTCCCACGGGCGAAGCGCATTGGGAGACACTGTTGCGGGCGCGTGCCATCGAAACCGGCAGCTTCGTTATTGCCCCCGGACAAACCGGCGAGCATGAAGGTGGGCGCAAGACATGGGGGCATTCCATGATCATAGCACCATGGGGCGATATTCTGGCACAAGCCAACCAAGAGCCATGCATTATTACGGCTGATCTTGACCTTGATGCGGTTGAAAAAGCCCGCAAATCCATTCCTGCTCTTGCGCATGACCGAGAATACACGTTAAATGTAGTGCATGAGCCATAAACACCACAAAGAAAGCACAAAGCTTGCCCATATCGGCGCAGCGCCCGAAGAATATTTCGGCATCGTCAATCCGCCGATTGCCCGCGCTTCAACGATTTTATACCCCTCTCTCGAAGCCTATGAAGACCCAAACCATAAATACCGTTACGGGCGCATGGGAAACCCGTTATCCGAGAAATTCGAAACCGCCATTGCAGAGATCGAAAATGGCTTTAATGCGGTCAGCACATGCTCCGGCCTCACGGCGGTCACGCTGGCGTTAAGCACAGTGCTCAAGGCAGGGGATCACGCGCTGATTGTCGATAGCCTTTATCCGCCTGCACGTGATTTTTGCAACCGTGAGCTGGTGAAATTCGGCGTTGAGATTGAATATTACGATCCGCGTATCGGCGCTGATATTGAAAGCCTTATCAGGGAAAACACTACGGCGATCTATCTTGAAAGCCCCGGTTCCGGTACTTTTGAGGTGCAAGACATTGAGGCGATTACGAATATCGCAAAAGCCAAAGGGATTAAAACAATCGCCGATAACACCTATGCGGCGGGGCTTTTGCTTAAGCCCATTGATCACGGCGTTGATTATGCCCTGCAAAGCGCAACCAAATATATTGGCGGGCATTCGGATATTAATATGGGCGTTGTGGTTGCCAATACCGAGGACAACTATCGCGCATTGAAAAAAACAGCCCTCAATCGTGGGGATTGCGCGAGTGCGGAAGATTTGTATCTCGGGCTGCGTGGTTTGCGCACGATTGCCCTGCGCCTGAAACATAATGCCGAAAGCGCGGTTAAGATATCTCAATGGCTGGAAGGGCAAAAGGGGATTGCGAAAGTTCTCAATCCTGCACTGGAAAGCAGCCCGGATCATGTGCTTTTTAAGCAATATTTCAAAGGCGCGAACGGCATTTTCTCCATCATACTGGAGCCATCCTCCAAAGAAGCTGTGCATGCCTTTGTCGATGCGCTGGAATTATTTCCAATCGGCTCAAGCTGGGGCGGGTATGAAAGCCTCTTGCAACCGCAATATTTGCACAAATACCGTACAATTATCCCACGACCGGATGGCGAGGGCGCTATTATACGCCTGCAAATCGGCCTTGAAGATGTCGAGGATCTTATGGCTGATTTGGAACAAGCTTTGGGAATATTTAATGGAATAAGATCATGAATGAAATCACTAATACATACGAACTTGTCCCCGAAGAAACCCCTGATAGCCTTGTTATCCTGTTGCATGGGCTTGGATCGAATGGATGTGACCTGATATCACTCGCCCCTATGTGGGCGGGGCAATTCCCCAATACAGCCTTCGTATCCCCCGATGCACCATTTGCATGCGACATGGTGCCGCCCGGCTATCCCGATAGCTTTCAATGGTTTAGCTTGCAAAATCGTGACCCGCATATGATCCTTGAAGGGGTGCAGCGCGCGCAGCCAATTCTTGATAGCTTTATCACAGAGCAAATGGAGAAATACGGCGTTACACCGGATAAAACAATCCTCTGCGGTTTCTCGCAAGGCAGTATGATGAGCCTCTATACTGCGCCGCGCTATCCGGAAAAGCTGGCGGGTGTTTTGGGGTATAGCGGTGCTTTATGCGGCGAGCCGGGAGAGACAAAAATCCCCATCTGTCTGGTGCATGGTGAGGCTGATGATGTCGTGCCTATTACTGCTTATCGCGATGCGAAAGAGCGCTTGGAAAAAGCGGGATTTGAAGTCTCCGGCCATTCCACCCCCGGCCTTGCGCACTCTATCGATCAGGCCGGCATAGATGCGGGCACTCGCTTTTTTGAGCAGATTTTATAGTTATGCATCTAAAGTAACAGGTTCCTGCGCCTGCGGTTTCCATTCAATCTGCCCCTGAATCATATTTCGTTTTTCTTCTCCAACGCTGCCAGCAATAATAATTGCTATTGTACCCAAAGCTCTAAGCGTAGCATTGCCAAATTCCCGATTTTTGATGTCTGTTCCTACATTATTAGTCCAATTTTTAATTTCCTGCCCATAACCTGACCAGGTTTTTTTGCGTTCAGTAACGCTACGAAGGTTATCAATTTCTGGACTTATAAAACCTCTGTCCAAACGATTGTAAATTCTGGGAATGTCTGTTTCAGGTTGTTCAGCGTTCACGGCTTCATCAACAGCTTTTTCAAAATTCTCCCAGCCATGCTCTGCGATATAAGCGACGACAGACAATACATGACGGCGCTTCTGTTGTTTTTTGTATTCGCAAATGTCTACATTTTTATCAATGTTTCCATCACCATCCCTGATGGCAAACTTATCATCTATGATAGCAAAAAGCGCCTCGCCTATATCGTTGCTGGATTGAACGCCTTTATTTTGTCCAAGCTTGTTAAATTTTGCGACAATGCTTGTGGATTGCTTTTCGAGATATTTAATACAATCAATAAGAGCTATGCGACAAGCGACATCATACTCTGGGTAACTCGGAAAGAAATGTATATCCATGTCACGAATGAATCTTTCCATAGCATCTATGTCTGGGCGGTTGTGGTTTGTGTTTTCTTGTTTGGGCATTTTATACTGTCCTTTTATCCATTAATGGTGTACTTATACAAAGAGGGTAATTATATGTCAAGTTTTTTTCGTGTTATCCCGAACGGATGCGGGGGATAGCATCATGACAATTGCATTTGAACTTATGGCTTGTAAAAACCATAGTCATCCCATCCCCCCAACTGTCATCCCGGCGAAAGCCGGGATCTCTTCGGTTTAAGCATAAGATTGAGATCCCCGCTATATAAATACGAACAAACCTGCGCCTTCCTCGCAATGACGAACTGGGTTGGCTTTAGGGTTTCTTGCGATTACACCGCTTTCGCGGGGATGACGATAATTGTTGGTTGTGTCCAATAACAAGATACCCACTGTATTTACGAACAAACCCTGACCACGAATGAACACAAATACACACGAATTTGTTTAAAAAGGAAAATTCCGTGTCTATTCGAGTCTATTCGTGGTTCGTAAAAACTATACTCATTTCCATCCCCCATACCTGTCATCCCGGCGAATGCCGGGATCTCTTCGCTTTAAGGATGATATCCCCGCTATATAGATGCGAACAAAC
>CAWUJS010000062.1:0-11103 GCA_963922705.1 uncultured Alphaproteobacteria bacterium | reverse complement strand
CCCACAACATTGGCAAGCGCAACGCCTTGGGATTTTGGATCCATTGTACGCACGAAGGGATGCTTCTCATATAATTCATCAGCGCATTCTACCTGACCATTGAGTTTGACAAACGCAGTCGCAAAAATTCCCCGTGTAAACGGCCCGGAGGTCGGTACAAAATTAAGCTGGCTTTCATCAATCTTTGCAGTGCGTGTAATTTCAGGAATATGCCGATGCGTATTAATCCCATAGCTTTTTAAATTATGGTTTCTGATGGGATGATGTGTCCCATCACTCGCGGTTCTTCCCGATCCGCTGGAGCCTGTGATCGCCATGATATCGGCCTGTTCAATGGAGCCGGCAAAAGGATACAGCATCAATTGCGCGAGCAATGCAAAGCATCCGGGGTTAGCAACGCTTTGCGCCGTTTTGATGGCATCTTTATGAAATTCCGGTGCGCCGTAAATAACGTCTTTTAGAAGGGCAGGGTGGTTATGTTCCTGATAATATCGCTCATAAACAGCAACATCGTCATGGCGATAATCAGCAGATAAATCAATCACCTTCACCGTGCCATGCAAATCCGCAACCACATCCTGCGCGGTTTTATGGGGCAGGGCAAGAAACACAACATCGCTCTCAGCACCGACCTGATGATGATCCGTGTTTGTAACGCTATAATCCAAATGCGATAAATGCGGATAAATATCACCAATAGGCACATTCTCATGTTGCCGCGATGTGAGATACGCGATTTCTACGTCTGGATGCGCCATCAGCAACCTTAGCTGCTCAAGACCAGTATACCCTGTTATGCCTATTATCGATGCTTTAATCATCATTCATGTCTTTCAATCATTTTTACACGTGAGATATCGAAGGTAACGGAGATTTTTAATTTAATGATCTTAAAAATTAAAACTCTGCTATCTCTGTTAACTCACGTGTTCATTAATTTTAAGCAGCATATTGCACCGCCCATCTGGCTATCACCAAATCAAGCCATTCATTATTCGGTTTAAACGCATTATAGGTCAAAATACCGAGTTGCTCGCGCAAGATATCCTGCCCTACCTGATTATCCGTCACAGGGCCGCTCATCACATCGATGGGAAGACCGATTTTCTTGCATGCTTGCGCCAAGCCAATCGCTCCAACCGGGTCACGCGCACATCCAATATGCAGCCTGACATTTTCCTGAATCTGCTTATCTTGTAAAATCGCATCAACGCCATATTTACCCATCAAGCCATCACCAAATTCAATGATAATCGCATCAGGGTTAGATTTTGAGAGATGTTGAATAGCGCCTTTAGCAACCGCAACCATCTGATCATCGGGCATATTGGCCGTTGACGTCACACCGCAATCGACAAATGTCACACCATTTGTTATCCCGTAATCTGCCATTTTAAAGAGATCGCGCTGCGCCCCCACACCTGTAAGCTTCGCCCCTGCCAAATTCATGCCAATGCGTGTTAAAGTCTTTGTGACTTCAATGGCAACTGTCGTCTTTCCGCTATCCATGGATGTTCCCGTTGTGATAATCAGCGGAATGTTATTCTTCATCACATCAAGCGGCTTAAACTTTGTAGCATCGCCTATATTGGCTTGCTTGCCTTTTCGCACAACCCCGCCAAGCACACGAATCCGCAAAGGCTCTCCGACTTCTTGTACGTTTGCCGATGTGCAAACGCCGGCAACGCCGCCAAAATTGAGTAAGTGAATAACATCGTCGACCGCAAGTGAAGAGGGCAGATGCCCGACAAACCCCTGTAGTGCCATCCGTCCACCAAGTGCGACAGCCAGAATATCGCCTTTTTTAAGCTTGCTCATCCTCCCGCTGGGAAGCTCCAGCTCGTTGTAAATACTTTTATCTTCTAAAACCTCAACTGCCACGACGCTCCCCATATCGCAAGAAAGCTCACCCGTCAGTTTTTCCTGATGGGTCAGGGCAAGGTTTTTTGTAATCGAAGCTATTTTGTCTATCTGTATTTTGCTCATTGTTTTTATCCTATACAGTTGTCACCCTCGTGCAAGCGCGGATCTGGTTCTATTTGTGAACAAATCCAATCAAGCGTTCAAAATTCAAATCTATTATGCAAGGAATCGAAAAAGGCATGAAAAAAGCCCGCTTAATCGGATTGATTTAGCGAGTACGTCGTCGGCTGTTGATTGCGTTTATATTTTTCATGGAAACTATATGCCGTGATTACGGCAGTTTTGTCAAATTTATTTTGCGGGCATCGCAAGAGATTTTTCAACCAGCCGCACCCAATACTCAATCCCAAGCGGGATTATGCTGTCGTTGAAATCATAATGCGGTGTGTGAACCATATGGTTATGGATGGAATGCTCATCCTCTTCGGCTTGCCCAAGGAATATATAGCAGCCCGGCTTTTCCATGAGCATCGCGCCGAAATCTTCTGCGCCCATGACAGGCTCAACATTATCGTCAACATGCGCATCCCCCAAAATGCTCCGCGCGACCGATGCGCAAAGCTCCGTCTCATCCGGGCTATTGACCGTAGGATCATAGCCGCCTTTTAAAAAAGTACAGCGTGCCTTGCCGCCAAATAAAGCCGCCGTATCGCTGGTAATTTGCTGAATACGCTCAATCATTTTCGCCCGCAAATCCGGATCAAAAGCCCGCAAAGTCCCGCTTAAAGAGGCACTATCAGGGATCACATTAAATGCACCTGTTCCGGCATTAAAATTTGTTACAGAAATAACAACCGGCTCAGTCGGGCAAGTCGAACGGCTCACTAGGGTTTGCAGGTTTGTTACAATCTGTGTGCCGATAATCACCGGGTCAATGGTTTTGTTTGGCATTGCAGCATGTCCGCCAATGCCTTGAATGTGAATGTCAAAACGCTCTGCCGCCGCCATAATCGGCCCTGTGCGCATGCCGATTTGTCCTTTTGGAATGCGCGGCCAATTATGAAGGCCGTAAATACTGTCGCAGGGAAAGCGATCAAACAGCCCTTCTGCAATCATTTTATGCGCGCCGCCTGCGCCTTCTTCGGCGGGTTGAAAAATTAAATGAACCTTTCCATCAAAGTTCCGGTTTCCGGAGAGATATTTTGCAGCCCCCAGTAGCATTGCCGTATGTCCGTCATGTCCGCATCCATGCATCTTACCAGGAATTTTTGAGACATGCGGCTTGTTATCGTCTTCCATGATATCCAGCGCATCCATATCCGCCCGCAGACCAATCGCTTTGCCGCTATTATTTGTCTCACCCGTAATGGTGGCAACAAGGCCAGTCACCGCAATTCCATCCTCAAACGGCACACCCCATGCGGTAAGCTTGTCTTTCACAAGGCCGGATGCAAATTCCTCCTCATAAGATGTTTGCGGGTTTTCATGCATCGCCCGCCGATAGGCGGTGATCTCATCTTTTAAATCGTGAATGGCGTTTCGTATGTTCATAAATGATAAATTAACACGTGAGATAACAGAGGCAATGGAGGATTTTTAATTAATAAAAAAGAAAGTTATAAATATCTCGTTATTGCGTGAAGGCAGAGTCGACGAGGCAATCTTTATTTTCTTCTTGTGGCTCACAGATTGTTTTAGACTTTGCGAGCTTCGCAATGACGCATTGTCTTTGTGACTTTGTGGTTTAAAAATCGTGGTTTTAAACTTACAAAGTCGTCTTCCTTGGATCAAACGCATCGCGCACCGCTTCCCCGATAAAAGTCAGCAAAGTCAGCATCACTGCAAGACTCATAAACGCGGCAATGCCCAGCCATGGTGCGTTCAAATTATTCTTCCCCTGCGCCAGTAATTCACCAAGCGATGGGCTGCCCGGCGGCAAACCAAGCCCCAGAAAATCAAGCGAGGTCAGCGCCGTAATTGATCCCGTTAAAATGAACGGCATAAAAGTGAGGGTTGCCACCATCGCATTGGGCAGGACATGCCGCCACATAATTACTGGATTAGAGACCCCCAAAGCATGCGCCGCCCGTACATAATCAAAATTCCGCGCCCGCAGGAATTCCGCCCTTACGACATCGACCAGTGAGACCCAGCTAAAGAGCAGTAAAATCGCCAGCAATGTCCAAAAGCCGGGAATAAAGATCGAGGAGAAAATAATCAGTATGTAAAGGCTTGGCATGCTCCCCCAAACCTCAATCACGCGCTGCATGATCAAATCAAGCTTACCGCCATAATAGCCCTGAAATGCCCCGGCGGCAATGCCTATGATCGAGCTTATAATGGTCAGTGCCAATCCAAACAGAACCGATATCCGAAAGCCCCAGATCACCCGCGCCGCAACATCACGTCCCTGATCATCTGTGCCGAAAATATTATCCGAACTTGGCGGTGACGGCGCTGGAACCTGAAGGTTATAATTAATCGTATCATAAGAGTAAGGAATTGGCGGCCAGAGCATCCAGCCCTTTTGATTGATCAAATCCTGAACGAAGGAATCGCGATATTCCGTTTCCGTCTCGAAATCCCCGCCAAATGTTGTCTCAGGATACTGGACAAATGTCGGGAAATACAGCCCGCCATCATAGCTCACAAGCAACGGCTTATCATTGGCAACAAATGGCGCGGCCAACGCGATCAGAAATAGCAAAAGAAAAATCCATAACGACCAAAACCCACGCTTATTGGCACGAAATTGCTGGATACGGCGTTGTGTGAGGGGAGGGAGATTCATATCTACGGAGTTTAAACAAAACACCGTAGAGAGTAAATTAAAACTAATTCAACAAAGCGAAGCCTTTACGCTTTATGCAATATCCCATTTTGTGGTAAAGTTGGTATCGTTAAGTTGCTTAGCAAGTCTCTTATTATCTGCACATTCTCTAAGCAAATTTATTACATCTTGAAATCTTTTCTGCTTTTCTTCAAATGTATCAAAAGTTACCAGCTCATCATGCGTGAAATCGATAAGTTTAGCGACAGGTCTTTCAGAGACTTGGTTAAAATCACCGTAGAAGTTGCCCGGATTTTCTCTTGGAGTGTCATCCAATACTTCTCCAACCTCAATTCTTATCAAATCGGGAAGCTCTCTACCAAGCTCACTTCTTTGAAGTTCGCTCTCTAGAAGGTCGGCAAGTTTATCTCTATCCTTCCAGTAGCCTTTACCTGTGGGCATATTGGTATCGTGTTCTCCAGGATAACCTTGGGTGATAGGTGATTGATCATCACATAAGCTTCGTCCATTTTCATCGAAGTGATATGGCACAGTTGAAACAACTCTAAAAGCAAGTTTCATAATTTCTCCTTTTCGTTTGATCTTTAAAAAGCTTATTAGCAGTATTTTTTCTTTATGGCAACACTTTTATGTTTTTGTGATTGTTATCTCATTTTTTCAAACGCGGAGTTTCAGAGATTCGGAGATTTGTTATGTGTAAAGAAAAACTTCCGCTCTTTCGCTTCCTCCGCGTAACATTTAAAAATGCCTGCGCTATGCCCCTGGCGTCTTTGGTGTCCGGTTTTGGACTGAAACGGTTACAGCTTAGTCAGGGTTGAAAAGTTATTGTTATTTTAAATTCTAATCTGTACTCTATCTTGGCGTAAGATGTTCAGTGAGCAATATGTATTCATTTTTTAAAGCTTTTAACTGTTTTTTATTATTATTTTTCTTAGCTGAAACGCCTCATTCTTATGCGCAAACAATTAATGTTACGCAAAATCTTAGCTTCGGTGAGGCTGTTTTGACCGATAACGCAACGCAACGCGAAATTGTTTTGGATCAGGATGGCTCATTTAGCAGTGATGCTCAGTATCTTTTTGTATCGACACCACAACCCGGTATTTATCAGGTGACAGGGCAAACGGCATTTCGTAATATTAGCAGCGTTGATGTGACAGTTCTCGCTCAACCCAACGCGACCGGGCGTCAATTTACACTCGACAATTTTGACGTAAATCATCCTGCGGCGACGGATGGATCAGGTCAGGCAACAATTCGCGTTGGAGCCAGATTGCGTAGTTCCGGTAATGGGACAACATACCCGGCAAGTACAACTTTTAATGGGAATTTACAAATAACAGTTAACTACTGATTTAAAACTAAAAAACCAGAGGTGACACAGTGAAGCGTTTCGTTTTCTTTATTTTTTCTATTTTTGCGCTTTTTACATTGAGCGTACCTTCCTTTGCCAATCTTATTATTACGCCGTTGCAGGTCGTTATTGAAGGTCGTAACCGTACGGCTCAGGTTGTTCTGGTCAATAACAGTAACAGCATCTCTACCTATCGCCTCGAATGGCAGCAGCTTAATCAAGTGCAGGGTAAAGGCGGTTATGTTGAATTGAAAGGCGATGACGGCAAGCTTTATTTGAAAGATTTTGCCGTTTTCTCTCCGCGTCAAATTACGCTTGGCCCGGGTGAAAAGCAAACTATTCGTGTTGCAGTACGTCGCCCTGCGGAACTTCCTGATGGAGAATATAGATCTCATTTAAACTTTCGTATTATTGATAAACAAGATCCTTTGGAAGAAATAACAGGTTTAAATGAGGGCGAAAAAGTTATTAAGGCTCGGGTTTTAGCCTCTTATTCTATTCCTGCTATTTATCGCAAAGGTGAATACGATGTCAACATTAAGATTGGTCAACCATCCTTTTCAGTTAACCCGGCAAATGGAACAATGAATGTTAACCTCCCTGTTGAGCGTAGTGGCGTACATGGTGTGGTGGGTTCAATTGAAATTTATCATGCGCCTAATGGTGGTCAGGAAACACTAATTGCGGGGTTGGCCAATGCTAATATGTTCACTGACATTACGAAGCGTGACTTTGTTATTCCAGCACGTGTGAGCGGGCTTTCTCCTGGCAATTTACGTGTCGTTTTTTCTAAAGCTGAAGGGCAAAGTGAAACACACTATGTGTTGGCTGAGAATAGTTTTCCAATTTCTAACTAAGACGAGTACTTAATCTGTACGGGTCCAGACCCTATGTTGCATGATTGCATTGTTCTTATCATTGTAAGTTAGGGTTTTATGTATCGTTAGGGCACAGTCTCAACAAATTGTGCAAGTGTACAACGACGAAACTCGATTCAAATTCAATATGTCATGGTGTATCATAACATGCATAAAACTCTTCGCATATGCACAAAGTTGCTGTAAAAACGTCATATGATGGATCAAAAATTCATATTTGCTGTCCCAAAAGGGCGTATATGGGAGCAACTTGCGCCGATATTTGAGACATGTGGCATTGTGCCAGAGGAAGATTTTATAAATCCAAAATCCCGCAAGCTGCAATTTTCAACCAATATTGAAAATATGAATATTATTCGTGTCCGCGCTTTTGATGTTGCTACATTTGTCGCCTATGGCGGAGCGGATTTAGGGGTCGTTGGCTCGGATGTCATTCAAGAGTTCGAATATGATGAGCTTTATGCCCCTGTTGATCTTGGAATTGGGCATTGTCGCCTTTCTGTTGCAACGCCTGAAGGCGCCCAAGATAAGACAGGCAGCCATATTCGCATCGCTACGAAATATCCAAATTTAACTGCTAAACATTACGCTGAACAGGGTGTGCAGGCAGAATGCATAAAATTGAATGGCGCCATGGAGATTGCGCCTGCGCTCGGGTTGGCTTCAAGGATTGTTGATTTGGTAGAAACAGGCAGCACATTAAAGGCTAATAACCTTATTGAGACAGATAAAATTCTGGAGGTGTCGTCCAAACTTATCGTTAATCGTACGACGCTTAAAACCAATGCCGAAATAATGGGCGATTGGATTGAAAAATTCCGTGAAGCGGTTAACTAGCGGTTTATGAGATGACTGATATCTCAGATATTACAATTATGGCGCTTACGCTCAATGAAACGCAAGAGCTTATCAGGCGTGACCGGACAATCGCCATACGCGATTTAAAATATGAAAGTCAATTTAAACCTGTTCGAGATGATAACGGACCTTATGCGCTTGCTCTGTCGGTTGAAGAAAACCGTCTGGTTTTTCGGATCAAAAATGCCAAGAACCAAGACCTTCCAACCTTAATTTTATCACTTAAACCTTATCGGCGGCTGATAAAAGACTATTTCCTGATCGTTAATAGTTATGATGAAGCGATGCGCGAGGGTAAATTATCCCGAATCGAAGCGATTGATATGGGACGGCGCGGCCTTCATAACGAAGGAGCCGAGGCTCTTCAAGAACGCCTGGCTGATAAAATTACGATGGATTTTGATACGGCGCGCCGCTTATTTACGCTCATTTGCGTTCTCCACGCACAAAACTTAACAATGTGGCGTTAAGCCTTGCAATTTTCACGAAAAGCCTTATAAAACTTTTAAAATTAACGAAAGATACTAACGAAAATGCCAAAAGAAGATTTGATCGAATTTAAAGGAGTTGTCACGGAGATTTTGCCGAATGCCATGTTCCGTGTAACGCTTGAAAATGATCATGTGATTTTGGCGCACACTGCGGGTAAAATGCGTAAAAACCGTATCCGTGTTTTGCAAGGCGATACGGTAATTGTTGAAATGACTCCTTATGATTTGACTAAAGGACGGATTATATTCCGCGAAAAGTAGTCACGAATGACTCCAAACGTCCTTTCAATCGCAGGATCTGACCCATCTGGCGGCGCTGGCATTCAGGCTGACCTCAAAACTTTTTCTGCTTTTGGCTGTTACGGCATGGCGGCGATCACGGCCTGTACGGCGCAAAACACCAAAGGCGTAACCGCGCTCGAAGTCATGCCCGCCGCTTTTGTTCGCGAGCAGCTCCAGGCGGTTTTCGATGATATAAATGTCCATGCTGTCAAGATCGGCATGATCGCCGATGCGGATATCGCCAATGCAGTTGCGGATATCTTGCAAGAATTCCAGCCGCCCAATATCGTCATTGATCCCGTGATGGTCGCAACAAGCGGCGATGCATTGATCAGTAGCGATGCGATGGACGTAATGAAAGCGCGCCTTATACCGCTGGCTGATATTATAACGCCCAATATCCCTGAGGCATTGGCTTTGTTAAATCATGTGTCATTGCGAGCGCAGCGAAGTAATCTATCTGTAACTGACAGCACAATTTCCAGATTGCTTCGTCATGATACTTCTCGTAATGACGATTTTTGGGACAGGCTGTTATCCTTGGGCGCAAAAGCAGTTCTCCTGAAAGGCGGGCATTTGAGTCATGAAGAGACGAGCAATGATGTGCTGGCTTTTGAAAACGGCATTGAAGTGTTTGAAGCAAAGCGGATCTCAACACCCAATACACACGGCACAGGCTGCACGCTATCCTCTGCGATTGCTGCCAATCTGGCAAAAGGCGTGGCGCTTAATGAGGCCGTAGGCGCAGCCAAGCAATATCTCACGCATGCGATAAAAGCTGCGAACACGCTTGATGTTGGAAAAGGTGAGGGGCATGGCCCGGTTTGTCATTTATGGGATTTTATGAAGAGATAGTGTGTTGACATAGCACGTTCTTTGGTTTACGTAGTTCTTTTTGGGGCGGCAATTGGCCAAAAATACCTTGAACCCTGATTGGCATTTTGATTGTGATGCTCACGGAGTTGGTCTGGATAACACAGCGCCTAAATAACCTATTAAAGCTTTGCATCTTGTAGGGGCTTTGCATTAAATTCTCCACATGCATGAATTTGAAATGATCCGCGAATTTTTCCTTCCGTTGACGATGGGGCGGGATGAAGCCATCGGGTTGCTGGACGATGCAGCCATTTTGAATGTCCCCGAAGGTTATGATCTGGTTATGAGTTCCGATACGCTCAGTGCCGGCATCCATTTTCTTGCGCACGAAGATCCCGCAAATATCGCGCATAAATCAATCCGCGTGAACTTATCTGACATGGCAGCAATGGGTGCTAAACCCTATTCTTATCAGCTTAATTTGGCCTTCCCGGAGCCTCCCGATACCGCGTTGATCAAGGCCTTTACCGATGCACTTTTAGAGGATCAAAGGCAATTTGGCGTATTTTGTTCTGGCGGTGATACGACGGTGAGCAAAGCGCAGCTGCTTGTTTCCATCACAATGACCGGGCTTGTCCCAAAGGGTAGGGCGGTCAAGCGTAGCGGGGCAAAGCCGGGTGATTTGCTTGTGGTGACGGGCAATATTGGTGATGCTGCGATTGGGGTGAAAGTCAAGCTTGGGCTTTTGCAGCTTGATGATCCATCCGTGTTTTTATCAGCGTGCGATCGCCCAACGCCGCGGACGGGGATTTGTGAGGCTGTTCACACATATGCGCATGCCGCGATTGATATCTCTGATGGTTTGATCGCGGATATCTCGCATATCTGCAATGCTAGCGGTGTCGGCGCGCAAATAGATGCCGATAACATCCCTATGAGCGATGCGGCGAGGCATATTGTCGATCTGGGGCTTGTGAGTTTTGAGGATTTAGTGACGGGTGGTGATGATTACGAATTGGCGCTTGCTGTGCCGCCGGAAGCATTGGGTCAATTCCGGAAAAAGGCTCAAGTTGTGGGCGTTACGGCGCATGTGATTGGTGAATTTATCGATGGCAAAGAAGGCGTTGCGCTTTTTGATCAATCCGGCGCATCCATGCAACTCACCCGCAAAGGCTGGACACATTTTTAAGCTATGCCTGTTGGTTTCATAATATTTCCTAATGGCTGAGCGTCATTGTGAGATACAAGACAATCTGAGCGTGTTGGTGTGAATTTAAAGTCTTTATCATCCATTGTTTTAGCAAGAGCCTGATCAATCAAGTTTGCGTTTTCGGTATCGAATGTATAATCATTGTAACCGTCACCTACGTATAAGTTTAATCTATTCAGTGTTACTTTGTCTTGTTTGAGTTCTATTTTGCCTTTTAATTCAGGGTTGTGTTCAATAAATTGCTCTACAAGCCTTAACGTTTCATTTTTATCTTTCATTTTAGCAAACATAATGCCAAAAGAATATCCGCTTCCGTCTGGTTGGTTGTCTGAAAAATTTGTGTCTGGCGTGTATATTCCGACGCTAGATGTGTTTATCTCATCCTCACATTCCAGATGTTTTTCTATGAAGGCTTTTAACTTCTTCCCAAACTCATGTTGACTCATTTTATTGTACTCCTAAATCAGCACATATAAAATGATATGGCAAAAATATTAAATAAGTGTTAGACATTGTTAGCTAATTATAACACCAAGGACGTCCTTAACACACCCAAGCGC
>CAWUJS010000061.1:0-12425 GCA_963922705.1 uncultured Alphaproteobacteria bacterium | reverse complement strand
CAAATCGTCGTTTTTTCAAAATACTCCTCAAAGTATTGTCTATACGTTGTCGTCATATTGTAAAAAATCGGGCTATAGTCGTTACAATGTATATGTATTTCATCACACTCTGAAACTAAACATCTAGTATTAAATGCCATATTCTGCTACCTTAATAGAGGAATAGAGGGCTTAATGTACATCATAATAACATTGGAACGGATTTAAAAGTGGCGGGCGGACAACAGGCTGAAAATACACTTCATGAAAACGCAATTGGCTGGGTTATTCTGCTCGCTGTTCTTGCCGTTGTTGCTTACATATTCTGGTATTTTAAGGCTGAAGAAGTGCGCAATGTTATCCGCTGGATTCGATTTGCTGAAGCCTGGATTCTTCAATGGTTTGTCCTTATTGGTCAAATGACAGGCCTAAGCGATGGGACATTTATGTTTCAGGGAAAAGCCCTGTCATTTTGGGATGTTTTTAAAGGCAATTCTGATTTGCTACAACAAGAATTGAGACGTAGCGGTAATCCAAATGCAAGTCTTTACTATGGCATGACAAACTACAACAAAAATGCCCTGACCTTTAATCATTTATCCCTGTTTAATGCGATGACCATGGGATTGTTAAAAATTATATTTGTAATATTGCTCGCTCTTGGAGGGTTGTGGTCTTTATTTCATGGGCCTAACACGCATTACCGTTCCAGATTGGGGCTTGAAGGCCTTATCGAAAGACAGTCCAAAAATTTTCCTGTGATTGCACCTTTTGTAGATTTTAACCCTTCTACGCAGCCGCCAAGGCCGCCTGGTTCTCCTGTTCCAGCAGAATTACCGGATTTCGCGGAAGCTCTTGGACCCGAAGAATGGCTTGCTTATTATCAAATTCCGGTACCTGATGGAAAGGTCGACGAAGAGGCCGCTACAAAAGCATTCCAAAAACAACTCGTTGGCCGCTGGAAAGGGTACAAAGCATTAAAACCTTATCAGCAAGTGCTATTAGCTGCATTTGCTTTGAAATCCAGTAGAAAAAGAAATGAATCCGATGATATCCTTTCGCGGCTTGCTTTATGTTGGACAGCAAAAGGCGGTCTTAAATTAAGCAGTGACCGTACGCTATTATCCGAGGCGCGGAAAATTCTGAGTGATAAAAAGCTTTCAGGCGGCATTTTATCTGCCTGCAACCGTCATGCTTTTGTAACAACAGCGCTTTTACGTGGTTTAACATTCGCCAGAGATGAGGGCGGCGTTCTCGCACCTGCGCAATTCGTCTGGCTGCGTGCACATGATCGCACCCTCTGGTATCCATTGAATAATTTAGGACGTCATAGTTTTCACATGGAAGCGGTGGGCGCCATGTCACACTTTAAGGCAGAGAAGTTAACAGATAGGCCAATCCCGGTTCCCAAAGTGGAAGGTGCGGTTCAGATGATTTCTGAATACATGACTTCCAGCCTGGCACGCCCCATTCCACAACTGGATTATAGTCAATCCTCTAAAAGTGGCGTTAAGAAAGCAGTTTAAAATTTAAAAAGGAGCATTAATAAAGACATGTTAACAGCATTCAAGAAGACAAAGGCAAATAATATAAGCGCAAGCGTTGTGGACGGTAAGCTCATCTTATCGTTTTTAGACGCTCAAACCCCTGTTCTTTGGCAAATGGATCTTGCGCACGCTAAGGCATCTGCGCTTGAGGTTTTAGAGGCGGACAAAGAAGAAGCCTACACGTTGATGCTTAAAACCCAAAAAGGTGAAAAAGTCCAGGTGGCTTCCTTTGATACCCGTGAGCACGCTTTAGAAGGCTTGATGGCAGCATCAGATGCTCTTAAAAATGCACATGGAAATATTCATATTGCAGCGAATGATGATAAAACCATCGCAGTTGCGCATGTCCACCGCAAAAAATCCGCTAAAGGGCGCTGGATAACCGGGATAGTTGCAGTGTTTGCTCTTATTGTTTTATTTGGGTTTTGGGCATCCGTAAGCCAAAGACCGCCAACATCGATACAACAAACTTCTGCAACAGCAGGAAATCAGGCAGCGCAATCATCCGGTGTGCCTGTCTCAGCAGATGATTTTTTGAATAGTTTATAAGTAAAGTAAAGGACAAGAATAGAAAGTGGCACTCGATCAGAAAAAATATGAACATAAACATGAGGCTATCCTTCGGGATATTCGACCTCTTGGTGTTCGTATTGCTGATGCCCTTGAAAAACCAACATATTCTTTCACTATTTTCTTTATGCTCGCTGTCCTTATGTGGGTTAGCGGATGGGTACAGGCATTTGGTGATCTTATGATGATTTTTGCCGGCCTCTATTTCTGGTGGCTTATCAAAAGGGATAGATCACTTGTCTTTAAGCTTCCTATGGATGCGACATATCCGGATATGAATAATGGGCGCGGGGGAAAGCCTGGAAAACCTGAAGGTATCCTGTATCTTGGGAATGCTGAAAACACCAATGAAGAGGTGTGGTTCACCAATTCGGATGCCCGTACGCATATTCTTTACCTTGGAACCACAGGTGCCGGTAAAACTGAAGGGCTGAAATCTATGGTCAGCAACGCCATGGGGTGGGGATCAGGGTTTGTCTATGTTGATGGTAAAGCTGATACGGATTTGTGGTCATCATTATCATCACTTGTGCGTCGCTTTGGACGGGATGATGACTTGCTTGTTCTGAACTACATGACGGGAAATTCTGATTCCAGAGCGCCTTCCAATACCATGAACCCGTTTTCTTCCGGTTCCGCCAGTTATTTGACCAATATGCTCGTTCAACTCATGCCGGAAGCAGAAGGCGATAACGCGATGTGGAAAGAACGTGCGGTTTCTCTGGCTTCTGCGATGCTGCCTGTTTTGACGTGGAAGCGTGATAATCAGGACATGCAAATGTCTGTTATTACGATCCGTGATTACCTCTCACTGAATAATGTCATTAAACTTTCGCGGGATGATGCTGTGCCGGAAACCTTGCGCGCCGGTTTGTTTGGTTATCTGGACACGTTGCCCGGCTTTAACGGTGATGCCTATGATGATGAGGGGAATATCAAGCCCCCCGATGGTAGCGGGCCGCCGCCTGATACTACTACCGCTAACCAGCAGCACGGTTATCTTGCGATGCAGTTTACGCGCTCTTTGCAGTCACTCGGGGATGATTACGGTTATATTTTCGATACGCAAGCTGCCGATGTGGACATGGTGGATGTGGTTCTGAATCGCCGAATTCTTGTGGTGCTTATCCCGGCTTTGGAAAAATCCGGCGATGAGATCGCTAACCTTGGTAAAATCGTTGCCGCAACCATGAAAGGTATGATGGGTTCTGCGCTTGGTTCAACTGTGGAAGGGTCTTCCGCGACAGTAATTGAGAATAAGCCAACCCACTCGGCAACACCCTTCATGACCGTTTTTGATGAGGTCGGTTACTATACGGCGCAAGGGATGGCGGTTATGGCTGCGCAGGCACGTTCTCTTGGTTTTTGCCTTGTTTTCTCAGGTCAGGACTTACCGGCGATGAAAAAGCGTGTGCGTGAAGAAGCGCAGTCCATTACGGCGAACTGTAACATCAAAATCTTTGGTAAACTGGAAGACCCCACAGAAACGAAAGAATTCTTTGAAAAAACTGTTGGCTCGGCAATGGTGACAGAAGTCTCGGGTTTCCAGATGACCGGCGGCTCTGAGCTTGGCTCTTATTTCGATACCCAACAAGCCGGTGTGCAGCTTCGTCCCCGTGCGCAATATGAGGATTTGCGCGGCTTTATGGAGGGGCAGGCAATTATTACATTTGGCGAGACGGTTGTTGATTGCGCCGTTTTCTATTCCAATCCCGGCTTTGCCAAAGCAATGCGCGTTACGCGTTTTATGGCACTGCCGCCGACAGATGAAGTCATGCTGAAACATGCTAATGCGATTACAAAATTACGCGATCTATTGGTTAATAAATCTTGGACAGCGGAACGCGCTGATGTAGCTATAGAAACAGCACCTGAAATCACAGCGCTTGTAGAAGGGTTTAAGAAGTTTGAAAAAACCGATGCCACGCCGGTTGAGCAGGGCATTGCATCAATTGTTGAAGTACATGCGATAAATAATAAAATTGAACCTGCGGAAGCGAAACCTCCAGAAGCACCGCAGGCGACAGCACCTCAAAGCGCCGCACCGCAAGCTTCTGCGCCACAAAAACCGCAAGCAGCAGCACCTGAAGCACCCCCATTACAGCAAAAGCCTGATTTGGGGCCTGTCAAAAAACCGCCTATTGTTGAAGCACCACCTGTGGTTAAAACCGAAACGCAAGCTGGAACGTCATCCGCTGGCCCTATGGGCTTCTTTTCCAAAGATGATAAAACAGAGACTAATGAAGAGAATGCTAAACCACTACCAATCTCTGAAACAAAAGACAAACCAGCAGAAAACACCCAAGCACCTGAAACACCGCCTGCTACACAAGAACAAACCGCACCGCCAGCGCAAGAATCTGATTCTGAAATGACGCCTTCAGAGGCAAAGAAGCCTGCTGAATCACAAGCGAAAAAGTTACCAAAAGAAATTGAAGACATTATTGAAGCCGCATCAAAAGAGGCACAAAAATCAATTTTTCCAAATAAAACAAAAGGCAGCGAAGACATCGATGCAGCTGAATAAACTAATAATCGGGTAAAGATTTATGCCGCTTCGTCAGCTTCAACAGCTTTTTTCGGCAAGCTTAGCTTTAAATGCAGATCTTTGAGCTGTTCCGGTTTGACATGGGATGGTGCTTGCATCATCTGATCTTCATATTGACCATTCATCACGAAGGCATAAACCTCACGCAAATTCGGCTCATCGGCAAGAAGCATTACAATACGGTCAATCCCGAAAGCCAGCCCACCATGTGGCGGTGCGCCATAGCGCATAGCATTCAGCATACCGCCAAACTCAGCTTCTAAAACGGCTTTATCATATCCTGCTATCCCAAATGCTTTTTCCATGATTTCCGGCTTATGGTTTCGGATCGCACCGGACGCCAGCTCAAACCCGTTACAAACACAATCATATTGGAAAGCATAAATATCCAGCGGGTCTTTATTGTCCAGATCATTCATACCGCCTTGCGGCATAGAGAATGGATTGTGCGAAAAGTCGATTTTTTGCTGGTTCTCATCAAATTCATACATTGGGAAATCAACAATCCATGCAAATTTATAAACACCTTGCTCACGTGCGGCTTCATGTCCTTCGGGAAGCGCATCGCAAATAGCATCACGCGCAGCACCAGCGAATTTTGCAGCCGCAGCTTCCTGATTGCAAATAAAGAAAATGGCATCGCCGTCTTCGCACGACGCGATCTTGCGTATCTCATCTTGCGCTGCTGCGGGAATGAATTTCGCAATCGGCCCTTTGCCTTCACCGGATTCAAAGAGCACATAGCCCAGGCCTGGCGCGCCTTCACCTTGCGCCCAGCTATTGAGCTTATCAAAGAAACTGCGCGGTTGGTCGGAGACTTTCGGAGCACGAATAGCGCGGACAACACCGCCTTTCGCGATTACACCTTTAAAAGCTTTAAATTCGACATCATCACGCGCAAAAACTTCGGTGACATCCACAATCTCAAGTGGATTTCGTAAATCAGGCTTATCAGAGCCATATTTCAGCATGGCCTCTTTATAAGGGATATTGGGTAGCCATTGTACGTCACGTGTTTGCCCCGTGAAGTCGGCAAATTTTTTGAATGTATTTTCAATGACAGGTTGGATCGTCGTAAACACATCTTCTTGCGTTACAAAGCTCATTTCCACATCAAGCTGGTAAAATTCAGCCAGACGATCCGCACGGCCATCCTCATCACGGAAACAAGGCGCAATCTGGAAATACTTATCAAAGCCCGACATCATTAAAAGCTGTTTGAATTGCTGCGGCGCTTGCGGCAATGCATAAAATTTGCCGGGATGCAGGCGGCTCGGCACAAGGTAATCACGCGCGCCTTCCGGGCTTGAAGCCGTTAAAATAGGCGTTTGGAATTCTTGAAAATCCTTATCCCACATTGCATTGCGGATTGTTTTGATTACGTTATTGCGAAGCGTGATATTGCGCTGCATCTTCTCACGGCGCAGATCAATGTAGCGGTATTTGAGACGAATATCCTCACCTGCCCCATCATCCTCATAAACCTGAAACGGAATAACATCCGCAGCAGATTGCAATGTTGCTTTTTCAATACGGATTTCAACCTCACCCGTTGGCATTTTCGGGTTAATCGTATCTGCTGAACGCGCTACGACACGCCCCTCTAACGTGACAACACTTTCCACGCGCCATTTCTCAAGCGTAGGCATGAGCGGCGAATCTTCTTCTACAACGCATTGCGTGAGACCGAATTTATCGCGCAGAATAATAAACAAAACCCCGCCAAGGTCATAAATGCGGTGTATCCAGCCGGACAAGCGGACATTCTCACCTTCATTGGATTTACGAAGTTCGGAACAATTATGTGATCTATATATATGCATAGCTTGTTTTATAACCACCAACGCCCAAAGGCACAAAGATTTTTTTTATAAAAACAAAAGAATCCTTGGTTTTGCAGTAATTTGTTGGTTAAACAGTTCTTATGCTTATTACAAATCAAAAAGCATTAGATGATTTTTGCGCTTCTATAGCTGCAGAAGAGTTTATCACGCTTGATACGGAATTTTTACGTGAGAAAACATATTATCCGAAACTCTGCCTTATCCAAATTGGCACAGCGGATGGTAGGGCGGTGGCCGTAGACACGCTGGTTAAGGGGCTAGATCTTAGGCCTATTTTTGACATTCTTTTTAATGACAATACCCTTAAAATCCTGCATGCCGCGCGGCAAGATTTAGAGATTTTCTATCATCTGACAGGAAAAGTTGTTCACCCCTTTTTCGACACACAAATTGCTGCCATGGTCTGCGGTTATGGAGATTCGATAGGCTATGAAAGCCTTGTGCGCGATATTACAGGCGGCAAGATCGATAAAAGCGTACAATATACGAATTGGTCCGTGCGTCCACTTTCTGAAAAACAAATCAATTATGCGCTCGGTGATGTCACGCACCTGGTAGAAGTTTATCATCGACTGTCAGAGGAGCTTGATAAAAGCGGGCGCACATCCTGGGTTTTTGAAGAGAAAGCGGTTTTATCAGACCCTGAAACCTATAATCTCGATCCTTATGAGATGTGGAAGAAGGTCAAGGTCAAATCGCCAAAACCGCAAGCCTTAGCGATCTTGCGCGAAATTGCAGCATGGCGTGAAAGACGTGCGCAAAATAAAAATTTACCTAAAAGCTGGGTGCTCAAAGATGAAACGCTGGCAGATATGGCTGCACAAGCCCCGAAAGATGAAAAATCTCTCAAGAAAATCCGTAATTTTCCAGCAGATTTGGTAAAGCACCGTATCGGCAAAGAACTGCTCGATTGTATTGACAGTGCATTAAAAAGTGATTCGAAAGACTGGCCGGAGGTGAAGAGGGCAAAGCCGCCTTCGGCCAAAATTCAGGCCACAATTGAGATTTTGAAATTGCTCGTAAAGTTACAATCGGCTGAACATGATGTTGCTGGAAAACTCATCGCTAGCGCATCCGATCTTGAAGCAATTGCAAGAGATGATCATGCTGATGTCCCTGCTTTAAAAGGCTGGCGGCGGGAAACTTTTGGAGAAGCAGCATTAGCCATGAAACATGGTAAGCTTGCAATTGGTCTTCAGGGCGGTAAAGTTGTAAAGATTAAACTATGAAAAAATTATTGATTTTAAGACATGCACAGGCACTTGGTACAGCGATTGGTGGCAGCGATAAAAGTCGGGAACTTTCACCAAAAGGGCAAGAAGATGCCTTGGCGCTCGGGACATTAATGGCAAAACAGGGTTTTCAACCTGATATTGTTTTATGCTCTGCAGCAACGCGTACGCGGCAAACATTAGATAATATTATGAAATCTCTTGCAAAGTGTAAGACAGAAATCCTGGACAAGCTTTATAATGCGGATTTCGATGTTTTATTGGATTCAATACGAGGAACAGACGCAGACAAAAACCGTGTTTTAATCGTTGCGCATAATCCAGGCATTCATACTTTGGCTGCTCGTCTTGCAAAAGATGATGCATCGGCGCATGTTGATCGGTTGTCAATGGCCTATATGCCTGCAACTCTCAGCGTTTTGGAATGTAATATTGAAGATTGGGCAGACTTGAAGCCCTATGCGAATATTGTTCGTGCTATTCATGAGACAACTGATTACAACGCACCGGAACGTCCAACGCGCTGGATGTAGGTTGTTTATGGTTCTTGCAATGCTAACAGAGCTTCACGGATAACGGCTATCGTCACCGGGCGTTTTTGAGACAAAGCGATTTCATCGCATTTAGAAACAAGACTGGAAGCAAACTTAAAAGAACGCTCCATACGCGGCATTAAGTATTTTAATTCAGCTTCACCAATTTTGATCTGACGATCGGCAAACATTTTTACAATGATATTTTGTAATAAATCATCATCGGGTGACTTAATGGATGCACAAGGCGCCGCACGTAAACGCGAAGCGAGATCCGGGATTGCAAAATCAATCTCTGTCGGCGTAGCGCGCCCTGTGAGCATTAATGTCCTGTGCTCTTCTTTAAAAATATTATAAAGATGAAACAGTGTTGTTTCTACCGATCTATCGCCGAGCCATGTGTCAACACCATCAATAATGATATGCTCCCCGACTTTTGCAAGGGATTCAGCATCATGATCGATCAAATCTCGCAGGCTTATTTCAACAGCTTTTGCCTGTCTTGTCCAAACTGCCGCCAAATGGCTTTTACCGGATGCGGCTGGACCACTTAAAAATAAAACGGGCGCAGGCCAGTTTGGCCATTGATCAATCCAGATCACAGCATCCTGATTACTCTTGCCAATCATAAAATCCTCTCGTCCCATAGCCGCACGCACAGGAAAATCCATTGGTATCTGTTCTGGTTTAAGAATGATTGTTTTTTGCATGCTTTATCATTAGGGGCTAACCCGGCAGAGTGCAATTTATTCATCAAAAATATCCAAAAGCTCATCCGAGAGTTCTTCTGCCGTTTTAATGGTCACAAGATTTGCTTTAAACTCGGTTTCTGCGCGCAATAGATTGATCGCTTCTTCACTCAAATTAAGAATGACGGCCTTATCATCTGATGCTGTATTTTGAGGTGTTGTAAGCGTGATAATATTGTTCGCTGCATTCTCAACATCTTGTGTTGCTTTTTGAAGGCCTGAAAGCCCTATTCCAATTGCTTCTATCATGTTATAAATATATCATAAATTCGGTTAACAAGGAATTATGACTTATGCGCATTAACACTCTTTTTATTCTCATGTTCTTTTGTACGACTATTGCTTTTACGCATAGCAGTTTTGCCAATGAATCCGATTCGGATCAGAGAAGTATTGCGCGGAATATAAAAAGTGTTGAAAAATTTCTTTTTGGTATGCCGAATGTGGACTTTGAAAGGCGTTATTTACGTGATGGCACCACGCCCCACAACAATCAGTGGGATATGACGAATTGGCATCCTGAGCTTTGGGTGCAAGCAGAAGGTGGTGTCACCGAAGTTATTAATAAGTTTTATGATTCAGGTGTTATTATCGAGCAATATGAAGATGAAGTCCCTGTTTTGGAGGTTGGTGAGACTTTTATGCGATTGTCGCCTCTTGATCAACGCCGTGTCATTGAGTTTGTTGATTATGCTTTTAAAATAACTGAAAAACAGCCACATGGGGTCTTTTATGTTGTTTTTGATCATAAAACAAAAGGACAGGAGCTTGTGGGCATACATACGATCAATGGACTGCAATTTCAGTAATTATGATAATCTATAGTTGACTTATGAAGTATGTTTGGTACGGGTTTTTATGGCTTTTCTCACTTGGTTTTCTTGGGCTAATTGCTGTTTTAATTGGTACAGTTGGTATTATTAATCATTACGGTTCTGATTTACCGGACTACGAACAGCTTAAAACATACGAACCGCCAATCGTCACACGCCTTTATGCAGGAGATGGTCGCCTTATGGCCGAATTCGCCCAGGAAAAGCGTGTTTTTATGCCGATTGAAAAAATTCCTGATTTAGTCAAGCAAGCTTTTATATCCGCAGAAGATAAAAAGTTCTATACCCATCCCGGTGTTGATTTTATTGCGATTGTTCGTGCCGTTCTTTTTAACGTCCAGAATTTAGGGACAGGAAAGCGCCCAATCGGAGCGTCTACAATTACACAGCAAGTCGCGAAAAACTTTCTTTTAACCAATGAAGTCTCATATGAAAGAAAAATTAAAGAGGCAATTCTTGCACACCGCATGGAAAAAGCGATGAGTAAAGACCGCCTTTTAGAACTTTATCTGAATGAAATATTTCTTGGCTCTCGCGCTTATGGTGTGGCTGCCGCCTCTTTGCAATATTTCAATAAATCACTTGAGGAGCTCACAATTTCAGAAGCCGCCTATCTGGCAGCCCTTCCCAAAGCGCCCAATAACTACCATCCTGTTCGCAACCGTGACGCAGCGATAGAACGCCGCAATTGGGTTATTGGCCGTATGTTGGAAGATGGTTACATCACAGAAGCACAAGCTGACTTAGCTGCGATTTCACCGCTTGAAATACGCGAGCGCGATAATGGTAAACAAGTAAGAGCACCGTTTTTTGCCGAAGAAGTACGCCGCGAGTTAATTGAAAAATATGGCAGTGAAAGCCTTTATGGCGGCGGCTTGGCGGTGCGTTCAACGATTGATCCTAAAATGCAGGATATTGCCATTAAAACATTGCAACAAGGCTTGCAGGCTTATGATCGCAGGCGCGGCTATCGCGGTGTGCTTACCCATTTTAATAATATGTCAGAATGGCAAGATAAGCTGTCTGGATTTAAAAAACCCGATGCTATGCTTGATAGCTGGTCACTGGCGGTTGTGCAAGCCGCAAGCACGGAAGGGGCACGCATTAGTTTAGAAAATGGCCGTGAAGGGCTTATCGTTCTGGAAGACCTGAAATGGGCGCGTGAATCTCTTAATAAAGGATATGCGCTGGGGCCACAGATCACATCAGCCGCGCAGGTTTTAAAACGTGGTGATGTGGTTATGGTTGAGCCGCTTAATGGCAATCAATATGCTTTACAGCAAATCCCTGAAGTTCAAGGTGCATTAATTGCGCTTGATCCACATACAGGACGCATATTGGCAATGCAAGGCGGCTGGAAGTATGGAATATCAGAATTTAACCGTGCAACACAGGCCAAGCGCCAGCCTGGCTCTGCTTTTAAGCCTTTTGTCTATCTGGCAGGCCTTGAAAGTGGTTTTACACCTGCAACCTTAATATTGGATGCACCATTTGTGATCGAAGACCGTCCCGGCAATTTTTGGAGTCCATCCAATTATTCCGGTGAATATTACGGTCCGACAACTATGCGTGTCGGCGTCGAAAAATCTCGAAATCTTATGACCGTAAGGCTTGCCGATTATCTCGGTATGGAAAAAATTGCGGAATATGCCGATAAATTTGGCATTACAGAAGATATGAAGCCGCATTTAGCCAATGCGCTGGGGGCAGGGGAGACAACACCGCTCAAGCTAACTGCTGCATATGGTATGCTGGTGAATGGTGGTAAAAAGGTAACACCGACATTTATTGACCGGATTCAAGATCGCTATGGTGCAACGATTTTTCGCCATGACACGCGTGAATGCTTATCATGCGGTCAGTTGATTCGTTGGAGGCGACAAGAAACACCGCCTTTGCCGGATAATCGTGAGCAAATATCCGATTCAAGAACCGCTTACCAAATGGTATCAATTCTTGAAGGTGTCGTACAGCGCGGGACTGGTGTCAGGATTAAGGCGCTGAACAGGCCGCTTGCCGGGAAAACAGGAACAACCAATGACTCCAAAGATGCATGGTTTGTGGGGTTCTCTCCCAATCTGGTGGTTGGTGTTTTTGTAGGATTTGATGACCCCAGATCACTCGGCAGAAAAGAAACTGGCTCTTCTGTTGCTGTTCCAATTTTTAAGAATTTTATGGAAGAGGCTCTGCAAGATAAAGATTTAGTGCCGTTTCGCGTACCGCCTGGTATTAAAAATGTCCAAATTAATGCAGAAAATGGAGCGCTCGCCTCGTTTGATACTGAAAAAACCATTTGGGAATCTTTTGTTGCCGGGACGGAACCAAATGATGATGTTTATATTCTGGATAGTAATGGCATATCAATTATGAATGCCTATCAATCAGGCAATCAGTTTTATGATGATGGCTTTACTGCCCCCGAAGGATATACAGGTGAGCAATATCAAATTCAGGAGCCCTTTAACGATACAACAGTCGGCACAGGCGGCATTTATTAACATGGCGATTGCATTTGGATTTATAGTTATTACTGTTTCAATACCGTCATCCCCGCGGCGAAGCAAACCGCAGGTTTGTTCGCATTTATATA
>CAWUJS010000060.1:0-12481 GCA_963922705.1 uncultured Alphaproteobacteria bacterium | reverse complement strand
GTGCGAATCTTTTGGCTGGTCATATTATACGCACGTGACGGATCAAAGCCTTAAAACCACGCTCCATAATATTTGGGAAGGGGGACAGCGGTGATCACCAATATATACGTCATTGCGAGCCTGACTGAAAGACAGGCGAAGCAATCTAACATCGCAAAAGATTGCCGCATCGCTAACGCGCATCGCAATGACAAGGAGTGTTATTGTGACTAGCCTGCTTTTCCTCAACCCCTGGCTCTTAAGCGCTCTTGCCACCCTCCCCGCTCTGTGGTTTTTGCTGCGCATCATGCCGCCTGCGCCCAGGCAAATCTTTTTACCATCTGCCCGCTTTCTGGAAGGGCTTGTCCCTAAGACAAAAACACCAAGCAAAACACCATGGTGGATTTTACTGCTCCGTTTAATAGTAGTTACCCTTATGATCACTGCCTTTGCGCAACCAGTCTTGAATCCATCCCGCAACTTAGCCAGCAATAACCCCATTCGCATTGTTATTGATAATGGCTGGTCATCTGCGCATATATGGGAGAGGAAAATACAGGCTGTTGAGGATGTTCTCGCCCGCGCTGTACGGCAAGGTTTGAGTGTTTATCTTGATACAACCGCGCCCGAACCCAGCGATGGAAAGCCCCTTACTTTAGGCCCTTTAAGCGCGCATGAAGCTTTATCCCGCCTCAAAGGATTACAGCCTTATCCATGGTCATCTGATTTTAAAGCGCGCTATGAAAAAATTAAAGAAAGCCCGGATAATGTTGATACCTATTACTTCTCCGATGGTATTCAGGCCAAAAGCACGAATAGCTTTATCAAAACGCTAAAGCAAAAAGGTCAGGTGCATATTTTCAAGCCTTCCCCTGAAAACCTGCCCCTTATCCTTTCAAAAGATAACAGCCCTGATCGCGATCTTTCTTTTTTCATTCATGCCCCCGAAACCATACCCGCCGGTACGCCCGTGACGTTAGAAGCACTAGGTGCCGCCGGGCAGGTTATCGGCGTTGAGAGCGTTACATTAAAGGGCAAAAAAACGCAGATCACGATGGAAATCCCGGAAAGCCTGCGGCAGAATCTGGCGCATGTCCGGATTGCCGGGCATAATAATGCGGCTTCGATTTATCTCTTTGATGATCAGTTTCAAAAAAAGCGTGTCGGGATCGCAAGCCCGGCGCAAGCCGATCAGGCCAACCCCTTTATTGAAGCCAGCTTTTATCTGACCCGCGCTTTGGAGCCTTATGCGGAGCTACAAGTTGGGAATATTGATGCACTACTCGGAAATGCCGTGATAATTTTGCCGGATATCGGCGCCCTATCACCGCAGGAGCTTGAAAAGCTGGATGTTTGGGTTCGGGATGGCGGCTTACTTTTACGCTTTGCCGGCCCCGTCATGGAACAGGCGCGCCAGCATTTCCTCACCCCTACCCCACTTCGTAAAGGGGCGCGATCTCTTGACGGAGCGCTTGCATGGGAAACACCGCCAAAACTTCAATCCTTTAATAAAAACGCGCCTCTTGCTGGAATAGCGTTGCGCGAAGATATTATTATCAAGCAACAATTATTGGCTGAACCCGTTCAGGATTTAGCGGATAAAACATGGGCGGTTCTGGATGACGGTACGCCGCTTATTACGGCGGACAGGCTGGATTCCGGTCTTATTGTTTTGGTACATACAACAGCATCACCAGACTGGTCGAATTTGCCACTATCGGGGGCGTTTGTACAAATTCTAAGCCGCCTTGTGAAAATCGCAGGAAGCAATCCTGATTCCTTGCAGAATATAACAGGATCGCTGGAAGCCTTGCGTACACTGAATGGAAAGGGTCGCCTTATACAGCCGGAGGCAAGCGTACAGCCTATTATGGCCGATCAAATTGCTACAACGAAAATTTCTTACAAACACCCGCCCGGTATCTATGGCAATGGCAGTATCCGTTATGCTTTTAATTTTGCCGATCAGATACCATCGGTAAAGGCACTCGGCGATATGAGTAATGACATCACTATATTATCCTATGACACATCTCATGAACAAAGCCTGATGCCCGCCTTGCTTTTGACCTCATTTATTTTGCTATTGATGGATTGGATTATCATGATCGCAATGTCCAGCTCCATGCGTTTGAATATTTTTAAACGCGCTGCGGTTATGGTCTTCCTGTGCTTCATATTACCCGCTCATAGTCACGCACAAACACCCGATTCCTACAAATATGCAGACGGCCTGTATCTTGGCTTCATCAAAAGCGCCAATACGGGCCTGAATGCACAAACACGGCGCGGGCTTGAGGCGCTCAAAGATGCGCTGACTGCGCGCACATCCGCCGAGCCGGACGGCGTGGCCTCTTTAAACCCTGAGACTGATATTCTTTCATTTTTCCCGTTCATATACTGGCCTATTGATGCCAATGATCAGCCTTTATCGCAAAAGGCTCTTCGTAATGTACAGGATTATCTGGATCATGGCGGAACTATCCTTTTCGACACACGCACCCAAGACACATCTACAAAAAATAATGAGACATTGATGCGCATTACGGCGGGGCTGAATATTCCGGCTCTTTCACCGATTAAGGATGATCACGTTCTCGGCAAATCCTTTTACCTTCTGGATAGTTTTCCCGGTCGTTATAACGGCGGAACAATCTGGGTTGAGAGCAATAGCGAGAATGGACGCGACGGCGTTTCCTCCGTTTTGATCGGATCGCATGACTGGGCATCGGCGTGGGCGCAAAGCGCGGGGCGTAATTACCGCTCCGGCGCATCGGCGCGCCAGCGCGAGCTTTCCATTCGGTTTGGGATTAATCTAATGATGTATGCGCTCACCGGGAATTACAAAGCCGATCAGGTTCATGTGAAGCATATTCTGGAAAGGCTTGGGCAGTAATGGAAAGCTTTTCCAACATCGCTTTGCATGTGCATTTTGAACCTTTCTTCCATGAAGGCTGGATCGTCTTTTTGGGCTGTGTGGCTGCTGTTCTAATAGCCATTAGCCTCTTGCAAAAGCGCCGGGGTGTTTTATGGCGCAGCATCGCAGCGGCACTTTTCCTGCTCGCGATTTTAAACCCATCGCTTATGCAAAAACAGCGCGAGCCTGTCAAAGATGTTGCTGTAATTGTCATGGATGAAAGCATGAGCCAGACAATGGGGCAACGTGAAGCGCGGTCAAAAGCAGCTTTGGCACATCTTGAGAATTCTCTTCAAAAGGTGGACGCCATCGAAACGCGGATTGTACGTGCGCCCGGCAATGCCTTGCTTTCTTCGGATACAAAATTGTTTGAAGCACTGGAGCAGGAATTGGCAGATGTGCCGCAAGATCGCCGCGCCGGGGTTATTTTTATCACCGATGGACAAGTTCATGATATACCGCAAAATCTTGAAACATTGACAAATTTCGGCCTCGTTCATGTTTTGCTATCCGGGGAAAAACGCGAGAAAGACCGGCGCATTGATATTGTGCAAAACCCGTCTTACGGGATTGTTGGTGACCGCGTTACCGTGACCTACAAAGTCTCACAAACCGACAATATTCAAGGACTTTATACCAGCGTAACGCTCAATCGTTTTGATGGAAAGCCGGAAGTCTTTACCGTTCCCGTTGGTGAAGAACAAGAATTAGAGCTACTGATCGATCATGCCGGAGAAAATGTTTTTGAGATTAGCATTGATGACATTGCGAGCGAGCTGACAAGCGCCAATAACCGCGCGGCCATTCGCATTAACGGCGTTCGCGACCGCCTCAAAGTATTGCTTGTTTCCGGAAAACCCCATGCCGGCGGGCGGACATGGCGTGATTTGCTAACCTCCGATCCCGGTGTTGATCTGGTGCATTTTACAATCCTAAGAGAGCCGGAAAAACTGGATGCAACGCCGCAACGCGAATTGGCGCTGATCGCTTTTCCCTTTCGTGAGCTATTCGAGATCAAGCTTTATGATTTTGATTTAATCGTCTTTGACCGTTACAAGCTCAACCGTATCCTCCCGCAATATTATTTTGACAATATCGCAACCTATGTGAAAACAGGCGGAGCATTATTAGAAGCCAGCGGACCTGCATTCGCAGGTAAGGATTCTATATTTTATACGGATATCGGTACGATTTTACCCGCAATTCCAGATGGTAATATCATAAGCCGCGTTTTCAAACCGCAAATCAACCAATATGGACTATCTCATCCTGTCACTGAAAATCTTGATCCTCTAACAGCCATGGGACAAGAGCCTTCATGGGCGCCCTGGCTAAGGCAAGTCAGTTTGCAGGCACGTTCCGGCGATGTGCTGATGACAGGATATGAAGATAAGCCGCTCTTGATATTGGACCGCGTTGGTGAGGGGCGCGTTGCGCAAATCGGCAGTGATCATATTTGGCTATGGTCCCGCGGCTTTCAAGGCGGCGGGCCGCATGCTGAATTGCTCCGGCGTACTGTCCATTGGTTGATGAAAGAGCCGGAATTGGATGAACGCGCCCTTCGCATTCAGATTGATGGCGATAAAATCCGTATCCGCAGCCGTGACCCTAAAGCCGAAACACAAGTGCTTACGCTGACAAAACCGGATGGACGCGATGAAGATATTATGCTCATGCGTCAGGAGAATGGTTTTTTAGAGCATATTGTGACAGCCGATCAGCTTGGGATTTATGCTTTCAGCGATGCCAATGGACAAAGGCGCTTTGTGGTTTTTGGCGAGCAAAACCCGCCGGAGCTGCGCGATGTTTTAACAAGCGATGCGCCGATGCGTCCCGTTGTCAGCAACAGCAAAGGCGGGGTTATATGGCTGGAAGATGTTCAGGAGCCATCAATAAGAATGATGCAATCATCCCCGCGCTTTGCCGGACGCAACTGGCTTGGTTTAAAAAGCAATAACAGCTATACGGTTAAATCGGTTAAGAGCGAGCCGCTTTTACCCGCCTGGGCATGGCTCGGCGCGTTGGCGTTATTCGTGATATGCGCATGGTGGCGCGAAGGGCGTGCCTAGAGTCTGGCCTATAACTTTTATTTATCCATCTATTATCTGCCCGCAAAAAAATGTTGACATAAGCAAGATATTTGTTTACGCACTTTGATACAAAATCAATTTAAAAATATAGGAGACAGAAAGTGGCAAAACGAACAAGTGTAGCAAGCAAAATAGGCCTTACTGGTTTTATTGTGGTTGGTGGTTGTTTCGCTGCTATCAGCTTAACCGGAAATTTTGAAGATCAAGCAAACCCGCACGGACAAACCCAATGTGAGCCGGGCAGGGATAACGATCTTCAATCAAATCCGTTAGAAGAAGGCGCTATACGGGCGGGTGAGCACGTTGTAGATAATTATGGATTCGCACAAGGTAATTCAGGCTCAGAAGATTGTGATCTTGGCAAAGTGGAGTTCAATGTAGAGGCTGAAAAAACGGATTGTGGAACAGGAGTGGATGCACTGAAAAGTCATGCTGAAAACCCGGGTAGATGCCCCGATTCAGGATTCTTCGATGAAGATTTAGAAGAAGCTAGGAAGGAACTTTTAAATTCAGAGCCCTAAGCCGCCGCTTTTAAAGGCCTAAGCCCTGCATGCGCAATCGCGGCATCAACCCGCGCGCGCGCCGCATCACTCGCCGGGAGCAAAGGCCTGCGCACATCATCACGGCAAAGCCCCAGAACACGCGCGGCATATTTCACCGGCGCGGGATTGCTCTCACAGAATAAATCATTGGCCAGCGGATCAAGCAAATCACGAATCTCCGCCACGCGCGGAAGATCGCCTGCTTGCCATGCTTCATGCATATCGGCGGACAGGCGCGGCGCAACATTCGCTACAACCGAGATACATCCCCCCCCGCCTTGTGCCAAAAAGGCGGGGGCAGTCGCATCCTCCCCCGATAATTGACAGAAATCAGCACCAATTTCACGGCGTACCTGCGCGGGGCGCGCCAGATCATTCGTTGCATCCTTAACACCGATAATATTCGGCAATTCCGCCAGCCGCGCCATGGTTTCAACCGACATATCAATGATACAGCGCCCGGGGATGTTATAAATGATAATGGGAATCGCAACCGCATCATGGATAGCTTTGAAATGCTCATACATCCCGTCTTGCGTGGGTTTATTATAATAAGGTGTGACTATTAAGGCCGCATCCGCGCCCGCATCTTTGGCATGCTGTGTCAGTGTAATCGCTTCTCTTGTGGAATTCGAGCCAGTTCCGGCAATAACCGGAATTCTTTGCTTGACGATATCAACACATGCGCGGACTATGCGGTTATGTTCTTCATGCGACAAAGTTGGCGATTCTCCCGTAGTTCCACATGGCACAAGCCCGTGGGAGCCTTGCTCAATCTGCCATTCGACAAATTTCTCAAAGGCGGGCATGTCAATATCGCCATCCTGAAAAGGCGTGATCAAAGCGGGGATAGAGCCTTTAAACATATGCAATCTTTCTTACATTTTAGTTTCCAAAAGAAGTGTAATCTATATCGGCAGCAGCATTTTTACAAGAAAATCCTGTTTTTACTGGTGTTTTTTACAGGCCTTGTCGTTATGTGTGAAATGGCGCATGCCAGCCAATTCAACGCAAAGCTGAAAACTTGGGAGCGTTTAACGCAAGCGGGAAGCGTTGAGAATTACACAGAGCTGGCGCAGTTTATCCGGAGAAATCCGACCTGGCCTAAAATGTGGTTGTTAGAGCAAAAAGCGGAAAAAGCCATGCCTTATGATGCGTCGCCCGCAACGGTCATTGCCTGGTTTGATGATTACCCGCCAAAAACAGCAAAAGGGATTGATCAATATGTCCGCGCTTTGATTGCAAAGGGAAGGCAGCAAGAGGCGCGTAACCTTATTCGCAAATTTTGGGGCGATATAAGATTATCGCGCAGCGAACAGCGCGATCTTTACCGAAAATACGGCAAGATGATTAACCGCGAAGCGCATACAAGGCGTCTTGATACATTATTATTCTCAAAGCAATACGCCAATGCACGTGGGATAGCAGCAGTGCTTGGCGGCGGGTTTCCGGCCTTGACCGAGGCACGGATTGCACTGGCGCAAGAAAGCAATAATGCCAATACATTGCTCAAAAAAGTACCGCAAAATCTTCAAAATGATCCAGGGCTTCTCTATGAGCGCCTACATTGGCGGCGCGAGAATAAGCTGAATTCCGGGGCTGTTGAGATTTTGAACCGAGCGCCTTCCGCGGATCGCATTCAAAACCCCAAAGATTGGTGGCGCGAAAGGCATATTATTATCCGGCGATTGCTGGAGCAGAAAAAATACAAAGGCGCCTATATTCTCGCCAGTCAGCATAGGCAAAAAGAAGGGTTTTCATTTTCGCAAGCCGAATGGATAGCAGGCTGGCTTGCGCTTAGTTTTTTAAATGAGCCCCGCAAAGCCTATGCGCATTTCCGAACCATGTATAACAAAGTTGAAACACCCATAAGCCGGGCGCGCGGCGCATATTGGGCGGGCAGAGCCGCACAAAAAGCAGGTGATAACAAAATTGCGCGGCAAAGCTATCAAATTGCAGCTAAATACCAAACGACATTTTATGGTCAATTGGCAGGCTCGAGGCTTGGTTTAAAACAAGCTCTGCCAAATGCTGCGCCGCCGGTTTTAAGTGCCGCAGAAAAGCGCAATTTTCAGCGCAATGCGTTGATTCGTGCAGTTGATTATTATCATGGGCGCGGCCAAAAAAATGAGGTGAGTTTGTTTTTAACGGCCTTTACAAATGCCTATGAGAACCCAAAAACCTATAGATTTGCGGCTGAAAAGGCTGTTGCACTTAAACGTAACCATGATGCTGTAAGGATTTCCAAAAAAGCAACGAGCAAGGGGTTGTTTTTAACCAAGCAATCTTATCCAGTGATTACGCATCAGCTTAAAAACATTCATCATGTTGAGTGGGCACTCATCCATTCTTTGATCCGTCAAGAGAGTGTTTTTGATGTGAAGGCTAAAAGCCGCGTCGGTGCGCGTGGCCTTATGCAACTTATGCCCGCAACGGCGAAAGAAACAGCCAGAAAACTTGGTATTCGCCATCGCACTGATTGGCTGAGCAGCAGGCCGGATCATAATATCAAACTGGGCAGTACATATTTGAAACAAATGCTGAATCGCTTTGAAGGATCATATCCGCTTGCTATCGCAGCCTATAATGCCGGTCCCGGGCGTGTTGATAAATGGCTGAAAATATATGGCGATCCACGGCGCGGGGAAATTGGCTGGATTGACTGGCTGGAACTTATCCCGATTTACGAGACACGCAACTACGTACAGCGTGTTTTAGAAGGGGTGTATGTTTATCGCTTGCGTTTAAAAAACATACAAAAAAAGCCTAATCAGGACATACATATAGCATTAGTGCGTTAAAAAATTGCATTCTAAAATTATGCCTGAAAGCTGTGAATACTAGTGCATTTATCTAATTTTCTACAGGGTTTGTTAATACTCTTATGCTATACTTAAGGTTGTTAAGGGATGGATTAGGGATGAAGCTATTAATTGCAGATGATCATACTCTTTTTAGAGATGCTCTCGTCCAGTATATAAAGCGCGCAAATAGCGCGTTTGAAGTTACTGTTACCAAAGACTTTCATGAAGCGTACGAAGAAATGCAAAAGGATAACACGTACGATCTGGTTATGTTAGATTTGCGCATGCCCGGTATGGATGGTATGAACGGGTTTGAGAAAATGCGACATGAGTTTCCCGATACAAAAGTGTCTTTAATGTCCGGCGTAGCAGAACCGGAAGATGTTGATGCAGCCGTGAAATTAGGGGCTTGTGCATATTTTCCCAAGACGATGTCTGGCAAAACACTCGTGCAAGCAATTCAAAGAGTTCTGTGTGGTGAAGTTTACTTGCCAATGGATAAAAACTCTGGAAAATCAATGCCTTCCTATTATGCAGATAACAGACGTACAAATTTTAGTTATGGTGGCTTATCAAATACTCAAAACTCTGCACAAAATGCCGATGGATTTCAGTTAACGCCACGTGAAAAGGATGTTCTTTTATACCTTGCACAAGGCTCTTCTAATAAAGAAATTGCAGATGCACTGGGACTTCAGGTTGTAACTGTAAAATTGCATGTTCGTGGTATCTGTAGAAAACTGGACGCCAATAACAGAACGCAAGCCGCTTTAAAAGCAACACAAATGGGACTAGTCGCGTCATCGTAAATTATATGCGTTTGCAGAAATTATCCTTAAAAAAACGAGCATCAGAATTACTCTATTTCTTTCCGGCATTGATTGTACTGGTTGTAAGTTTATTCGCCCTGCACTCTGCAACTGTTGTCATGGATGAAAATCAAATTCTCAAAAATCTCTATGATGCATCAATGTCGTCAAAAACTATCAATGATAGTCAAATTGATCAGGCCAAAAACATCATTAGTAAAAAAAATCAGCTTATGTATTGGTCAGTATGGACACTTGGACTTCTAGGGTTTGCGCTGATGTTGATGAATATTGATAAGTTCCGTCGCCTCAATGACGCAAATGCAAAACAACAAGACGCACTTGCGCTTTTAGAAACGCAGCTTGAAGATATTCGAAAAGCAGAAAAAGATAAGGCAGCTTTACAAGAGCAATTATCACAGGCGCAAAAATTAGAGGCTGTTGGGCGTTTGGCTGGCGGCATAGCACATGATTTCAATAATATTCTGGCTGCTATGAATGGTTATGCTGAATTTCTTATGGACGATCTAGAGCAAGAAACACCGCAGCATGACTTTGCAAATAACATATTAAAAGCAGGCGTACAGGCGCGTGATTTGGTAGATAAAATGCTGGCTTTCTCGCGTCGTGATGTCAATCAAATTCAAGAAATGTATCTTGCGGAATCAATTGAAGAAACAATGTCTATGCTGAAAGCCAGCCTGCCAAAGAGTGTAGAAGTTGAAAAGGATATTCAGGATGAAGGGTATCTGATCAGTGGCAGTCAGACACTGATATCTCAGGCACTTATGAATTTATGCGTGAATGCAAAGGATGCAATGCCCAATGAAAAAGGGCGCTTGATGGTTTCACTGGCGCGTGCTGATAAGAATGATTTCCAAAATATGAAAATATCAAAAAAATTGCCGGAGAATGATGATCTTCCGCTAATTGACATTAAAGATGTTTCACCAATGCATACATGCCTGACAATGGGTAAGTTTGTTGAGGGGCAGGACTATATGTGTCTTACGGTTGCAGATAGTGGAAGTGGCATGTCACGTGCCATTATGGAGAATATTTTCGAGCCTTTCTTTACAACAAAACCAGTAGATGAAGGAACAGGGCTTGGTCTTGCTATGGTGCATGGCGTTATTGCAACCCATAAAGGTGCAATGCAGATTAATAGTATTGCAGGAAAGGGAACGCGGTTTGATCTTTTGTTCCCAAGCCTGGGGGAAAAAGAGATCACTGAAGAGAAAATCGAACAGCAGGAAAACTGGAAAGCCATTGGAAGTGTTTTGGTTGTCGATGATCAGGACGATGTTCGTTCAGTAACACAAACAATGCTGGAAAGAAAAGGGTTTGAGGTCGAGGCGTGTGATTCCGGACAAGCCGCCCTGGAAATTATAGAAGAACATCCTGATTATTTTAATGTGATTGTAACAGATCACAATATGCCGCAGATGACTGGTATAGAGCTCATTAAGAAAGCATCGAAAACGCATCCAGGCATCCCCTTTGTTTTGGTCACAGGCTACAGCCCGGATAGTATGGGCGATATTTTGAACAAAAATGCGAATTTGACGGCAGTGATTAAAAAGCCTGTGAATCGGGAAAAATTGCTGCAAGCTGTGCAAGATGCGATTATTGAGCGGCAATTTGCGTGCTAGTCCTGCGTACCCCCTAAACGACGCTCCCGTTCATACTTACAGGCATCAGGATATTACAATACATCCCACGCCAAAGCCTGTATATCAATTTTTGCAGTCAAAAATTTCCTCTTTTTACAAATCAATATTTATTTGCGGACACCCATAGTTTAAAAGCACAGAATGGCAAAGAAAAATACACATAAAAACAGCAAGAAAAAAGCAGGCATGATCTCGGTTAATCAAACGGTTGCCGATAATAAGCGTGCACGGTTTGATTATGAAATTTTAGAAAAATTTGAAGCCGGGATTATGCTCGTCGGAACGGAAGTGAAATCGCTGCGACTTGGGCAATGCTCAATTGCTGAAAGTTACGTGGGACCGAAGGATGGTGAGATATGGCTTTGGAATGCGAATATCCCGGAATATCAGCAGGCCGGACCGAAAATGCAACATGAACCGCAAAGGCCACGGAAACTGCTTTTGCATAAAAAACAGGTCGATAAGCTTTTAGGCGGTGCAAATCGTGATGGACAAACGATTGTCGCTCTGCGGCTGTATTTTAACGGGCGCGGCATGGTTAAAGCCGAAATTGCGCTGGCACGCGGAAAAAAGCAGCATGATAAGCGTGAAACGGAGAAAAAACGCGACTGGGATCGGCAAAAAGGTCGAATTATGCGTGAAAAAGGATAAAAGTGGACCCGATTTTCGGGTCGGACCCGTAGGTTTGTTCGCATCTACAGCCGGAATCCTATACTTAAACCGAGGAGATCCCGGCTTTCGCCGGGATGACAAGTGAGTGGGAATGCGATGACAGGTGAGGGGGCGCGAAATGACAAAAGATGTTGGTAAAATCTTTCAAGTGCACTTAACGTAATTCCTACCTCTGTCTGTCGTTATTTTTCTTTCTCTACATTGTTTTCGACTTTTTCAGCCTCCGAACTTTCAGAGGGCGCGTCATCATTATCAGGACCTGTGAGCATGTCCTCTGCAATTAATCCTGCGTTGGCGCGAATTTGTCCCTCCAGCTTTGTCGCAAGATCAGGGTTTTCACGTAAAAAATTCTTGGAATTTTCGCGCCCCTGACCAATACGTTGACCGTTATAAGAGAACCATGAACCTGACTTTTCAACAACACCGCCAGCGACGCCGAGATCAAGAAGCTCTCCCATTTTGGAAATCCCTTCACCATACATGATATCAAATTCAATCTGGCGGAATGGCGGCGCCATCTTATTTTTCACAACTTTAACACGGGTTTGATTGCCGACTACTTCATCTTTATCCTTGATCTGACCGATACGGCGGATATCCAAACGCACGGATGAATAGAATTTAAGCGCATTGCCACCTGTTGTCGTTTCAGGCGAGCCAAACATCACACCAATCTTCATCCGAATTTGGTTAATAAAAATAACAATCGTGCGAGAGCGGGAAATGGAACCGGTCAGCTTACGCAAAGCCTGAGACATCAGACGTGCCTGAAGGCCAACGTGGGAATCGCCCATGTCACCCTCGAGTTCTGCGCGCGGTACAAGAGCAGCAACAGAATCAACCACCAGGACATCCAGCGCGCCGGAGCGCACCAATGTATCGGTGATTTCCAGTGCTTGCTCCCCTGCATCGGGCTGCGAGATTAAAAGATTGTCGACATCCACACCCAGCTTTTTAGCATAGCCGGGGTCAAGCGCATGCTCGGCGTCAACAAT
>CAWUJS010000059.1:0-12754 GCA_963922705.1 uncultured Alphaproteobacteria bacterium | reverse complement strand
CCTCCTTGGTTGGTAAATCACAATACATGATCCCACCACACCGTGGGACTAAACAACTAGGTTATCTTTCCTATCTTTAAAAGCGATTGCAATGTCAACAATGTTACCTCCCTCAGTTCTTGCTGCCCAAACGGCATTTTGCCCATTAGGTAGCGTTATTTCCGTCATTGTGTTACCACCAAGCTCTTCGGCATATAATGTAAAATCTTCGTGTATTTGACTTTTATTTAGATCGCCCATCTGATAATTCCTTCTCGTTTTGTATTCTTTACCAAATGATAATCAAAAATCGTTAATTTTATGTTAACAGTATAGGTTTGAAAAATTTCCTGTCGGTGCGGCAATACCAAAAAGATCAAATAGGGGTTGCGCGTAGGCATAGAGTTGCTTACAACAAAATCCCATGGAAAATGTAATCTTGGTTATTCATCTATTTTTGGCATTGGCGATTATCGGCCTTGTTCTCCTGCAGCGCTCCGAAGGGGGCGGGCTTGGTATTGGCGGCGGTGGTGGAGGCCTTGGCGGGCTTGCGACACCCAAAGGGACGACGGATATCTTGACGAAGGCTACGGCGTTTTGTGCGGCGGCGTTTTTTTGCACATCCCTTATTCTTGGTGTTCTGGCATCACAGGCCAGTCGTGACCGGTTGGGGCTTGCGGAAGCGTTGGAAGCGGCGAATGCGAATGTCGACGCACCCATTGAAGCGCCACTCGAAACACCGGAGGAGCCTCCATCGGTTCCGATAAGTGAGTAGAATGTTGGAATATTGGAATGTTAGAATATTGGTTTCGTTAAGCGAAAAAACTTCTAACATTCTAACATTCTAACGTCTAATATTCTAAAGTTATGACACGATATATATTCATCACAGGCGGCGTTGTCTCATCATTGGGAAAAGGTCTTGGCTCCGCTGCGCTCGGGGCGTTGTTACAGGCACGCGGCTATAAAGTGCGCTTGCTCAAGCTTGACCCGTATCTCAATGTTGATCCGGGGACTATGAGCCCGTTTCAGCATGGCGAGGTTTATGTGACCGATGACGGCGCAGAGACGGATCTTGATCTGGGGCATTATGAGCGCTTTACCGGGGTTCCGGCGCGTAAAAACGACAATATCACCACGGGGCAGGTTTATACCGAGGTTTTGGCCAAGGAGCGTCGCGGCGATTATCTTGGAGCAACCATTCAGGTGATCCCGCATATCACGAATGAGATTAAAGATTTCATTTATGAGAAAGAGGGAACTGCGGATTTTGTTTTGTGCGAGATTGGCGGGACGGTTGGGGATATTGAATCTCTACCGTTTTTGGAAGCGATTCGTCAGTTCAGCAATGAGGTGGGGCGCGAGCGTGCGATTTTGATCCATGTGACCTTGTTGCCTTATATTCCTGCGGCGGGAGAGCTTAAGACCAAGCCTACACAGCATTCGGTGAAGGAGCTGATGAGTTACGGCATTCGCCCGCAGATTTTATTATGCCGGGCGGATCGTACGATTGAAGAGGATGAGCGCCGGAAGATTGCTCTTTTTTGTAACATTGATGAGCAGAAAGTGATTCCTGCGCTTGATGTATCCTCTATCTATGAAGTGCCGTTATCGTACCATGCCGAGGGGCTTGACCATCAGGTCATGGATGCGTTCGGGATTAAGGATATTGCTAATCTTGATCTTTCCATTTGGGATGAGATTGTCACGCGCATCAAAGAGCCGGAAGGCGAGGTCAAAATTGCCATTGTGGGTAAATATACCGAGCTTGCCGATAGTTATAAATCCTTGAATGAAGCGCTTATTCATGGCGGGATTGCTAATTTTGTGAAGGTCAAGCTTACCTTTATCGAGGCTGAGATTTTCGAAAAAGAAGACCCGTCCCGGCATTTGCAGGGGATTCACGGGATTTTGGTTCCCGGTGGTTTTGGATCACGCGGTGCGGAAGGCAAGATTAAGGCTGCACAATATGCGCGTGAGAAAAAGGTTCCGTATTTTGGAATTTGTTTCGGGATGCAGATGGCTGTGATCGAGGCTGCACGGAATTTATGCGGTATCGCGGGGGCGACGTCTTCGGAATTTGACGAAGAGGGCTCTATTGTTCGTGGGGGCGGCGAGCATGTGGTTGGCCTGATGACGGAATGGGATCAGGATGGTCAAAAGAAGCAGGGGACAAATAGGGATTTAGGCGGCACAATGCGCCTTGGGGCTTATCCTGCGCAATTGCTAAAAGGCTCCAGGGTTGCTGAGATTTACGGGGGTGATGAGATTTCCGAGCGTCATCGCCACCGTTATGAGGTTAATATTGCATTGAAGGATAAGCTTGAAGAGAAAGGTGTGCTTGTATCGGGGGTGTCACCCGATGGGATGTTGCCGGAGATTATCGAGATTCCGGATCATCCGTGGTTTATCGGCGTTCAATATCATCCTGAGCTAAAATCAAAACCGTTTGAGCCGCATCCTTTGTTTGTTTCATTTATCAAAGCTGCCGTGCAGCAGAGTAGGCTTGTTTGATATGCTCGAGATGCTTACTTTTCCTCATATTTTAGGTTTTATTGCCGGGCTTTTAATGTCGATTAGCTTTATTCCACAGGCTATACGAAGCATTCGAACAAAGGATACAAAAAGCCTTTCTTTGCCATCCTATGTTTTGTTTGTTTTGTGCTGTGTATTCTGGTTCTGCTATGGTTTGGCACTACCCAGTGCGCCTATGATTCTATGGAATGGAATAACCATTATTGTATCCGGCATGGTTTTATATACCAAAATCCGGTATGGTTGATTTAGAGATTATTCCATTTCATTTTTATATTCTCTTAGAGCTTCTTTGATCTGTCGCTTTTGATGATTTGATATTGGCATATTTCCAGAGGCCATTTTAAACAAATCTGTTACACGTATGCCTAGTTGTGTTGCTATGCTTTGTGACAGGCTATGATCTTGTTGAATGGCATGCTCTAATTCCCAGCTAAGATTAATTGACGCGTTACCAATCTGTTTTTTTCTAGAGTCTCTTTTTTTCTTTCTATTTCGCAGTTCTTTATACCCTCTCGCCTCTCGTCTTTTTTGGCGGTTGCTTTTTCTAGCCATTTTTACTCCTTATGAAAAGATTGCAAGAAAGCCTTTATATTAGGTGAATTTATACACTGTCAATAGACTATGAAAAATTTTTAATGGGTTTGATTTTTGTGCTGATTAGATTAAAACTGGTTTCATGAAATCTGTATCTCTTCCTTCTTTTGAAATATCTAATTCAAACCCATTTGCGCTGATTGCCGGGCCGTGCCAGATGGAGAGCCGTGATCACGCGTTTGAGATGTGCGGGGCGCTAAAAGAGCTTACAGGTAAGCTTGGTCTTTCGTTTATATATAAATCCTCTTTTGATAAGGCGAACCGGACCAGTTTGCACGGACAGCGCGGTTTGGGTCTGGATAAGGCTTTGGCGGTTTTTGAGGATTTGAAGAGAGAATTCGGTGTTCCTGTTTTGACTGATATTCACACTGAAGGGCAATGCGGGGAGGTTGCAAAGGTGGTGGATATCCTCCAGATACCGGCGTTTTTGTGCCGCCAGACGGATTTGCTGGTTGCGGCGGCGAAAACCGGAGCGATTATTAATGTCAAAAAGGGGCAGTTTTTAGCGCCCTGGGATATGAAGAATGTCGCGGCGAAAATTTCGGAAAGCGGGAATGATAATATTTTACTGACCGAGCGCGGGGCTTCTTTCGGGTATAATACACTTGTCTCCGATATGCGGGCATTGCCGCAAATGGCGGAAACCGGGTATCCGGTGATTTTTGATGCTACGCATAGCGTGCAGCAGCCGGGTGGGCAGGGGACTTCATCAGGCGGTGATCGCAGCATGGTTCCGGTTTTGGCGCGTGCGTCTGTGGCTGTAGGGGTTGCGGGTGTGTTTATGGAGGTGCATCAGGATCCGGATAATGCGCCGTCTGATGGGCCGAATATGGTGAAGCTCGCGGAGCTTCCGGGAGTTCTGGAGATGCTGATAAAGCTGGACGGCGTGGTTAAATCTGCGGTATAATGATAATATATTAACATTGAAGCAAAGGATTTGCATTCATGACAACCATTCCCGGTGCATCACAGTTTCTAAATTCTGCAACGCTTGCCAATCAACAAGGCTTAGCAGCACAACAGGATAGTTTCCTGGGTACCGCTGCCGGTTCAACCAGCCTTTTGGATATTGGTCGCTCATCATTATTTGATAACGGTATTGGTTTATCTTCGACTGCGCGGCTTTTAAATACGCAGCAGATAGAGGCAAACTCTCAAAGCTTTAATGAAATTTTTTCTTTAGGCCTTGGCGCGGCTGCGAGCGTTGAAGGTTTACAGCAGGAAATATTGGCGTTGCGGGCGAATATTCCCGAAAGCGGTTTGGCGCGTTCTTTGGTGCTGGAATCTGATGATGGCGGTGTCGCCGAAAGTGAGACCGGGCAAACTATCGATACACAAGCCTAATTGCCCTCTTTTCTTTTTCAATATAACAGTTTAAAACCTTTTCAGGATCAAACTGAAGAGGATTATTATGACTGCCATTATTGATATTCATGCACGCGAAATTCTAGATAGCCGTGGAAACCCGACAATTGAAGTTGATGTAACGCTTGAAAGCGGCGTGATGGGGCGTGCGGCTGTGCCGTCGGGAGCTTCGACTGGTGCTTATGAGGCTGTTGAGCTGCGCGATGGCGATGCGGCACGTTATCTTGGTAAGGGGGTTCAGGATGCGGTTGAGAATGTGAATACTGAAATCCTTGAGGCTTTGATTGGCCTTGATGCAGAAGATCAGATTTATATTGATCAGGCGATGATCGAGCTTGACGGTACTGAGAATAAATCAAAGCTGGGCGCGAATGCGATGCTTGGGGTTTCTTTGGCGGTTGCAAAGGCAGCGGCAGAAGAGCTGGGGCAGCCGCTTTATAAATATATTGGCGGGACTTATGCACATACGCTGCCGACACCGATGATGAATATCATTAATGGCGGGGCGCATGCCGATAATCCGGTGGATATTCAGGAGTTTATGATTATGCCTGTATCGGCGGGTGATTTTTCCGAGGCTTTGCGTGCCGGTGCGGAAATTTTTCATGCGCTTAAGAAAGAATTATCAGCGGCGGGTTTGAATACTAATGTCGGTGATGAGGGTGGTTTTGCGCCTGCTGTTGTCTCATCAAGAGAGGCACTGGATTATATCATGCGTTCTATCGAAGCAGCAGGATATAAGCCGGGACAGGATATTGTGATTGCGCTCGATGCTGCTTCGTCTGAGTTTTATAAGGATGGACAATATCACCTTAAAGGGGAGGGGCGTGTGCTTAGCTCTGATGAGATGGTGTCTTATTATGAGGATTTGTGTAACAGCTATCCGATTGTTTCGATTGAAGATGGTCTGGATGAAGATGACTGGGATGGCTGGGCGAAGTTAACCGCTGCAATTGGTGATAAGGTGCAGCTTGTTGGTGATGATCTTTATGTAACAAACGCCAAGCGTCTGGCGCGCGGCATTGATGAGAAAGCCGGGAATGCTGTTTTGGTGAAGGTGAACCAGATTGGGACATTAACCGAGACGCTTAAGACGATCGAGATGGCTAAAAAGGCCGGATTTGGTGTTGTGCTATCGCATCGCTCCGGTGAGACAGAGGATTCGACAATTGCGGATTTGGCTGTGGCGACTAATGCCGGGCAGATTAAGACGGGATCTTTATCGCGTTCAGATCGTATTGCGAAATATAATCAGCTTTTGCGTATCGAAGAAGAGCTTGGGCCGCAGGCGGCTTATGAAGGGGCAGAGTTTTTGCGTGCGCCTCTGGTTGGTGCTATTGAAAAATCCGAGGCGGCTTAGGGATGTAAATGAGATTCCTCAGCTTCGCTTCGAAATGACATTTTCCTTTTATCGTCATTGCGAGCGCATGCGAAGCAATCTGGATTGCTTCGTCGGCTCTACCTCCTCGCAATGACAAGTGGGGGGAGTGATGGTGTCTTATGATTTTTATGAATCAAATGAATCGCTTAGCTTGTTTTGTTCTTTGAATGTACTCATTAAAGCGTTGAATCATAATCATTTTTAGACTTGTCCACAGGAATCATTTGTGATTCACTATAAGGACTATGAACAAGATTTTTGTCTATCAGCATTTCCTTAAAGGGCATTTGGTTACGATCATTGGTATCCTTCTGTGCTTTTATTTTTCTTATCACGCTGTTTTCGGACATCGCAGTATTACTGCGTTGAATGCTTTAACTGCGCATATTCAGCAGGCAGTTGTTGAGAAAGATATCGCGGTTCAAGAACGCATGGCTTTGGAGCATAAAGTCACGGCGATGCGCCCTGATTCTATTAATCCTGATTTATTGGAAGAACGTGCAAGGGCGATGCTCGGTTACAAGCGAATTGACGAAATCACTATTTTGAGCAATTAAATTACAAAAACCAGCTAATCATTATTTTTTCCTATCATATCAACATGTTGCGGCGCAGCATATGCGGATTTTTTCTGGTCTCATCTTTAAAATTGTCGTACAAAGTTGAAATAAAGTTTCGTGATGTTTCAAGAGAGAGGAAATTTTTCCTGTGGCTAAGTCAAAAACCGGTGCAAAATCCCCGAATAAAAAAGCTGTTTCTAATTCTAAATCCAACCCCACAGTTGAAGACCTTAAAAAACTATATCGCGATATGTTGCTTATTCGCCGTTTTGAAGAAAAGGCGGGGCAGCTATACGGGATGGGGTTGATTGGCGGGTTTTGCCATCTTTACATTGGGCAGGAAGCGGTTGTAACAGGTATTCAATCCATGCAGGAGCCGCAGGATACTGTTGTAACGTCTTATCGTGATCATGCGCATATGCTGGCCTGTGGGATGGATCCAAAAGGGATTATGGCGGAATTGACCGGGCGTGAAGGTGGATATTCTCGCGGTAAAGGTGGCTCCATGCATATGTTTTCCAAGGAAGAGAATTTCTTTGGCGGGCATGGGATTGTCGGGGCGTCTACTGCGATTGGAACCGGGCTTGGGTTTTCGCACAAATATAAGGAAGATGGCGGTGTTGCTGTTGCTTATATGGGGGATGGCGCATCCAATCAGGGGCAGGTTGCAGAATGTTATAACATGGCGGCCTTGTGGGATTTGCCGATTCTGTATGTGATTGAGAATAACCAGTACGGGATGGGGACTTCGGTGAAGCGGTCTTCCGCGGGCACATTATACAAGCGCGGTGAGGGATATGGTATCCCCGGTGAGCAGGTTGACGGGATGGACGTTTTTGCTGTGCAGGACGCAGCGCGTCAGGCACTTGATCATGTGCGCTCCGGTAATGGCCCTTATATTTTGGAAGTTTTGACCTATCGTTATCGCGGGCATTCAATGTCTGACCCTGCGAAATACCGCACGAAGGAAGAAGTTAGCAGTATGAAGGATGATCGTGATCCTATTACGGCGATTAAAGATATGTTGCAGGATAAAGGTGTTGAAGAAGCCGATATCAAAGCGATTGATAAAGAGATTAAGGCGATTATTAATGAAGCAGCGCAGTTTGCGCAAGAAAGTCCAGAGCCGCACTCGGATGAGCTTTGGACTGATGTTTTGGTGGAGGTGTAAGAGATGCCAACGAATATTTTAATGCCGGCGTTGTCGCCAGGAAGTACAGGCTTTTCGAGAATGTGGTATCATGGCTGAAAAAACAAAACCAAAGCAGCCGGATGTGTATTTGGCAACGCAAGATCAACTGGAGATAAAGATGGCGGAATATAAGGCAGAAACAAAAGACTGGATTGATCGTGTGATTGATCGTCAAAATGAAATGCATCGGCAATATCTTGACTTAATCCGGCGCGATAGTCAGGAGAATGCAGAACGTGTAAGTAACCAGACGCGCTGGCTGATCGGTCTTCTTACAGCACTTATCGTTGCTGTTCTTGTGCGTCCTTATCTGGGGAGTTAACAAAATTATGCCAACGAATATTTTAATGCCGGCGTTGTCGCCGACGATGACAGAGGGAAATCTAGCCAAGTGGTTAAAAGGCGAGGGCGATTCTGTTGAAGCCGGTGATGTGATTGCTGAGATCGAGACGGATAAAGCGACGATGGAGGTCGAAGCCGTTGATGAAGGTGTTATTGGTAAGATTATTGTTGCCGAAGGCACGCAAGGCGTTGCGGTCAATGATGTTATTGCGGTGCTTTTGGAAGAGGGTGAGACGGCGAATGATATTGGAGAATCTCAGAATCTCGCAGGAACAGAGTCTCAGAATGAAGCTGATCAAGGTGCTGAAACAAATTCTGAAATTCTGAAATTCGGAGATTCTGATGCTCTGAAAAACCGCGATATTCTTTATGCGCAAGGCGCCGTCCTGGAACCGCCGCCATTTGATGAAGAGGCCTTCACAGACACGCATGAAGTCACGGTTCGTGTTGCTTTGCGTGATGCGATGGCGGAAGAGATGCGCAGTGATGCTGATGTTTATCTGATGGGTGAAGAGGTTGCGGAGTATAATGGGGCTTATAAGGTATCAGAAGGCTTGCTGGATGAGTTTGGCGCGAAGCGTGTGATTGATACGCCGATTACTGAGCATGGGTTTGCCGGTATGGCTGTTGGATCGGCAATGAATGGGTTAAAGCCGATTGTCGAATTTATGACATGGAATTTCGGCATGCAGGCGATTGACCATATTCTAAACTCTGCCGGAAAGACGCTTTATATGGCAGGTGGTCAGCTTGGTTGCCCAATGGTTTTTCGCGGGCCAAATGGCGCGGCGAGCCGCGTGGGTGCGCAGCATTCCCAATGTTATGCATCATGGTATGCGCATGTACCAGGTCTTAAAGTTGTCTCGCCGTGGAGCGGCGCGGATGCGAAAGGGCTTTTGAAAGCGGCTATTCGTGATCCGAACCCTGTTGTATTTCTTGAGAATGAGCTTTTATATGGGGAAACGCATGATGTGCCGACATCAGAGGATTTTGTTATTCCAATAGGGCGGGCGAAAATTGAGCGTTCCGGCGCGGATGTTACGATTGTTGCGTTTTCGATTATGGTTGGTAAAGCTTTGCAGGCTGCGGATGCTTTGGCGGAGCAGGGGATTGATGCGGAAGTGATTAATTTGCGCACAATCCGCCCGCTTGATCGTTATACGATTTTGGAATCTGTTAAGAAAACGAACCGCATTGTAACATGTGAAGAGGGGTGGGCGTTTTCCGGTATTGGCGCGGAGATTGCGGCATTGATTGGGGAGCATGCTTTTGATTATCTCGATGCTCCATTGGCACGTGTGACAGCCAAAGATGTCCCGCTTCCTTATGCGGCTAATCTAGAAAAACTAGCGATTCCACAGGCTGATGACATTATCGCAGCGGCAAAAAAGGTTTGCTATGCCTAGTAAATGTTTTGAACGCGGAGTTTCAGAGAAACGGAGTTTGGCGCATGTCTAATCCTATGCGTAAATTTGATGATTTTACGCCTGATATGAATGATTTGTCAGGACAAATTGTTGATTGCGCTTTTCAGGTTCATAAAGAGCTTGGCCCAGGGTTTTTAGAAATTAATTATGAAGATGCTTTGATTTATGAATTTAAACAAAAAGGTCTTTCATTTGAGCGTCAGAAAGTTTTTAAAATTCCTTATAAAAATACCATCTTAGCTTCTGAATTTAGATGTGATCTTCTTGTGGAAGATAAAATATTGGTTGAGCTTAAGGCTGTTGAGAAGATTCATCCTGTTCATCAAGCTCAGATTTATGCTTATTTAAAAGCGTCAAAAATAGAATTGGGTCTTTTGATCAATTTTAATGTTGCTCTTATTAAAAATGGAATTGGACGCTATGTCCTCCGAAACTCTGAAACTCCGCGTTTAAATAAGGAATAAAACTATGCCGATTAATATAACGATGCCGGCGTTATCGCCAACAATGACTGAAGGGACTTTGGCCAAATGGTTAAAGGCGGAAGGGGAGAGCGTTGAATCCGGTGATGTGATTGCCGAGATTGAAACCGACAAAGCTACGATGGAAGTGGAAGCGGTTGATGAAGGGATTATTGGTAAGATAATCATTTCCGAAGGGACGGAAAATGTGCCCGTCAATGATGTGATTGCTGTTCTTTTAGAGGATGGTGAAAGCGCGGATGATATCGGGGATGTGAGTGCTGCGTCCGCTCCCACAGCACCTGTCATTTCGGACGTTTCAGCGGAGACATCTCAAACTAAGCAAGGGGATTCCTCGCCGCAAGCTCCTCGTAATGACGACTCTCAAAAGAGTAACAGGATTTTTGCATCGCCATTGGCAAAGCGAATTGCCGCGGATAAAGGCATTGATTTATCCACGATTAAGGGTTCAGGGCCGCGTGGCCGGATTGTTAAGGCGGATGTTGAAAATGTAAAAGCGGATGCTATTGCTTCTGCTGCGCCTGCGACAGGCGTTTATCCAGAGGATGCGAAGGTCAATGTTTTTGGCATGCCTTATGTGGAAATACCGAATAACAATATCAAGAAAGTCACTGCACGCCGTTTGAGTGAATCTAAACAGCAAGTTCCGCATTTCTATCTATCCGTTGAGTGTGTTTTGGATAATCTGCTTTCTGCGCGTAAAGAGCTGAATGAAAAGGCGAATGGCGAATATAAGCTTTCGGTCAATGATTTTATTATCAAGGCCTCTGCGATGGCGTTGAAATCCTATCCGGCAGCGAATGTGAGCTGGAATGATGATGCGGTTCATCAATATCTGCATTCCGATATCTCTGTTGCAGTTGCAACACCGAATGGTTTGATTACGCCTATTATTAAGCAGGCCGAAACAAAGGGGCTGCGCGCTATTTCCGATGAGATGAAAGAACTTGCCGGACGGGCCCGTGAAGGCAAGCTGAAACCTGATGAGTTTCAAGGCGGATCATTTTCGATCTCGAACCTTGGTATGTTTGGCGTTAAAGATTTTGCCGCCATTGTGAACCCGCCGCAAAGTTGTATTTTGGCTGTTGGGGCAGGGGAGCAAATGCCGAAAGTCGTGAATGGTGAGATTAAAATTCAGACTGTCATGACTGTAACTTTATCAACGGATCATCGCTCTGTTGATGGTGCAGTCGGTGCAGAATGGTTGCAGCATTTTAAGCAGTATATTGAAAACCCGGTGAGTATGCTCGTATAGAGTGCGTTTTTATAGTTTAAATATGTAGGATCTAAAAAATGAGTGATAAAAATTTTGATGTTATTGTGATTGGTGGCGGCCCCGGTGGTTATGTTGCGGCTATTCGTGCGGCGCAGCTTAAGATGAAGGTTGCTGTCATTGAAGCTAACCATCTTGGCGGGATTTGTTTGAACTGGGGATGTATCCCCACAAAGGCGCTTTTGCGATCCAGTGAGGTTTATCACCTTGCGCAGCACGCCGAAGCTTATGGCTTAAAAATCAAAGGTCTGGAGTTTGATCTTAAAGCAGTAGTTGAGCGTTCTCGCGGCGTGGCAAAGCAACTCTCCGGCGGCATTGCGCATTTGCTTAAGAAGAACAAAGTCACTGTGATTGACGGATTTGGGAAACTTGCCGGGAAAGGGAAGGTACAGGTCGACAAAGACACGTACAGCGCCAAGCATATCATCATTGCAACCGGTGCGCGGGCACGCGTTTTGCCGGGGTTGGAGCCTGACGGCAAGTTTGTCTGGACGTACAAAGAGGCAATGGTGCCGGAGACGATGCCTGAAAAATTGCTTGTAATTGGTTCCGGTGCGATTGGCATTGAATTCGCATCATTTTATAAAACTATGGGTGCGGATGTGACCGTGGTTGAAATGATGGATCGAATTGTTCCTGTCGAAGATGCAGAGATTTCAGATTTGCTTGAAAAGGCGTTGATCAAGCAAGGCATGAAAATCATTAAGAACGCGAAAGTATCCAAGTTGGATAGGGGTAAGGACGAGGTTACAGCGCATATTGATATCAAGGGCAAGGTTGAGAAGCAAACGTTTGACCGTGTTATTTCCGCTGTTGGGATTGTGGCGAATACCGAAGGTGTGGGGCTGGAGAAGACTAAGGTTAAGTTGGATCGCGGGCATATTGTTACGGATGGTTACATGCAAACAGATGAGCCGGGCGTTTATGCAATCGGCGATGTCACAGGCGCGCCCTGGCTTGCGCATAAAGCATCGCATGAAGGGATTATTTGTATTGAAAAGATTGCAGGCATAAAAGACGTACACCCTATGGTTAAAGAGAATATTCCGGGCTGCACCTATTGTCATCCGCAGGTGGCCAGTGTTGGTTTAACCGAGGCTGCGGCGAAAGAGGCTGGGTATAAGATTAAAGTTGGGCGCTTTCCGTTTATGGGGAATGGCAAGGCGATTGCACTTGGTGAGCCGGAAGGATTGATCAAGACTATTTTTGATGAGAAAACAGGTGAACTGCTTGGGGCGCATATGATTGGCGCGGAAGTGACCGAGCTTATTCAGGGTTATGTGATTGGGAAGTCAGCGGAGCTAACCGAGGCGGAATTCATGCATACAGTTTTCCCACACCCGACATTAAGCGAAATGATGCATGAAAGTGTACTCGATGCTTACGGCAAGGCGATTCATTTTTAGACGAATTTAGGAATTATTTATAGGCACGAAAAAACCATGTGGCTTGACCTAAAGTGATACCACGAGCCTTGGCCATGATGATTGCATTTGGATTTAATAGCCCGATTTTTAATACAATACCGTCATCCCCGCGGCGAAGCAAACCGCAGGTTTGTTCGTATTTATAAATTAGCAAACCGTAGGTTTGCTCACATCTACAGCGAAAACTTGTTGTT
>CAWUJS010000058.1:0-13285 GCA_963922705.1 uncultured Alphaproteobacteria bacterium | reverse complement strand
GCATGAGTGCCGCTACAAATCAAATATCATCCGTTTTTGCAGAGGGTTCTATACTCTAAACATGACTCATGTTGAGATGGAATGACTACAAAACCTTGTTTTCCTTTTATCTATCGTATAATTTTAAAACAGTATTAATTATAGTTGATAGGCCTAGACCCTAGAATTTAACAGCCTTCTGGATTAATTAATCAACCTTAAGCTTTGCGACGGAAACAACATGACAAATAATCCGCTTCTTAAAATCTCTGATCTTCCCAACATGGCACCGCCTTTTGCGCAAATAAAGGATGATCACTATCTGCCCGCCGTGGAAGAAGCTATCGAACAAGCGCGTCAAAATTACGCAATCATCAAAGAGAATACCGAGGCTCCAACCTTTGAAAACACAATAGAGGCCATGGAAACAGCGTCAGAGATACTTGGACAAGTCACTAGTATTTTTTACAATCAACTTTCCGCTATGGGAGGAGATACGCTGCACGATCTTGCTGAAAAAATTGGTCCCATCACATCCAATTTCAGCAGTGATATCATTCTCGATGAAAAGCTCTTTACCCGCGTTAAAGCCGTTTACGATCAAAAAGATATGCTAGACCTTAATACGGAAAAGCATACTCTCCTTGAGGATAGCTATAAAGGTTTTGTACGTGGCGGTGCGCTTTTGAATAATGAAGATAAAAAAACTTTACGTGAAATCAATGAGGAACTCTCAACTCTTGGCCCTTCTTTCATGAATAATTGTTCGAAATCCGCAGAAGCCTTTGCGCTAATCATTGACCATAAAGATGACCTTGAAGGCCTACCCGATTCATCCATTGAAGCCGCCGCGCTATCTGCAAAAGAAAAAGATATGGACGGCAAGTGGCGTTTTACACTCGATTACCCCAGCTATATCCCATTTGTGCAATATGCAGATAACCGAGCTTTGCGTGAAACGATGTGGCGGGCTTTTGCCAATCGCGCATGGCAGGATGAGTGGGATAATTCGGACAATATAAAACATATCGTAAGGCTCAAGGATAAGCGTGCAAAGCTGCTCGGCTACAATAACCATGCGCATTACGTACTGGAGCGCCGTATGGCAAAAAAGCCAGAGAATGTTTTGGCTTTTCTTGAAAAAATGAAAAACGCCTACAAACCGGCGGCAGAAAAAGAGCTTGCGGAATTACAAGCTTTTGCCAAAGAGCAGGGATTGGGAGACGAACTTCAGCCTTGGGATGTTGGCTATTACTCTGAAAAGCTCAAACAAAAGCTTTTTGAATTTTCATCCGAAGATCTGCGTCCTTATTTCCCTCTGGAATCTGTTCTATCCGGATGTTTTGATCATTTCTCAAAATTATTTGGTATAAATTTCAAAGAAACGAGCAGTTACGAGACTTGGCATGAAGATGTCAAAGCCTTCGATCTAACCGATAAAGATGGTGACTTTGTCGGCACGCTTTATGCTGATTTCTTCCCGCGTACCGGCAAAAAACAAGGTGCATGGAAAACATCATACCGTAATCAGGGCTTGTTTAATGGCAAGATTGAGCGTCCTGTCATTGCAATTGTTTGTAACTTCACAAAGCCGACAGAAGATAAACCATCGCTTCTAACCCATGGTGAAGTTACAACATTGTTCCATGAAATGGGGCATGCCATTCATGCGCTCTTATCGGATGTAAAATATTCATCACACGCAGGTACGTCAGTTCTCTGGGATTTTGTCGAACTTCCATCGCAGGTTCAGGAAAACTGGTGCTATGAGAAGCAAACACTGGATATGTTCGCAAGCCATTTTGAAACAGGCGAAAAAATCCCCGAAGATCTCATCAAAAAATTACAAAAAGCCAAAAACTTTATGGGTGGCTTTGGCGGATTGCGTCAAACCAATTTCGGCTATCTCGATATGACATGGCACACAACAGATCCCGCAAATATTGACGATATTGGCGCATTCGAAGATAAAGCAACAGAAGGCTTGTCACTCTTCCCGCGCCTCGCGGGTCCTATGTCCTCAAGCTTTGCGCATATTTTCGCAGGCGGTTATTCAGCTGGGTATTATAGCTATAAATGGGCAGAAGTTCTTGATGCCGATACATTTGAAGCCTTCCTTGAAAATGGATTATACGATCAAGAAACCGCAAACGCCTATAAGGATGAAATCCTTGTGAAAGGCGGTAGCGAAGATCCTGAAATTCTCTATCGCAACTTCCGTGGCCGCGATGCCGACCCTGATGCCTTATTAAGGCGCGAAGGGCTTATTGATGACGGACAATAGGGCATTGGTGCATTGGTCTTATTAAATAACCATAATATCATCTGTGATTATTTACTAAGGCTCGATTTTTAATACAATATCGTCATCCTATTCTCTACCCGTCATCCCATTCCCCCCATTTGTCATCCCGGCGAAAGCCGGGATCTCTTCGCTTTAAGCAGCATGAGATCCCCGCTTTTACGGGGATGCCAGAGCTCGTTAACAATCGTGCCGTTAAATCCAAATGCAATCGCCATGCTTAGTATGGGCAGCGCACAACCATCTTTCCCAACAGAAGCATAGCCACAATAGACAACCGCGTTTAAGCCGCCGTTTTATGTTTTACGACAACATCATGACAACGATTGCAGATGCCGCCATTTGCATCGACTTCCGGCAGGACTTTCCAGCAGCGTGTGCATTTGGCACCGGGGGCTTTTTCAATACTGACGCTGACTGTATCGCCGTGTTCAATTTTTACATCTGACGTAATAAAGATATCGGCAAGATTTTGTCCTTCAATGGCTTTGGCCATGTTGCTATCGATCATTATCAATGGAAGTGCCTCAAGTGACGAGCCTATTGTTTTATCAGCCCTTAATGGCTCGATAGCGGCAGTCACTTTTTCGCGTAAATCACGAATGGCAAACCATTTCCCCGCCAACGCAGGATTGTGCCAGCTTTCCGGTATGTTTGGAAATTCCCGTAAATGCACGGATTCTGTGTCTTCGAATACGCCTTCCGGTCTGTGTTGCCAGGCTTCTTCGGCAGTAAAAGCAAGGATCGGGGCAAGCCATGCGGTGAGACCGTTAAAAATGATCGCCATGACGGAGCGGGTCACACGGCGCTCAAAACTGCCCGGCGCATCGCAATAAAGGCGGTCTTTGCGGATATCGAAATAAAATGCGGATAGATTTTCATTACAAAAATCATGCAGCAATTTGGTTAGCTTCATAAATTCATAATTTTCGATATGCGCGCGGACTTTTTGATTTGTCTCGTAGAGTTGGTGCAGAACAAGTTGTTCGAGTTCGGGTATGTTTGATGAGTTATCGAAACATTCTTCTATCATCTCTTCTTTAGTAAAACCATCCAGCGCCCCCAGCAAAAAGCGCAGTGTATTGCGTATACGGCGGTAAAGATCGCCGGTATTTTTAAGGCTGTCTTTGCCGATGCGGATATCTTCGGAAAAATCGGATGTCATCGTCCACAGGCGCAAAATATCCGCGCCATATTGCTCCATCATTTTCAGCGGGTCAACGACATTGCCGCGGGATTTGGACATTTTATAGCCCTTCTCATCCAAAACAAACCCATGGGTCAGGACTGATTTATACGGCGCGCAGCCCCGCGTTCCAACGGATTCAAGCAGCGAGGAATGGAACCAGCCGCGATGCTGATCGGAGCCTTCAAGATATAAATCGGCGGGGCTTTGCAGCTCCTCGCGATCCTCACAGACAAAAGCATGAGTAGAGCCGGATTCAAACCAGACATCAACAATGTCGTATATTTGCGTATAATCATCGGGATTATACTCACTACCGAGAAAATCACTGGCAGGACGTGCCCACCAGGCATCTGACCCTTCGGCTTCAAAGATATCAGCAATGCGGGTTAGCACCGCTTCATCGCGCAAAATTGCATCTGTGTCTTTATGGATAAAAAGCGCGATCGGCACGCCCCATGCGCGTTGGCGGGAAATACACCAATCCGGGCGGTTTGCCACCATCGAATGGATACGGGTTTCGCCTTTTGCGGGCACCCATTTGGTTTTGGCGATTTCTTCGAGGGCTTTATCACGCAATCCGTTTTCGCTCATCGAGATAAACCATTGCGGGGTTGTACGAAAAATCAGCGGTGCGCCGGAACGCCAGCTATGCGGATATTCATGCCGCTGTGAGCCTTTGGCCAGAAGCTTACCGGCTTCCTTTAACGCTTTCAGAACAGCGAAATTACCGCCGCCAAGCGCGCCTTTTTGGGTATAAACCTCAAGGCCGGCGAATAACGGAACGTGATCGCGGAATTTGCCGTCATCGGTGACGTTATCTGGTATGTCTTCTGCGCCAAAGTTATTCATATAGAGGAAAAAGTCGTCTTCACCATGGCTTGGCGCGATATGCACAAAGCCCGTCCCGGCGTCATCGGTCACGAAATCTGCAGCGAGGAGCGGGCGAGGCGTATTGTAAACACCCGCGCCTGTCATTCCGAGCGCATGCGAGGAATCTCCCTGTACGGCGTGAGGCCCCTCCTTGCTATCGCTCGTTCGCAATGACACATTGGATAATGGATGCGCACATACAGTCCCGTCAAGCTCCGTGCCTTTCAACGTGCCCAGCAATTCCCACTCTTCAATTTGAGCGGCTTCTTTAACGCTTTCTGCGAGCGAGGTGGCGATCACAATTTTATCGTCACCAAACTGGTAAACCCCGTATTCAATATCCGCCCCATAAGCCAAGGCCTTGTTGGAAGGAATTGTCCATGGTGTTGTTGTCCAGATAACAATATCCGCGCCTTTTAAAATCTGGTGTTGCGTTTCAACAATCGGAAACCGCACCCAAATCGTCACGGATTTATGCTCTTTATACTCAACCTCCGCCTCAGCCAGCGCGGTTTTCTCAACCACAGACCACATGACGGGTTTTGCGCCTTTATAAAGGCCGCCATTGCGAGCGAATTTATGAATTTCTTTAACAATCGCACTTTCCGCCGCATGCGTCATGGTCAGATACGGATTATCCCAATCCCCGCAAACACCAAGGCGTTCAAACTGCCCGCTTTGCGTTTCCACCCATTTTTTCGCAAAAGCCCGACATTCCTCGCGGAACATAAGCGGATCGACATCATCCTTGTTGCGGTCACGCGCCCGATATTGCTCCTCGATTTTCCATTCAATCGGCAAGCCATGACAATCCCAACCCGGCACATACGGGGCGTTATAGCCAAGCATAGAATAGGATTTCACGCAGACATCCTTGAGGATTTTATTAACCGCATGTCCCATATGGATATTGCCATTGGCATAGGGCGGGCCGTCATGGAGAATCCATTTCGGCTTGTCCTTATTGGCTTCGCGCAGTTTTGCGTAAAGATCCTGCTCTTTCCATTTTGCCAGAATTTCCGGCTCTTTTTGCGGCAAGCCGCCACGCATCGGAAAATCCGTTTTGGGCAGGAAAACAGTGTCTTTATATGTATCTTTTTGGGCATCATCACTCATAGTCTGTCGACTATGGCTTTAGAACACGCGCAAATCAAGGGTTATAATTGGAATATTGCGATCATAAACGGAATATAAAACAGCGCAAAGACTGTACACATGAGAACAGTTGTTGCTGCTTTTTCAGGCTGTACATTCAGTTGCGCCGCAAACGCGGCAATGTTCGCCGCAGGAGGCATAACAGAAATCACAAACATAAGTTTATGAATATCAGTGTTCAATAGCCCAAAAATACTGACATCAGACCATATGAACAGCCCCATCACAGCAGGCCAAAGAACGAATTTCCCTAAACATACAAAGCTTAAAAAGCGCGGACCTAAAGCGAATTTGTCAATTTTTGCGAGGGCTACTCCAATGATCATCATCCCCATCACAACGTAAGCGCCTTTAAAATGACCCCAATATGTCTCAAAAATTTGAGGCATTTCTATGCCGCCCAGATTACAGGCTAAGGCAATGGCAATCGCATATAAAGCTGGAAATTTAACAAGCTTCGAAAGGCTGTCTTGTATGCTAAAATTGCCGCGTGCGGCAATGTAATAACCAATTGTAGAATCGTAAAGCGTAACGCCGAGCATCATAAACATATAAACAGCAACCAAGTGTGTTTCAAACAATAACAGCACAAGAGGCAAACCAAAATATCCGGCGTTCGGCATAGACGTGCACATGGATAATAAATTTGCACGGTTATCTGCAAATACGCTTTTCCCTAAATAGAGCGTTACGCCGCCTACAATCATACAGGTCGCAGTGATCAGAAGCGGTAAAGCGATGTAAGAGGGATGAAGTTCAAGATTAACAACAAATCCAAAGACAACAATTGGCAAACATAGATAGATAAGCAGATTGGCAACGCTTTCTCGTTCAACGTTCAAATAACGCCCGGCGAGATAGCCAAGCCCGATCATTATATAAAGCGGGATCAGATTGCTGAAAAGGTTAAGGAATATGGTCATATTAAAGATATGAAATTATGGTATTAATATATGTATAAGGAAAAACAGATTTTATTAAGTTTTTTCATGTATTATTTTATTGTAATATTTTTTTGTTGTAATAATTGAAAACATAAACGTGTCATTGACTCAAGCCAAATTAAATTACAAACAAACTCTACTATGCGGTATTGCAGTATGGTCTTTACTTTACTCGCCTAGCACCTATGCAAATCCTTTGGGTGGTAACGTAGTTGCCGGGTCTGCCAATATCAGACATAATGGATCAATAACGACCATTGAACAATTTTCAGAAAAAGCCATTATTGAGTGGAAAGATTTCTCAATTGGCGCAGGTGAATTAACACAATTTCTTCAAAGTAGTTCCGATGCCGCAGTTTTAAATAAAGTCATTTCAAATTTGCCGTCTAATATATTGGGGCAACTAAAAGCAAATGGAAATGTTTTTTTAATTAACCCAAATGGGATTGTCATTGGAAATGGCGCGCAAATTGACGCTAACAGCTTTATAGCGTCAACGTTAAATATTGCTAATGCTGACTTTATGGCTGGTAACGATTTAAGCTTTCAAGGTGAGAGCACCGCAGCCATTATCAATTTGGGTGAAATCCGAAGTGGAGAGGGTGATGTCTTTTTACTCGCGCGGCAAATTAAAAATGCAGGATATATCTCTGCTCCGCAAGGCGAAGTTGGGCTAGCTGCTGGTTCGGAAATATATTTAAGCGTTACACGCACGAATGGCAGTCGTATTACAGTCAAAGCAAATAAATTTGCAGCAGAACTGAAAAACAAGATCGCTATAGAGAATACAGGAGCTATTGAAGCGGCACGAACAATCTTATCCGCTTATAATGGTGATGTATATGACATGGCAATTAGTAATAGCGGAACGATAAAAGCAACGGGACTTTCAAAAAATGCTGATGGAACAATTAGTCTCTATGCAAGAGGGACGAATAACACAACATCTGGTAAAATAGAAAATAGCGGCGTGTTAATTGCAAAAAACAAGGACGGCTCTGGAGGGTCCATTGCGATTTCCGGTAAAGAGATACGCTTGACTAAAAGCTCTTTGGTAGATGTGAGCGCGGATGAAAATTACAAAGTCGTCCAAAATGTTGAAAATGCAAGCATATCTTCTGCACAAAATCTACCGAAACCTGGCCGAAAACCCGATATTCCAAACAGTGCAACATCTAACAACCGGGGGGTTGAAGGCGCTGGAACAATTCTTATTGGTGGTGATTATCAAGGTAAGGGTGCATTGGCAACTGCCGAAACTGTTGTCATTGAAGATACGTCTATTATCAGAGCTAATGCAGGGACAGAGGGTGATGGCGGTAAAATTATTGTCTGGTCTGATAAAAATACAAAAGTCTCAGGATCTTTTGAAGCACGCGGAGGCAATGAAGCTGGTAATGGTGGTTTTATTGAAACATCAGGCAAAGAAATTTTGAAAGTCGGCAGTGATACGCATATCGATATTGCAGCGCCCAATAATAATTATAAAGGTGGTCAGTGGCTTTTGGATCCCACAGATATCACAATTGCAGATACTGGCGGGGATGTTGATACTGCCACTATTAATGCCACCTTAAATAGCGGCGGAGATGTAACCATAACGACAGCAAGCACAGCTGCGGATAACGGTGATATTACGCTTAACAATGTGAATATCAACAAAACGACCGGAGGGGATGCCACATTCACAATGGTTGCTAATCGAAACATTCTATCAAGCGGAACAAACGCAATTAGCAGCACATCAGGTGCCCTTTCTGTTGTCTTTAATGCAAATAGTGATGGTTCAGCTGGGTATATTGATATCAGCGATACGAACATCACGACAAATGGCGGTGATGTTACAATGGGAGGGGGAGCAGATCCTTTAACCGGCTTTGCTTTGGGCGTATCTGCAGGCGATGACGGTATCAGGCTAAATAATACAAATATCATGGCAGGTGCGGGAGATGTTTCTTTAAGAGGCAATGGCTTTAGCATTACAACATCAACTAACCAGTATGGTGTTTCTTTAGAGGGTGTTTCTACTATAAGCACAACAACAGGAATGATTGACATCTATGGTGTTGGAGGAAGAGGAGAAGACAGAAATTTCGGAGTTCTTCTTAGCAATGCAGGGACAGAAATCACTTCCGCTTTTGGTTCTATCAATATTACAGGTCACGGAGGTTCAAACGGTACGACTGGAAGCAGTAATAATTATGGGATTAGTATTGCAGATGCAAGTATTAGCTCTACCGGAACAGGAATCAATGCTGCGACAATTATGCTTAATGGTTTTGGCGGCGTTGGAGAAGATTCCAATCATGGCATTGACATTCGCAATAATGTTACTTTTTCCACTATTGATGGTGATATCTTAATTAGAGGTGAAGCTGGATCTGTAGGCTTAGCTGGAAGTGGAGACAACAGAGGCATCAATATCACCAATAATGTGGACATACTTTCCACAGGAACAGGTGTTAATGCAGCAACAATTACCCTTAATGGTTTTGGGGGCGCAGGAGGAGATAATAATGAAGGTATTCGAATTGAAGGGACAGGCACGCTAATCACTGCAGTCGATGGAAACATTGATGTCACAGGGCAAGGTGGCTCACGCGGCAGCAATGGCAGCGATAGCAACGAGGGAATACGTATTTTTAACGATGCAGATATTATATCCACAGGGACAGGCGCTAATGCAGCAACAATTACGCTTAATGGTATTGGAGGTGCAGGAGGAGATAATAATTATGGTGTTACTATTGAAAATACAGCGTCAATAACCTCAGTTGATGGAGCCATTAATATCACAGGGCAAGGTGGCTCAAATGGCATCAGTCAGAGCGGGGATAACGGTGGCATTAATATCAACGACAATGTAGATATTATCTCTACAGGAACAGGTGTTAATGCAGCAACAATTACCCTTAATGGCATTGGGGGCAAAGGTGGAGATGACAACGATGGTATTATTATTGAAAATACAGCATTAATAACTTCAGTCGATGGGGCCATTGATATCACTGGGCAAGCCCGTTCAAATGGTGAGAATGCAAGCGATGACAGCCGTGGCATTGATATTGACAATAATTCTCAAATCATATCTACCGGTTCAGGTGCTAATGCCGCTACCATAACGCTCAATGGCACTGGAGGAAATGGGGGAGATAATAATCACGGCGTTAACATTCAAGGTGCAGGAACATTAATTACATCAGTCGATGGAGGCATTGATATCACTGGAAAAGGTGGCTCAAACGGCGCTGCTGGTAGTAGCTCTAACACAGGCATATTGCTAGCTAACGACGCTGATATCACTTCTACGGGTTCAGGTGCTGATGCCGCTACCATAACGCTAAATGGCACTGGTGGAGACGCTAAAGATAATAATTATGGCGTTAACATTCAAGATACAGGAACATCAATTACTTCAATCGATGGAGCGATTAATGTTACTGGACACGCAGGTTCAAGAGGCATCGGTGACACCAGTGACAACGTAGGAATTGAGATTGCCAATGATGCAGATATCACTTCGACAGGCACAGGCGTCAATGCAGCAACGATTACACTCAATGGTGTTGGCGGGGCAGGTGAAGATAACAATCATGGTGTTTCTATTACAGATATAGGCACATTAGTTACTTCCGCCCATGGGGATATTGATATTACAGGGCAAGGTGAATCAAGAGGTGCCATTGGCAACAATTTTAACCGAGGGATTCAAGTTGCCAATGATGCAGATATCACATCGACGGGAACAGGTGTCAATGCAGCAACGATTACACTCAACGGTATTGGCGCAGCAAGTGACCAAGGAAATGATGGTGTTCTCATTATAGATAGCGGAACGTTAATAACCTCATCTGAAGGCGCTATTTCAATTACAGGAACAACCCAGGGCTTTGGAACCGACAATGATGATATAGAAATTTCTACATCTGCCCTTGTTGAGACGAGTGCAGCATCAACAGATATCACATTCGTTGGTAATGCACTCAATCCCAATACCACTCCTGTTATTAACGCCACCGGAGATATTATCATTAAACCACGAAGCTCAGATACATCTATTGGCTTGGGTTCGGGTTCAGGTACGCTACAACTTGATGCCGTTGATCTTTCATACTTTAATCCTGCGGGTCGTCTGATTATTGGCGATAATGTAAATGGCAGCGGAGCGGTAGATATTTCAGGTTTTGATTTCAATGGAACAAATTATGATATTTACGGCGGATCAATTACATGGCTCGAACCTAATAACCTTTCCACATCAACGACAACAGTAAATTCTTTGGTGACAGATATTTTTGTATATGGCGATAGCGCTAGCCAGAGCTCATCATTTATAAATGCTGCAAAAACTCAAATTAGCAGCGCACGCGATGTTGTATTAGCACCTTCAATAGGGAACGAAGCTGCATCCTTTGGGATTGCTGGCGGCTCTGGCACACTCACATTGGTTGAAGCCGATCTTCAAGGTTGGACCGGTATTGGCAATGATCTCATAATTGGTGATCCTTCTTCAGGCGCCGGAGCAATAACTATTGGTACAGGCGGCGGTTTAGATCTCGATTTATCAGGTGAAGACTATGGGGTTGGATTTTACGGAGCTAGCATTAACATACAAGGAGATATTCAAAGCGGTGCAGATTTAAAATTTGCTGCAGATTCCATTGCATTTAATGATTATGACTTAATTGCAGATGATGACATTATCATAACCACGCAAAACACAGCTTTAGATATTGGTGTCAGCGGTGGGGTACTTGGCCCAATTGATATTACTGATGCCGTTATCGATGATATTTTTGCAGGCAATGACGGTACAGGAAATTTGATCATTGGTGATGCAGATAACGGAACCGGTACAATTGATATTGATGGCCTAGATCTTACAGGAGCCGGCTATGGTTTAAAGCTCTACGGTGGAGAAATTGATTTCAATGGACAAGGCATCACTACAGAAGCAAACCTTACACTTGGCACAGATGAGCTTACTAATTTTACAACCATCGTCAGTGCAGACGGCATCATTGAAATTGCCCCAAATTCGTCTGTACTGGTTGATATTGACGAACCAAACAATCAATTTTCACTGAATGGCGATACATTCTCATTGGCACTTTTGAATAATAATGCAGACTCATTGGGGTCTGAGGGATTAATTATAGGTTCGTCCCGGGGCGGCAATTTAACCTGGACATCTAATACGCATAATTTTGATGCAATAGATGCAAGAACAGGGGGGAATCTGACCTTAATCAACACAAATACCGCTGCATCTTATGGTTTAGGGGATGGTACAAGCGGCGATATCACATATTCAACGGCACAGCTAGAAGCATTTCAAATAGGCGGTGAATTCATCATTGGTAATAGCACCAGCGGAACTGGCATGATTGACATTGCAGATTTATCGAGCGCTAACACTAGTTTTGATCTCAATGCTAGTGGCGGATCAATCGATATTGGCGGCTGGAACGGTGCTACAAATGATATCATCCTTTTAGCGCGCACCGGCTCAATAACCTCAACTGAAGGCGGCGTTATAAATGCTGCGAATTTAAGTCTTAATGCTGCAGGGACTATTGGCACAAGCTCAAATCGTCTTCGCACAAATGTAGATCAGATTGATTACATCACCGGTAGTGATGTTTTCATCACAGAAGAAAATGCTTTAATTATTAACACCGGCGTACAAAATGGTGCGGGTATAACCGATATTGCTACCATCAATGGCCAACTAGATCTTGCATCTTTGATTACCTTACGCGGGGATGGGACATTGACAAGTGGCGGCATTACGAGTGATTTTGATGATTTGCATTTTCTAACAAGTGCAGCGACATCTGAAAGCACTCTTAGCATCATCGCAGACAGGAATATAGATGGAAGTACAACGCATACTTTAAGTAACAGCAATAATCAGGCGTTTAATATTATCCTGAATGCAGATCGCGATAGCAACCAGGATGGTGCTATAAATCTAAGCAATATAACCTTTACAACCAATGGAGGTAACTTCACTGCTGGTGGTAGTGCAAATCCTGAAACAGGTTTTGCCTACGGAAACACGACATTTGAAGAGGGTGTTAGCTTTAATAACGCAGCATTGGATGTGAGTTCCGGCAATTTATCTATTCGTGGCCACGGTTTGAACAATTTTGGTAACAATAATCAAATAGGTGTTGTGCTTGATAACACGGACATTGCATCTTCTAGTGGTAATGTCATTATTGTTGGCGAAGGCGGCGCGGGAGAAGATGACAATCATGGCGTACATCTTTTAAACACTTCCACTATCACATCTCTTAGCGGAGTCATTAACATTACAGGACAGGCTGACACTGGCAGTGTGTTTAAAAGCGCCAATAACAATGGCATTATCATAGACAATGCTAATATTACATCTACTGGAACAGGATCGAATGCTGCGACAATTACTCTAAGTGGTATTGGCGGCGCAGGAGAAGATGACAATCACGGTGTACATCTTTTAAACGCTTCCTCTATAACATCCCTCAACGGAGCGATAAACATCACAGGACAGGCTAACGCTGGCGGCGCGTGGTATAGCACCAATAACAACGGTATTACCATAGATAATGCTAGCATCACATCTACTGGTACAGCAGCAAATGCTGCAACAATTACTCTAAGTGGTATTGGCGGTGCGGGAGAAGATGATAATCACGGTATACATCTTTTAAACACTTCCTCTATCACATCTCTCAGCGGGGCCGTTAATATCACAGGACAGGCTAACGCTGGCGGCGCGTGGTATAGCACCAATAACAACGGTGTTACCATAGATAATGCTAGCATCACATCTACTGGTACAGCAGCAAATGCTGCAAC
>CAWUJS010000057.1:0-13578 GCA_963922705.1 uncultured Alphaproteobacteria bacterium | reverse complement strand
TATTTCTTACACTTTGGGAATCCCGATTCTAACTAAATACGATCTGCTCTAGATTGCTTCACTACGTTCGCAATGACGGATAACAGGAGAATGTCATTGCGAGCAAACCGCAGGTTTGTTCGCATCTATATAGCCGGGATGACAGGTGAGGAATATGGGATGACAAGAGAGGGAGTGGAATGACTATATTTGACCACCCTTAACCTTTGCGATAGAATCTCATTTAACGACTTGAACAAGCTTTCCTTTTTTTTCGTCCCACAAATAAAGAGAAAGGCTTTTTAAACTTTCACGTATGGTGAGCCTGTTAATGGTTCCAAGCTCAGGTCGCGCACTCATGCAGTCCTGAAGTTTATAATTAGGTATACCGCAACACAGATGATGAATATGGTGTAACCCGATATTACCCGTAAACCATTGTAGAATTTTGGGAAGAGCGTAATACGAACTTCCCATCAGAGCAGATTCGCGTCTGTCCCAGTTTTTGTGTTTTTCCCAATAGGTGTCTTCAAACTGATGTTGAACAAAAAACAGCCACCCGCCAATCCACGAGGTTATCACGAGAATCGGCAAATAAACTGCTAGAAGCGGTCCGATCCCTATCAACAAAGCAACCCCACCGTAAAAACCGACAATTGCAATATTTGTCAGAAAAACACTCTTCCAGATTGAGGCTATAGTAAGCGTTTGGTATCCATCATGAAAATCAAAGGATTTATTCAAGGGAATTCGTTGCAAAACGATTACATAGAAAGGTGTACCAAGGATTAATAGCAAAAATGGGTTGCGATAGAGCCGGTATAATAATTTCTGACCCTTTGAAAAAGCCTGATACTCGCGCACCGTTACTGTATCAATCCCCCCAATACTGCGCCTATCCAGATCGCCAGATGTCATATGATGTTTGTTGTGGGCACGGCGCCAAAAATCATAGGGCGTTACGGTCAGGACTGCCAAGCAGCGACCGACCCAGTCATTGGCACTTTTGGACTTAAAATACGATCTGTGCCCGCAATCGTGCTGAAAAATAAAAATTCGTGTCAACAGCCCGGCAGCAGGAAACGCTAAACATAGTGTTATCCAGTAAGAGGTACTTAAGCTGTAAAACATCATGCTGCAAACTATGGCAAAAAGAGCTAGCGTAATGACAAGTTGAAAAATGCTTCGTTTTGTATCTGCTCCTTGATACATTTGACAGTGGGCGGTGACTTCTTTGATACAAAATGAAGCATCATTATTATGTTGGTCAGACGCATTACGATCCAGTTGCATATGTCACTCCTCTTATACAATCTATTTTATAATTGAACCATCTTGTGATTCAGGGATGATATTTAAGAAATTAACATATTACATGCTATTTCAATAGCCAGTTTGATGATACACTTTTTTCGAATTTACTATACGTCATCAAGGATGTAAGGACAACCAAGCTAAAAAAGCGTGTTTTGCCTACTTCTTTGATTTTAAGCAGCTTTTGCTACCGGTACAATTATTTTCTTAGGTTCAGTGTTTGTGCTTTGATTGTGCGGCACTGCAGGGGGATATCATTTCCCAAACCTGGCTTTACCAAGAATTCTATAACCTTTCTCATTCAGGATTTTTGTTCTTCCAGCTCTAACCATCGCCTTTCGTAACGTTCTAGTTTTTCCTGAGCTTCGCCAAGCTGTTTCGTAACCGCGTGGAAATTGTCAGGATCGCGACGGTAAAAGTCTCCGTCGGCAAGTTGATTAGAAAACTTCATGATGTCTGCTTCCACGCGCTCTATTTTCCCCGGTAAAAGTTTAAGCTCGCGTTCCAGTTTATACGTTAGCTTTTTCGCCTTGGGCTTTGCTGGTGCATCTGCTTGTGATGACGACGACAACGCTTCTTTGGTTTTTTTCTGCGTGTGCTGCGAAGATCCGCTCTCGCGCTTATTCCTCATTTCAAGATAATCGCTATAGCCGCCAATCACGGTTTTGACACTACCATCGCCTTCAAAGGCCAAAATTTTTGTGACAGTTTGATCCAAAAAATCACGGTCATGTGAAACAACAAGCAACGTCCCTTTATATTGGCATAGAATTTCCTCTAACATATCCAGCGTATCCATATCCAGATCATTGGTAGGCTCATCCAGAATAAGACAGCTTTTTGGGTTAGCCAGGATTTTTGCCAACATAAGCCGGTTTTTTTGTCCGCCGGATAGCTGTGAAACCTTATCTTGCGCCCTGCTGGGATCAAACATAAAGTCTTTGAGATAACCGCAGACATGGCGCTGTTTACCCATCACATCAATATAATCGCCGCCGCCATGCGAGAGCGTTTTCTGCAATGTGTCGGTTGGATCAAGGTCACTGCGCTTTTGGTCGAAGTAAGAAAACTCCAGTTCCTTACGGGTCTTTACGCGCCCCTGATCCGGTTCCAGTTCTTTCAGGAGAAGCTTGAGAAATGTTGTCTTTCCGGAACCGTTTTTCCCCAAAATACCAATGCGGTCTCCGCGCTGTATACGCATGGAGAATTGCTCAAGAATTTTAATCGTTTTGTGATCTTCTTCGAAGCTTTTAAAAACCTTGTAAAACTCGGCAACAACTTTTGATGTACTGTCTATATTCTTCAAAGGCTGTAATTCAATCTTCTGCGTAGCGCGGCGATAAGCAGCTTCATCCGCTTTAAGCTTGTCACGCATCTCTTTCACCAGCGCCATACGGCGTAGATTGCGTTTGACGCGGGCTTTAACGCCGCGATTGGCCCACGCAACCTCTATGCCAACAGCTTGTTTACGGTTTTTCAATTCACGCTCTTCTTGCTCCAGCAAAGCAGTCGACCACTCCTCGAAATGCTTAAACCCGCGCGGACTAACTTTGAGCGCTCCACGATCAAGCCAAAATACCTGCGTTGTGACATTGGCCAGGAATGTCCGGTCATGAGAGATACACACCAATGTACCGCGATAGCTTTTAAGATAATTTTCAAGCCACTCTATAACATCAAGATCCAGATGGTTGGTAGGCTCATCAAGCAGAAGAATATCAGGTTCCTCAACCAAACAACGCGCAAGACCTGCGCGGCGCAGCTGTCCACCCGAAAGAACGCTCATTTGTGCTTGTGTATCCAAATGCAAAGCTTCAGCGACAATATCAACCTTATAGCTGTGATTCTCCCTCTCATCATCTTTGATTTCTTCAAAGATGTATTCAAAAACGTTTTGACCTTCGCGCGGCACAATATCCTGACGTAAATAGCCAATCGTTATGCCCGCTTCTTCCCAGCGTTCACCATCATCAAGATCCTGCGCACCGGTGATAATATTCATCAATGTCGACTTGCCTGCGCCGTTCTTTCCAACCAGTGCTATACGGCTACCCTGATGGATGTTAAAGGCAAGATTTTCAAATACCGGCGTTTCGCTATAGCGAACCATGGCATCTTTGACGGACAAAAGAAGCGGGCGATTAGACATTGCAGACCTTATATACACTGGCTGGCAACCTAATGAAACCTTTTGTTCTCCATTAAACTATGCGACAGAATCCTTTTGAGTCCGTGATAAGTATTTCATTGCCTGTTTCCCCGGCAGGAAGAAATACTCTCCGCCTTTTGTTGTAATAAAATTTTGCAAGCCAGTGACGCAGCGTGTTCCGTCACGCATCGGAATAGAATATTTTTGCCCTTTATGCGTGTTAAATAACGGGTCAATTTCCTTATCCAGTCCATGGAATGTAGAGTTATTGGTCCAGGTTTGCTGGATAAATTCGAATTGACGCTCGATATCCCCATTCATACAGACAAAGAGTAAACCTTTCTTGTCTCCCTCCTGATAGACTCGCCCAGCCCTTAAGATGCGGTGACGGTTGGTGATTGCGATTTGTGATTCCGATTTTGGATCCTGACTTTCACGCGGATTGGATCGACGGATATGAGAGCCAAACGGGCAGCGCATGCCTTGCGAATCTTCTTTGCCAAACAGGAAGTCATTATCCGGCTTTGCATCTTTATCCCATTCTGTGCGGGGTTTATAGGGGTTGCGCACCAGAGATGATCCATCTTTCCAGCGACCTACCATTTTAGCGCCGATCCAGTCTGCTGTGACTTTTAATCCAGCAGCCCCTTGACTCATTTTTTTGGCGGCTTTTTCCAAAAAGCCATTAAATCCGTCAACATCTTGTTCCAGTTGCCGGATGACCATATAACTCCCATCGCGTCCCAAATCGCGGGATGCTGTGGCAAGGGCGTTTGAAAAATCAGGGCGTTGGTCGGCCTGAGCATCCGGCGCAGCATACAGGTCATTATGCGAATCCAGGATAGCCGGAATGACTGGGGTTTGCGGGTATGTACCCAGCCCGTCAGGATAGCCCATAATGAATTCCCCGGGTTCCAGAATGTGCAAATCATTTGTTCCGGGCTTATGGCGCCCTATTCCCCGAATGACAGGCTGTGAAACGCCATCAACATAGCCAAAAGGTTCACGAATTGGCGTACCCCTTGGCGGAAGTTCCTCAAGAGGAACAGTATAGATCACTTTCCCCCCGGCTTTTTCCAAAGCTTTTGTTTCTGTGTCTTGCAGGGTTTTTAATGTCTGCGCATCCGGTGCATAGATCATAAGAGCAGCATCGACTGATTTCTTGCCACCCCATAACCATTTTGACGGGGCATTATCTTTAATGTCCCCCAAAATGCGGGCGCGCTCTGCCATACCGGTTATAAAAGCATGGGGAAAACCTGAAAGCGCCTCATCACTAAGGCCAAGCTTGCGCAAGCCTGATGCGGCTATAGGCAGGATCATGGCTGTTTCATCTGCATTTGGGCGCTCATCTCCAAAGCGGATTTTTGGCATGATTGCGGCCAGCCATGACCGGGCTTTATCTTTGTTCTTCGGAAGCTGTATTGTAACGCATGCTGCATGTGGCAATGGACCAAAACCGCCAAACAGAATGGCTTGTATGTTATCAGACTGCAATTCTGTTCTTGGCAATACATCAGAGCCAAATAAGGCAAGCCAATCTTTTGCTTCTGTTTCAGTTGATATACCGGCGATGCCCTGACGAATAGCGGCATTGGTTCGAATGCGCGGCGTTGTTAAATCCGGATAGGCAGAATACCAGCACCATGTCGGATTTTGCTGGCGCCGAGCCCATCGTTTAAAGCGATCTCCGTCGCTTGCGCCATCAAAAACAAGATTGCTTGCTTTTGGGAAACCTATTGTATTGCTCCACACCCCCGTAAGGCCAAAATTGGCTTTGGTGATGAAATCCTCCAGATAGCTTTCCCAGCTTCCTCCAAAATTGCTGAAAAATAGCAGTCGGTTTGTTTTCGGGATCATAACCCATCTTGCAAAATGGATGGTTCCAATACCGCCCAAAAATCCGGGACGATAAAGCTTGGTCGCCAATGTTGCAATCAGCCAGAAAATAAGGCGAATTGTGATTTGCCTTGTTTTTCCACCTTTCATGATAGAAACACCGGCCAGATGATTTTGATAGGCATGATCTTCGCGTTTTCTAATAGCATCCATTTTAAGATGATCGGGCGGTGTATCATCGGGAATGTCGCTTTCCTCTAAACGTCTTAAAGATAAATACACTGCTGCGATATAGATGATGGCTAACCCGGAGAAAATTCCAAAACCTGTCAGCAAAAACTCTATACCCGCCATTATGAGTGTCTGGAGATTAAATCCATCCATGGGAGAGATCATCAAGGCGGATAGCACGGCAGAGATTATAATAACAGGCCACAAATATGTGGTTACGAAGTTCGGCCATGACGATATAACTGTTGCTATCAGGCCGCCCTTTTTCTCACCATGGAGTAAGGGCGCTGGTTCAGGATCAAACGCCCATGCAACATCTTTTTCTTTTAAAGCTTCTCTCACGCGTTCTAAAATATCGAGCGCTGCGCCGCTTCGGTCTGTTTTGTTGTAGATTTCGGTTATCGTGTCCGCAAGATCTGCTTCTTTATGAATACGATCAACACTCATTCCCGGCGTACCGGTATGCCCCAACCCCGGCGTATCCATATATCCCAGGCCAGTTTCAACAAGATGCTGTTTCCAAAAATCTGCCAGGGAAGGCGCGGTATCATAATTTTTAGCTAAAGCAAAGACTGGAGCAAAGTGATCGCCTGTTTTTTGCGCCAGAATATCCAGTAAGCTTTTTGTATCCCCATCAACGGAAAGCTCAAAGACAAGAAACGGCGCTGTATCCTCATCGCCGGGAACAACTGTCATGCTGAAAAAATGAATGCGGTTTATCTCTTTAATCAGAGCGGCAATGTCTTTTTGCAGAGGGTTGCCAAGAGCATCCAGCATTTCTTCGGCTTTGTGCTCATTATCACGAGGAAGTTCGGCAATGATGTTAATAAAAGAATATGTCATGAAAAAACCACCTTAATGAAAAGTTTAAAAAATCAGGATTGTAAACGCAGTAAGGATATATCAGGAAAAGGCCCATCATATTCAATTTCACCCATAGCAACAGGATCACGGCGAAGCAGTTCAGTCACAAGGACAGGAATTTGCACCCCATTAATTGCTCTGCCTGCACACGGGTGAAACCCTCCACCAAAATGCAGATATGATGTCAGGGGTCTGTCCGGTAAAGCTTTTGACGGCTCAGGAAATGCAGCTTTATCGTGCATAGCAGCAAGCGTAAAACAGACTATAGTCGTGCCAGCCTTGATTGGTTTACCGCCTATCTCGCAATCATGCGCAGCATGGCGCAAAATAATTGGATTATGGGGTTGAAAGCGCAAAATATCGTAACACCAGCCTTGCATAGCACGAAGGTCATCAAGGTCTTTGATGACCATTGCTTTTAGATTTGGGCGTTTTAGCAGGACAGCCATAATGTTGGCAACGCAGGTGGCTGTTGTATCAATTGCGCCGACAAACATGCCCGACACACTGCGCCTGATGAGGTCATCTTCATGGCCTGCATCGATCATACGCGAGATCATATCTTCGGCCAGTTTTCTTTTGCTGCGCTTTTGCGCGATGTTTTCTGCCACCCATGTGCGCAGCTCTTCGGATGCTGCCACTGCTTTTGTGCGAACCGTTTCATCATTGCCAAGGTTCAGGAATAATTCGTGAAACATAGCGCGGGCAACGCGCATCTGGTCATCCTCACTTGTGCCCTGAATACCCATTAATGCTGTGGCGCTACGTGATGCAACGCAGCGTGCGTAATCATTCACGATATTAATTGTGCCATTTTGAGGAATATCCTGCAAAAGCTCTTTAGCGTTTTTAAATGCCAAATCACGAATGCGCGGAATATCGTCATGCGTCATTGCCTGATAGAGAGCATCGCGTTCATGCAATTGAGTCTCTGATCTATCCAATCCCAGAATAAACGAGCCGTTCACACGTTCTATGCGCTCCTTGTTGATCGGCTCAATTAGGAAATCCAGATCGCGGGATAAAATGTCCTGTATATCTGACCAGCGTGAAAAAATCGCTGTATTGCCAATGGATAATGTAGGGGCAAAGGCTAAAAGTGTTTTAGCTCCAAATAGCTGTACAGAAGGGTTTGAGGCTATTTTTTTTAAAAAGCTTGTCATAACTATATGTTCCCCCCACAAAATTTTGTAGACTATATCTTTTCTTATAATATTTTGTTTTTCAAGGGGAATGATATATATAAGCAGATTTGTTTCACCATTGGTTTCTTACACATGGCAATTGCATTTGGATTTAGCAGCTAGATTTTTAATACAATACCGTCATCCCCGCGAAAGCGGCATAATCGCAAGAAACCCTAAAGCCAACCCAGTTCGTCATTGCAAGAAGGCAGAGCCGACGAAGCAATCGGGATTGCTTCACTGTGTTCGCAATGACAACAGCGTCATTACGAGCAAACCGCAGGTTTGTTCGCATCTATATAGCGAGGATCTCATGCTTAAACCGAAGAGAACCCGGCTTTCGCCGGGATGACAGGTGGAGGGAATGGTATGAAAAAAAAGGGGAGTGGTAGGACGATGTTTTTTACAAAGTCACGACTTCAAATGCAATTGCCATGAATCCAGAATGGGGCTTGAACATTCAAGGCACCGATCTCTTATCAACACCATGGTCCATATAATCTCCTGTCTCGTCGCTTATGCAGACAAAACAAACCGTCAATTAAATACCCTTAATCCATTTATCTCTCCTCAAGCGCAGCCTTTGCTGCGGCTAACTCCTGTTCAAGCCCGGATAAGCGCGCAAGCTGTTCTTTTTCTGTCAAAGCAGGATCAAAAAGCATCATTTCAAGCTCTTTTCTCTCCATAGCCCATTGTGCGCGCTCCCTTTGGAGCTGTTGGCCAAGTTTTTTCATCTGGCGCTCCGCTTCGTTATAACGCATCGTTGCCCGCTCCAAATTCCAATTATCTGTCTCAACACTCATGACTTCACGCTTACTTTCGTTCAAAGACATTCGTAACTCATCATTAAGCGCTTCATTTTCTATACGTACTGATTCCAGCTCTTTCTCCAGTGCAACAATTTTTGCCAGAGCTTTTGAGTCAGCCATTTCAATAGTGCTATGGCTAAAATCAGCTTCTGCTTTAGCAAATTCTTTATGAACAGGAATCTCCGGCGTTTCAATTCTCCTGGATATTTTTTGGGATGTTTTTATGGTCTTCTCAGGCTCTGCTAAAAGACCTTTTGCAACATCCATATCTGATTGCGGCATGACAGGAAGTGTCTCTTGCGAAACAGGGACTTTCGTTTCTTCCAGAGAACCAAAGTCAGGGGTCAAAAGCGTTTCTACTGACGAGACGGGTGGTTCTGAAGCAATATTAATATCTTGCTCTAAATCTAAACCATTAAGCTGCGCATCCTTTTGACTAGCGTCAACCATCTCTACTAAACTGTCATGCGAAACATCCTGATCACGTACTTTTTTCCTGGCAAGCTCCATAGCCTCTCTATTGAGAGCTGCAACAGCTTCTTCTTCTGATTGAGCTAATGTTTCAATATTATTTATTTCCACTACATCTTCTGCTTGTGCTTCCTGTGTAATAACCACATCTTTATCAGCAAATTCCTGCTGTTCGAATTCAACCGATTCGTTAAGCAACAACTTTTTTTCGTATTCGTTCAAATCTTCAGTAGTGGCAACAAAGGAAACTTGCTTTTCAGAGGCCGTTTTTTTCCTGGAAGGATTTTCAACATGATCTCTAATATTTTTGGCAGCAACCAGGCCTGGCGCGCCGCCAGCCATGCAACGCTCAAAATTTTGCGCTGCAGCGTTAAAGCCTGTCATGTAAAAACGAAATGCATTGCCTTCAATGCTAATATCCAAAACGCCACGTTCACGGATATTTTTATATAATTCCTTTTTACCCTTCAGAGGAATGGAAATAATATTACTTCTATGCGCATGGCTATTAATTGTATGGCTTGGTTGTCCGGGTACTGACAAAACCACATCATATTTAGCATCTTGCTCAAAAGCATTCTGACGTATATTTAAGTTCAACTGCTGAACCCAATTGCTGGAACCATTCATTTGCAAAAGAAATCCATTGTTGAACTCGTTGTGAACAATGCATTCACCAGCGTAATCGCTAACCGGTTTAATAGAACTCACTTGCCATGTTTTCGTAGGATGAAAGGCAAGCCCTTGCCCTGCATTTACTGTATTACTATGCATGGATGTATTAAATGCAAAAAAAGCTATTCCAAGATTCAAAAAATAATTCAAACGTGTCATGATCAAAACCTGCCTAATAAAAATAATTTAAAAAACTTTAGCATCAGCCAATGCCGCGTACAACGCTCTTTTCAATTTGGCTTCAAATTGCTTGTTTAAACTGAAATAAGTATAATCAAAGTAAAAATAGGATACAAAAAATGTCAATCGATATTATTGAGACAAAAATCAAAGAAAAAATGGCCTTCGCTGATAATTTAAACGCTAAAATAAAATTAGACTTTAAAGATGAAGGCATAGTTTTAATTGATGCAACACAGACTCCTGCGACTATATCATCAGAAGACGGTGAAGCAGACTTAACATTATCGAGCTCTATTGAAATATTTACGCAAATATTAGAAGGGACGCAGGATCCAAATATTGCCTTTATGATGGGTAAATTAAAAGTAAAAGGCTCTATGAGTCTTGCAATGAAACTCAACAGTATTTTGGAAGATTGATTTTTTAGTTTTTGCTGCGATGCGCAAAAAAATTATATACAAAACAAGCGCTTCTAATTAAAATTTTATTGCTTTTTTTGATAAAATTCTTCATTAATATGTTTCTGACTAACAAATGTTTGCTGTATTTTTGTTAGCTGTTTTTAAAATATATTGCAGAAGGAGGGGTTTATGTTGTTAGACACAGATCCAATTAAAACTTATCATGTGAAAATCCCTAAAACAAATAGCAGGCATTTACGTCCTTTACGTGGGCGATTTACGCATCATCGTGTGAGCGAACTCCTCAAAAATATTTACACCGATGAAGAATATTTGAAAATGCAGGAAGCTGGCGTTGACAAGCGGATGATGTTCGGCACAAACCCGCATTACCAGGCCTTGACTGTTGGTGAGGAGTTAGTTGATTCAGAGGGGAATGTTCTTGTTCCCAAAATGCCGCCGAGCAAAGCTATCGGCGCTTTGATTTTACCACGTCTGCACGAAGCCGTTGATATGGCAGGTGCAAAAGATCCATCAAATCAAATGAATTTTACGCCGGGCAGTAATTCACTACATGGAAAATTGCTGCATAAATATGATGAAATTGTTTTGGGATATACATCACCAACCTGCTCTGCTCATTGCCGTTATTGTTACCGCCTTGATCTGTTTAATAAAGATACCGGTAAGACAAGTGTCCGCCCTGAGGAGTTACGCGATTATATTGTCAGTTATAATCAAAATTTAGAAGATAACGGGCATGTTGATCCTGTCACAGGAAAGCGCCGTTATCCTATTCGCGAGTTATTGCTGTCCGGCGGTGATATTATGGTTCTACCGAACCGTACACTTTACCGTTTTGCTGTTGCTGCGGGTCAGGCAGGTATTCATCTCTTACGTTTTGGTACCAAGGAAATTGCCTTCAGGCCGCAACGTTTTGATGATGCGATGATGGAAACTTTCAAAATGGTGCATGAAGAGTTTCCACATATGCATCTTAATATTGTCTCGCACTACACGCATCCCGATGAGTTTTTACTGCGTGATCAGGATGGTAACTATGTTCCCAATGATAATGGCCCCGGCTATGTCTGGCTGGATGCTGCAAAAGATGCGGTTGGCAAGTTACAAGCCTTGCCCTTTGTTAGTATTGAGAATCAGACACCCATCATACAAAAAGTGAATGATTGCGAAAAAGATATCCGTATCCTGCACGAAGAGCTGCGTCGGAATGGCGTCAAGTTCAAATATATATTCCAGGGACGCGACATTGAGGGGCATCGCTCTTTCTCCCTTCCAGTTGAAGAAGCATGGGCGATTCATAACAATGCGATGAAGGGCTTATCAGATACGAGCCGCTCGCGTTTTTCGATGTCTACCGAATGGGGCAAAATGGAAGTGGTTAGCGTTATTGACCCGATGAATGACAACACGAATGGCATGGAAATATTGCCCCGTGCGCTTCAGCTTACGCTCAAGGAGTTGCTGCAAGACGGGCTGATTATTTTTAAATTCCACAGATCACCAAACGCAGCCAGCACGGCTGGCGATTTGGTCATTGCAAGACGCAATCCCGAAGCTTTGTGGATTTCAGGGTATGAAGACCGGATTCTTTATGATGGGCGAGCGGGCGAAGATCAAAAATATGCCGGACTTGTTAATATGGTGATTGACGTTCTGGGCAGTGGGTTTTTCAACAGAACCCGTATCTTAAAACCCAGTGGAAAAAACCACGAAACACCGGATAAGAAAAGAGATAAGCTCTTCAAAGCAGCTTAGCCTTTATTTTTAAAAACCATAGATTATTGATCAATAACGGAGAACAAACATGATCGAACTATCGAATGAAATACAATCTATCCCGCATTCCCCAACTTTATGGGCGAATGATCTTGTATGGGAAAAACGTAACAAGGGCGAAAGCGTTTATCACATGGGGTTCGGAGAATCGCCCTTCCCCGTTCCTGAACGTCTGCAAAAAACACTCGCAGACAATGCCGATAAAAAAGAATATTATCCTGCGACAGGTATTCCTGAATTGCTTGAGACAATTCGCGAATATTATCGTCCGCTTGTTGGTGGTTACGTCGATCAATGTGATTTGATTACAGCCCCCGGAAGCAAGCTAATATTATTTGCCCTACAAGCGGCCATTAAGGGTGATTTGCTTTATACCGACCCAAGCTGGGTCAGCTATGTTCCACAAGCAAAATTACTACAAACCAAATCCTTTCGGGTCCCTCTAACATTGGACGATGATGGCTATCACATTGATCCTGATATTTTGCGTGCCTCTATTCAAAAGGCGCGGACAGAAGGGTTAAATCCCACAAAACTTATTCTAAATTCACCTAATAATCCTGCGGGAACGAATATTCCGGCAGATGCGTTAGAAGCCATAGCAAAAGTTTGTCAGGAAGAGGGTGTCTTTATTATTTCCGATGAAATCTATGGCTTGGTTTCTTTCGATGGACACTATAACAGCATTTCAAAATATGCACCTCAGATCACAGCCATCAGCACAGGGCTTTCCAAGCATCTATCACTTGGGGGCTGGCGCTTTGGTGTTGGATTTATTCCAAAAGGCGTCGCTGGTTTACAAGATGCTTTATGTCGTTACATCAGTGAAACCTGGTCCTGTATCAATGGACCGCTGCAATTTGCTGCGATTGATGCCTATGCACGTTATCAGGATGTGGAAGATCATATACAAGCATGTACGGATATTCATAATCTGATGAATACAACCGTTTCGAATGACCTGAAAGCACTTGGCATTGATTGCCCGCAGGCACGCGGCGCTTTTTACACCTATCCGAATTTTGCACCATATCGTAAAGAGCTTGCTGATTCAGGCATTAAAACATCACAAGACCTACACATTATTTTGCTGGAGAAATATAATTTGGCTACTTTGCCGGGGCATGCTTTTGGCGCACCTGAAGATGTTTTAACATTGCGTTTATCAGGATGCGATTACCGGGATACAGCCGCAGATGCTCTCGTTGCTTACCAAAATGGCGAAACGCTTGATCGCGCTTTTGTTGAAAAATACGCCCCGCGCATTTTGGAATCGATCGATGTTTTTGGCAAATTTATAAAAGACATCACTGGGAGAGCAGGACAAGAAGCCGCCTAGCCAAAAACAAGACGGGGATAACTTCCCATGGCGACTGCATTTGGATTTAACAGCTAGATTTTTAATACAAGACCGCACCAAGGCATTAATGGACGAACACCAAAGCCAATCCAGTTCGTCATTGCGAGGAGGCAGAGCCGACGAAGCAATCTAGATTGCTCCACTACGTTCGCAATGACGGATAACAGGGGAATGTCATTGCGAGGAAGGCCAAAGGCCTGACGCGGCAATCTGGATTGCTTCACTACGTTCGCAATGACAACAGCGTCATTCCAAGCAAACCGCAGGTTTGTTCGCACCTAATAGCAGGGATCCTGTTATTGGGCACAATCAACAATTA